>NZ_JBYUPV010000010.1:0-244736 GCF_058133325.1 Paenibacillus sp. MAHUQ-45
CAAGGTTATCTGGAAAGGTCTTCAGGCTTTTCGAACAGTGTTTGAGTCGTATTCCTTTTTACTGTAATTTTTTTCTATTGCAGTGATACAGGATTAGACCCCAGGGACCTTATGAGCAGAAAAGCTGTTTAAAATCCGCTGTTTGGGTGGAAATAACGGCATCTGAGTCCGTTACATGTTCCAGAAGCAGCTTGATGTGCAAATAACGGCAATAGGGTCCGTTAGCCCCCATGCATGAGTCTCAACCTTCTGACGGGGTTATTCTGACGAAATTGTTTTGACACAGTTGTTTTGACGCAGTTGTTTGACGGGGTCATTCTGACCGAGTTTCTTAACGCAGTTATTTTGGCAAGCACTGATGATGACGTCGCCGCTTATTCCGTATACAAAAAAGCACCCGAAAGCCTTCAACGGCCTTCAGGTGCTCTTCATCTTTTCATTTCAACATCTACCGTAGCTTAAATTGTAATGATATTCGTTACGTCACGTACGGATTCTGCCGATTTATCCAGTGCGGCCTTCTCTTCAGAAGTCAGCTCCAGTTCAAAAATCTTCTCAATCCCGCCAGCACCTAGCCGTGTAGGAACACCCATGAACAGGTCCTCGTAGCCGTATTCCCCTTCCAACAGGGCAATGACCGGAAGGATCCGTTTCTTGTCCTTGAGGATCGCTTCTGTCATCTGCACAAGCGAAGCCGCTGGCGCGTAGTAGGCGCTGCCGTTACCCAGCAGACTGACGATCTCACCACCACCCACACGGGTACGATGCACGATCGCTTCAATGCGTTCCGCAGGAATGAGCGTTTCGATAGGGATGCCGCCGACACTGGAGTACCGTACCAACGGCACCATATCATCGCCATGGCCGCCAAGTACAACGCCGCGTACATCTTCTACAGAGACGTTAAGCTCCTCGGCGATAAAAGTACAGTAACGTGCGGTATCCAGCACACCGGATTGTCCGATGACGCGATTTTTCGAGAATCCCAGGGTCTTATAAGCCACATAAGTCATGGCATCCACAGGATTGCTCAGAATAATTACGATGGATTCCGGGGCTACACGCTTCACATTTTCACATACTGATTTCACGATCCCGGCGTTGGTGTTGACCAGATCATCGCGGCTCATACCCGGCTTGCGGGCAATCCCTGCTGTTATGATCACAATGTCAGAATCCGCAGCATCTTCATAACTCGATGTACCGGTAATCTGACTATCAAACTTCTGCACAGGACTGGCTTCCATCATATCAAGTGCCTTGCCTTTAGTTGGATTCTCAAGCTGGGGAATATCAAGCAGCACCACATCGCCAAGCTCCTTCTGAGCCAGCATAAGTGCTGTCGTAGCACCGGTGAACCCGGCGCCCACGATTGTAATTTTATACCGTTTGATAGCCACCATTTATCCTCCTAGAACGGTCTTGACGGGACAGCCGGACGAATTCGTCCAAAACTGTCACCGGCAGCACTCTTACATGTGGTTGATAACTTCGTCGGCGAACGCGGAGCATTTCAGCTCAGTAGCACCTTCCATCAAACGGGCAAAGTCATAGGTAACTGTCTTATTGTTGATCGCAGTCTCCATACCTTTGTAGATCAGATCCGCAGCTTCCTGCCAGCCGAGGTGCTCAAGCAGCATAACGCCGGAAAGGATAACGGAACCTGGGTTCACAACGTCTTTGTCTGCATATTTAGGAGCTGTACCATGTGTCGCTTCGAAAATGGCATGTCCAGTCACGTAGTTGATGTTCGCTCCAGGAGCGATACCAATACCGCCGATTTGCGCAGCCAATGCATCGGACAGGTAGTCACCGTTCAGGTTCAGCGTTGCAATAACGTCGAAGTCCGTAGGACGCGTCAACACTTGTTGCAGCGCGATGTCTGCAATAGCATCCTTGATGATGATTTTACCAGCAGCTTCGGCTTCCTTCTGTGCAGCATTCGCAGCAGCTTCGCCGTCGCGCTCTTTGATAACATCGTATTGGTTCCAAGTAAATACTTTATCGCCGAACTCCTGTTCAGCTACTTCGTAGCCCCAGTTCTTGAAGGCACCTTCCGTGAACTTCATGATGTTACCTTTATGCACCAGCGTAACGCTCTTGCGTCCGTGCTTGATTGCATACTCTACAGCTGCACGAACCAGACGCTTGGAGCCTTCGGAGGATACTGGCTTGATACCGATACCGGAGGTTTCTGGGAAACGGATCTTGTTCACGCCCATTTCTTGCTGCAAGAACTCAATCACTTTCTTAACCGCTTCAGAACCTTCCTGATACTCGATTCCAGCGTAGATATCTTCTGTATTTTCACGGAAAATAACCATGTCTACCAGTTCAGGACGTTTTACAGGGGAAGGAACGCCGTCAAAATAACGCACTGGACGCAGACACACATACAGATCCAGTTCTTGGCGCAGAGCCACGTTCAGGGAACGAATACCGCCACCGATTGGCGTCGTAAGTGGACCCTTGATCGCTACGATATATTCGCGGATTGCTTCCAGTGTATCGTTCGGCAGCCATTCACCATATGTATTGAAGGCTTTCTCACCGGCAAATACTTCGTACCAGGCAATCTGCTTCGAACCGCCGTAAGCCTTAGCTACTGCAGCATCGAGTACTCGTTTGGAGGCTTTCCAAATGTCACGGCCAGTACCGTCGCCTTCAATGAATGGAATGATTGGCGTATTCGGAACAACCAGCTTGCCGTCCTCTATCGTAATTTGCTCGCCCTCTGTCGGCAGTTCGTATTTTTCCAGTTTCAACATTTGTGTGTACTCCTCCCAGTATTTTGTGATTTGAATCATATACTTTTAAATTACGGCGCGTACGCTTGGCTCTAATTCTACTAAAAGAGAGGAGCGGCCTGCAAGGCCGCCCTATTATCTTTCATCGACCGGAACGTAAGTCTGCTCCAAAAGACCCGTGTACTCTGCACGCGGACGGATCAGACGATTATCCTCGTATTGCTCCAGGATATGCGCTGTCCATCCCGAGGTCCGACTGATGGCAAAAATCGGTGTGAACAGTTCACGCTCAATGCCCAGCTGGGTATAAACGGATGCGGAATAGAAATCGACATTGGGCTTCAGGCCCTTCTCGCCGGTAATCAATTCCTCAATCTTCACGGACATTTCGTACAGTTCTGTTGTACCTTTCATAGTTCCAAGCTCCCGCGACATCTTCATCAGGTGCTTGGCGCGAGGATCTCCGTTCTTGTAGACACGGTGCCCGAAGCCCATGATTTTCTCCCGGCGCTCCAGCTTACCGCGCACATAAGGCTCTACGGATTCAATACTGCCGATTTCCTCCAGCATCTTCATAACGGCTTCGTTCGCACCACCATGCAGTGGACCTTTCAGGGCACCGATGGCGGAGGTAACGCCAGAATAGATATCGGAAAGTGTTGCTACAGTCACACGGCTGGCAAAGGTGGACGCGTTCAGCTCATGGTCGGCATGCAGCACGAGCGCAGTGTCCAGCGCTTTGACAGAAATCTCATCCGGGTCCTGGCCCCGAAGCATATACAGGAAGTTCTCGGCGATCGAGACACCTTCCTTCGGCGCTATAGGCTCCAGTCCTTTGCGAATACGTGACAGCGCAGCAACGAGAGTCGGGATCTGTGCTTGCAGCTTCACAGCCTTGATCCGATTGGCTTCACGACTCATATCTTCTGCTGACTCATCATATAGAGCGAGGCTTGAGACTGCTGTCCGCAGTGCAGCCATTGTGCTCACATCTTTGGGATACAGCTTCATTTGGGCAATTACCTGCTCCGGAACCGGTGCGAATGCACTAAGGTCACGCTGCAACACCTGCAGCTCAGCGGAAGTCGGCAGTTTACCATACCACAGCAAAAAAGCGGTTTCTTCGAAAGAAGCATGTTCCGCAAGATCGTCAATATCGTACCCGCGGTACGTGAGCACACCATCCACAATCGAGCTGATAGAAGAAGTGGTTGCAACAATGCCTTCCAGGCCTTTGGTAGCTGTCATAGTACATCTCTCCTTTGCTAACAAGGGTATAAATGCCAAGAGGATTCATGAAAACATTTACAATTTGAAGGATTAAAACATTGGGTAATAAAGACATTAAAAACGATCATATACGGAGAACGGAGAAGACTCGAAGTACATCATATAATCATCATAACGGATTTTGACGGTTATGTGAACAACATGGGAGCTCTCCCGTGTATCAAATGATTTTATCGGAGAGATAGAAAAATAAAAATGAAATACTGTTTCATGATCACGCCTTCAGTGTATGAGAACGCTTCCGAATCCTCTTTATCTGCTGTTCATCTGCTATTTATAGTCTTAATCGTCTGCCTATGAATATACATAGTACGAGCATTCCCATCCTGCAAGGTCTCTCTTGCGTCAGAGGAAAGGAGGTAACAACATATGGACCGTCTGGTGCTAAAAAGAGTGCTGCGCGGCCTGTGGGTCGTCCTGGCTGCCGTCATCCTGGTGCTGGCCACCTATGTACTGCTTCCCCTTCTCTATCCTCTGCTGCTGGCTTGGCTGCTCGCCTATATCATGCACCCGCTGGTACTTCTGCTTAAGGATCTAAGGCTTCCCAGTTGGCTCGCTGTCTCACTCTCCCTGCTATTCTATATTGGAGGCACCGCCCTGGTCCTGACCGCGCTGATTACTCGGCTCGTGAAGGAGTTGATCGTGCTGCTGCAGACCTTCAATCTACATACCGACCAGTGGCGGGAACTGCTGCTGTCCTGGAGCCGCAACGCCAGTATTCAGAATATTATTAACCAGATCAATCAGTTCTATCAGGACAATCCCGGCTATCACGCCACCATCGACAGCAACATCAGTCGTACTACCGAAACAGTCGGTTATGCCGTGACCCAACTCGTGACAGGGTTCTTCAACACCATTCTGAAACTGATCTCTGCCCTGCCCAGCGTCGGCACCATTACCGTTGTGGTGGTCCTCGCTGCGTTCTTTCTCAGTACCAGTTGGGAGCGGCATAATGGTCGAATGACCAAATGGCTGCCTGCGCCACTGCTCAAGCCGGTCTCGGATATTTGGCAGGATCTGCGAAAAGCGTTGTTTGGCTATATCCGGGCCCAATTCATCCTGATCTCTATCACCGCAGTCATTGTCATTGCCGGGCTACTAGTGCTGGGCGTGAAGTCGGCGTTCGCCATCGGCCTCATGATCGGTATTGTCGATCTGCTTCCTTATCTCGGTGTGGGCATCGTCATGATCCCCTGGTTGGTCTATTCTTACATGACCGGCAATCTGGCACTCGGCATCGGCCTGTCCGTGCTCTACGGGATCATTCTCATAACCCGCCAGGTGCTGGAGCCGAAGGTCCTTGCCAGCAGTGTCGGGCTTGATCCGCTCGCCATGCTGATCGGCATGTTCGCCGGCCTTCAGTTGTTTGGCATGCTGGGACTCATACTCGGCCCTGTCCTCCTTGTGACGCTGAATGCGTTCAATCGAGCCGGCGTTTTTCACGTATTGCATAACTATATTGTCAGCGGCCGGCTCCGGTGAACACTAGTTGTAGCAGGCTGATGTCCCCAGCACATGCGAGTTATGACTACAGGCCTGCTTCGGCGAATGTAAGTAGTCGCAGGAGTGTGCAAAGTAAGTGGTGAAGATGAAGGGATGGCTATAAGAGTTGGGAGATGGCGATGGCGATAAAGATGATGATATGAGTCCGAGCAGAGACGAAAGACGAAGAATGAGATACCGTTTCCGTTACTTAATCCGGTCTCCCTTGCAGAAGAGGAGGAATGGTGAGGAAAGAGAGATGAGCATGGAGATCGGGGATGCAGATTGGAGATTGTGATCGGGCGCCTACAAAAAGGCGAAGAATTTATAACAATAATTTCCGAAATATAATTAACGGCATTTTTGTACCTTAAATATTTTGTTACTATAAGTTTGGTGGAAATTAAAGGCAATATTGTACCTTAATTCTTCCAGAATAGACCCTTTCAGCATGATTTCCCGAAAATAAGATACAATAATGACCTTATTTCCCTCATTTACGTATTTTATAGAAAAATAAGGTACAAAAATGCTCTTATTTGAGAGTTTGGGCCATTTTCGCTGTTAAAAGTAGAGGTATTGGGGATGCGAAATGCGAAATATGCTCTTTTGTAAAATAAACTTCCGCATCCTAAAAAAAGGACCCCGTTCTTCCACAATTCTGGAGGATGAGGTCCTTTTGCACGCACAAAGATTCATTTTATGAGTGGTACAAAATTGCACATCTCCCCCCACGTTCATTCCCCTTCTTTTACGAAAGGAATTGAGCGCGGAAAAATGCGTCACTTTACACAAAATGAACGTACACTTACGGACCATGCGTTTTTCTCCGCACAGTCCGTCAGGTTTAGCCGATTATCGGCGGTAATACGTGAAGTTGCCGTTCTTCATTTTTTTCTCAATCCAGCGCAGGAGATAGGTCCGATATAACGGCCGGGTCAACGGAAACACCAAGGTAAAGCCAATCACATCGGTGACGAAGCCCGGCAGAATCAACATCAGTCCGCCGAAAAAAATACATAAGCCATCCAGCATGGTGCGGCCGGGAACACGTCCCTCCTCCACATGCTGTTTGCTGTCCTGCAGCACTTTCTTTCCTTCAAAACGCATCATTAAAAGCCCGATTACTGAGGTTGTCAGCATCAGTAGCAATGTTTTGGGTGCGCCGAGAAAATTTGCAACATAGATGAACCCGAATAATTCCACGGCTGGGATAATAAATAATGCAGCCCATAGCCATTTGTTCCTCATCATACTGATCTCCCCTTTTCCCGCAGCGTCCCTGTAATCGCGTGATACAGCTCCGGAAGGGCTCTGTCCAGCCTTGTAGGCTTCCAATCCCGGTTCAGCCAGACATGGCTTGTAGAGCCTGTAACTAGCAGTTCTCCGGGCGGATCACCCGCATAAAGCGGTGCGGTCATCCCTGCATAAACGTCAGGATCACCGACAGAATTACGCCCTTCCTCAGGCAGCCGCCGTATTTCATATTCGTAGACGACTCTCAGCTGTGAAAAGGTCGTCAGGCGCGCATATACAAGGATAAGATCATCATATCGCGCCGGACTTTTAAATTGCAAATCTGCAGAGGTGACGGGAAGCAGCACCCCTCTATCTTCAAGATCGCGGTACGTAAAGCCAAGCTGGCGAAACATCTCCGTACGGCCGGTCTCGAACCAGTTCAAATAATTGGCATGGTAGACCACGCGCATTTGATCAGTTTCCTGATAACGGACACGAAAAACCGTTCCGTACCAAGGGCTGGATGTTCCCAGATCACGTGAAGCCATAAGGAAATGCTCCTCTCTCTATTTTATAAAATGATGATGCCTCTAGGCTCCAAGCCCCTTTGCAGGCATATTAATTCTCCGCCGCGCACTCCGCGACACATAGATAAGCAAAGCTGCGCCTGCAGCCGAACTGAGCATACAAGCCACATTCATCGCCATGACCCCGCCCTGGTTCAACAAGAATCCATTCAACAGGTTGCCAACGATGCCGGCAAATCCGGAGAAAACCATGCTGAACACACTTTGGCCCGTAGCCTGCATGTCCGCCGACGTAATCTGTGATACATATTCCACCGCCGAGATATAGAACAGACCAAACGACAACCCGTGCAGTACCTGAACGCCGATCATTACAGACGGATATGGAAATGCCACCTGAATACCCCAGCGCAGCACATAAATTAGCGCCCCGATCAGCAGTGTGCGTTCCCGGCCCAGCTTGCGGATCACCTTGGAGGCATAGAGCATGGACGGCACATTGGTGAACGAAGCAATAAATAAGGCAATGCCCGCAGCGCTGGTAGAGCCGCCGACCGTTTTAAAAGCAAGCACGAAATAGGTTCCGAACGCAGCCATCGTCTGATTGACAAGAAAGCTGCCGCCAAGAAAGGCCAAAAATACCCGGTTACCCAGCAGCTTGCGCACTCCTTGAGAGAAGGATTGATTCATCACGTGATTCTCTTCAGCTTGCTTCGGCAGTGTCAGCGCAATCAGGACCGCCACCAAATTGAACAGCATAAACGGCAGCCAGATCGTCGACACGGAGAACGCTGTGATGTATCTGCCGCCCAGATACCCGCCTACAGCAGCTCCAATGCTCAACATGAGACGAATGCTCCCATAGCTTGATCCTGTCCTGTTCGCCGCCGCAATGGCGTAAGAATCGGCGATAGGGGCCTGTGTGGAGGAGAATATCGTCGCAATCGTATATACCAGGAGCAGCACGAAGAAGTACTTGGATTGGTAAAAGACTGCCAGTACCGCCGGTACCGCTACACTTAGGATAAGCACAAGCCGTGTCTGGTTATACCGGTCGGATATAATGCCCCACATCGGCTGGATCACAATGGCGATCAAGGTACCGGTAGCCATCAGCATGCCGATCTGACTGCTATCGAGCCCGTTATGGACAAGCAGCAGCGTGAGGTACGAGCCGAATGAGCCGCCAGCCAGTCCCAGGAAGAGATAAAAGCTGCGCAGCTTCAAAAGTTTTTCCATGTATGCCAAAAGTCCTCTCCATCCTATTTTTAACGGAACACCCATGCCTCATATTTCATTGGTGCATTAGATACAACAGAATCGATGGAGGTGGTGAATCTATGAATCCCAGCATTTCTGTCAAGCGCCATCAGCCCTGTATTACGGATAAAATCAATACATCACGAGCCCGCAGCGCCGGATTCGGCTGGACCTCCAGTAACTGGAGCGGATATGCGCTCAGCGGTAAAAGAGGCGCCTATCACCGAATTTCCGGTGAATGGGTGGTTCCCTTCGTCAAGCCCTCCGCCCGTTCAGCCTATTCGTCTGCCTGGATTGGCATTGATGGATTCGGGAACAGCAACCTGATTCAGACCGGGACAGGTCATACCTTCGAGAACGGCAAAGCTCACTATTATGCCTGGTGGGAAATCCTGCCGGCCTTTGAAACTATTATTCCGCTTCCGGTATCACCCGGTGATGTCATGCAGGCCAGCATCGTCAAGATCAGCCGCACCAAATGGTGCATCACACTCCGTAATCTCAGCAAGAAGTGGACCTTTCGGACACACCAGTGCTACACCGGTCCGCAAAGCTCCGCCGAATGGATTCTGGAAGCCCCACAGGTTAACGGACGAATCACATCCATCGCCTGTGTAAGCCGGGTTCCCTTCATTCGGTGCCGAATCAACGGCAGACGGGCAAAGCTCACATCAGCCCAGGGCGGAATTATGGTCCAGAACAAGATCACAGTTGCTATCCCCTCCTGCCCCAGCGCCTGCGGCGGCGCTTTTAGCGTCAGAAGAGTCTACCGGCACAAAAGCCCAGCCACCTGTATCAGCACTCCCGTTCGATCTCGCTCCATTCCTAGACACCAGCCCCACTAGAATACCACAAATTACAGGAATCCGGACGTGAAAATAACCCCATGGAAATGGGGTTATACTGCTGAAAAAAAAGCAATGGTGCATGCACCATTGCTTTTTAACATGGATCAACCTGCGGTAGGGACAAACCCCATACAGCTTATTAGTTAGGAATTTGGCTTACTTTAACCAGGTTTGTGGAACCGGAACGGCCCAGTGGAATACCAGCAGTAATCACGACGAGGTCGCCGCCTTGTACCAGACCGGAATCCTTACCACCTTTAAGTGCTGTTTCAAGCAGCTCATCCGTAGAAGTTGCTACTTGTCCGTAAACCGGTGTTACGCCCCATACCAGAGACAATTGACGCATAGTTCTCTCTTGCGTTGTCACGGCAATGATTGGTGCTTTTGGACGGTATTTGGATACTACACGCGCAGTATGACCAGTTACCGTGGAAGAAATGATTGCTTTAGCGTTCAGGTCCAGTGCGGAGATCGCAACGGATTGGCTGATCGCTTCAGTTACAGTCGTTTCTTGTGCAAATTGTTGTTTATTGAAGATTTCACGGTAATCCAGCGCGGATTCCGCTTTCTCAGCAATGCGGGACATAGTCAGTACAGATTCAACTGGATATTTCCCTGCAGCAGTTTCGCCGGACAGCATGATTGCATCGGTTCCGTCGAAGATTGCGTTCGCTACGTCACTCGCTTCAGCACGGGTAGGACGCGGGTTACGTTGCATGGAATCCAACATTTGGGTAGCTGTGATAACTGGTTTGCCAGCCACGTTGCACTTTTTGATCATCAATTTTTGAGCCAATGGCACATCTTCAGCAGGAATTTCCACACCAAGGTCACCACGTGCAACCATCAGGCCGTCGGAAACTGCCAAAATTTCATCAAGGTTATCAACACCTTGTTGGTTTTCGATCTTGGAAATGATTTGGATGTGGGAAGCATTGTGCTTCTCAAGCAACTCGCGAATTTCCTGAACGTCGCTAGCTTTGCGAACGAAGGAAGCGGCGATAAAATCAATGTCCTGTTCGATCCCAAAAATGATATCGTTGGTGTCTTTTTCCGTAATACCTGGCAACGAGATAGCAACTCCAGGCACGTTAACGCCTTTCTTGCTCTTAATCGTTCCGCCGTTGACAATACGGGTCTTGATTTCTGTGCCTTGAATGTCGACAACAGTCAGGCCGATCAGGCCGTCGTCGATCAGAATCGTGGAGCCTACTTGAACATCGTTAGGAAGTTCGCTGTATGTGATAGAGATACGGTTTTGGTTACCCAAGATTTCTTCCGTAGTCAATGTCAGATACTCGTCTTGTACCAGTTCAATAGGTTCTACTTCCAGCTTGCCTGTGCGAATCTCCGGTCCTTTGGTATCGAGCAGGATTGCAACCGTTTTGTTCAGTTCCGCAGATGCCTGACGGATGGTTTTAATCCGGTTTCCGTGCTCTTCGAAATCGCCGTGGGAGAAGTTCAGACGGGCTACATTCATACCAGCCAAAATCAATTTTTTGATATTCTCCAACGATTCACTAGCAGGACCGATCGTACATACAATTTTACTTTTCCGCATTAGGTTTTCCTCCGTTTTTTCGTTCTCTCTGTCTCACTTTTTCCAACTACAAAATCTACTATAAGGCTTGTGATTTGAATAGGAACTTTATCACATGCACCTTTCACTTCGCCCTTATGAATATTACTGCAACTTAGACACAAAATCAATGTTCCAGCGTCTTTTTGCTGTAATTCTACGTCGAATTTTCAGAAAATGCCCACAAAATAAAAATAATCCCGGCATCACACCAGGATTATTTCGATGGTATAAAATGGTTAATAGAAACTTCCAGCATTGGGATGCCCCAAAACTATAATATGTCGGAAAGTGCAAATAAACAGCAGGCGATTACTCCTTGCTAAGCACTTCTTCTTCCAGTACCAATTGCTCTTGCTGACCCTCGGAAAACTCACCGATTTTGCGGAACTTGCGATAGCGATCCTCTTTTAGCTCGCAACGATCAAGGTCCGACAACTGCTGCAAATGCCGCCACAGCGCTACCTTGATTGCTTCTGCTGTTGCCTCGTAGTCCCGGTGCGCTCCGCCCTTCGGCTCAGGCACAATTTCCTCGATGACTTCCATGGCGAGCAAATCATCCGCTGTAATCTTCATCGCTTCAGCTGCCATATCTGCCTTGGATGCATCTTTCCACAGAATGGATGCCGCACCATTCGGCGAGATCGCCGAATAGATGGCATGCTCCAGCATTAGAACGCGATTCCCAACAGCCAGCGCCAATGCACCGCCACTGCCGCCTTCACCGATGACCACACAGATTACAGGAACGCCTAGCTGGGACATTTCCAGCAAATTACGGGCAATCGCTTCGGACTGGCCTCTTTCCTCAGCGGTATTGCCGGGATAAGCACCTTTCGTATCTACGAAGGTGATGATCGGACGCTTGAACTTGTCCGCCTGCTTCATGAGCCGCAGCGCCTTGCGGAAGCCCTCTGGGTGGGCACTGCCGAAGAAGCGCTGAATATTGTCCTTCGTGTCCTTCCCGCGCTGCTGTCCCACTACTGTCACTGGCAAGCCGTTCAACTTGGCGATCCCGCCTACAACAGCCAGATCATCACCGAACATCCGGTCACCGTGCAGTTCGATGAAATCCGTAAAGATCAGATTGATCAGATCCAGCGAAGTCGGCCGGCCGTGGTGCCGGGCCAGATGCATTTTTTGGGATGGAGAAATATTGGAATACACTTCATTCTCCAGCACCCGGTAACGCTCTTCCAAACGTGCTACCTCATCGCTGAAATCGATGCCCTTCTCTTCACCAAACTGCTTCAGTTCAGCGATTTTTTTACGCATTTCAACCAGGGGCAATTCAAAAGGCAACTCTCCTGCCACCTAAATTCCCCCTTTCGCATTATGCAGATCGAGCAGCTTGGAAAGTGTGGCACGCATTTCCTTGCGGTGTACCACCAGATCCAGCTGGCCGTGCTGCAGGTTAAACTCTGCCGTCTGGAAATCTTCCGGCAGCTTCTGGCGGATCGTCTGCTCAATTACAATCCGTCCGGCAAAGCCGAAGACAGCTCCCGGCTCCGCTATAATAATATCGCCAAGGCTGGCAAAACTCGCGGATACACCACCGGTTGTAGGGTCTGTGATAACAGAAATGTACAACCCTCCGACCTCGCTAAAGCGAGCCAGTGCGGCGCTAGTCTTCGCCATCTGCATCAGACTGAGAATACTCTCCTGCATCCGCGCACCACCAGAGGTCGAGAAGATCAACAGCGGAAGCTTCCGCTCCGTCGCTTCTTCAATAGCGCGAGTAATTTTCTCTCCGACAACCGAACCCATACTTCCGGTGAAGAACTCGAAATTCATCACTGCTACAATGACAGGTTGGCCTTCAATCGATCCCTGACCTGTAATTACAGCATCGGGCTGTCCCGTTTTTAGCTGCTGTTGCTCCAGCTTGGTGGCGTAACCTGGAAATTCCAGCGGATCTACAGATGTCATCTCGCTGTCAAACTCAATAAACCCTTCCGGGTCAAGTGTAATTGCTACACGCTCAGAGGCGTTCAGTCGCATATGGTACCCGCAGGACGGGCAGACCTTGAGGTTCTTCTCCAGTTCCTTGCTATACTGGATCGTGCCGCACTTGCTGCACTTGCTCATCAGTCCTTCAGGAATCTCCCGTTTAGGGCGTTCGCCTTCCACCGGGCCGCCACTTCGCTCCAGACGCTCTGAAGGAATCGTCGCGTACTTCCGTTTTTTCTGAAATAAATCTTTGAACAAGGGTCGCACCTCTTCAGCCGTTTATTTGAGATATGCAGCTTACCGCTGTCATATCTGCTTTATAAATAATCATTCAGGGATGCAAAATCAGATTAAGGACTTCCTGCACCTCTTCAAGTTCCCCTGAAGGCACCAGAATCTCAAATTGCTGCTTGGACATATTTATCGGACGGCATTTTACCAAAAATCCTTCTTCTGTAAGCTTGCTCTGAATCATATCCGCCACTCTGGCGGTTGGCGCGATATAAATTACCGTCCACATGCCCTGCAAGGCCTCCCCAATCTTAATTCCCACCCGTATCCCGTATAATGGAATCATGATAACACAGTTCTCTTTTTCACCGCAACAGGACACGCGTCAAGAATAGAAGACTAGGGCAGACCGGAGAGCTCTGAATCATCCGCAGTTTATTGGTCGCTGCCAGCGGGGCCGGGATAGACTTTTGCCCCTTCGTGACGGTGCGCAATCCGCGCGGAGGCCGCCGCGGCAATGCCCGCTACCAGGTCATCCAGGAACACATGGATTCTACCTGTATCATCGTTCAGCTCACCGATAATGCCAAGCTTTATTTTATCCAGATACCCGAATCCGGTGAGACCGATCATCCCGTACACGCTGGTAATGCCAAGCGCTAGCGTCTCGTCCACCCCATACAGCGATTCATCAGCTTCCAGCACGGCTTGCAGCGGCTGTGGCAGCAACTTCCGCTCTGCCAGTTCATCCAGTGCGATACCTGTCATCAGCGTGTACTGCACCTCCCGCTTGCCAAGGACCGCCCTCACACTTGAAAGACACTCCTCCTCCGTTAAGGCGGGATAATATGCAGACTGCAAAGTATATACAATTTTCGCGATGGACGACATGGTTACGCCCCGACTCTCCAGCAACTCTATTGCAAGCTCCTGATATGACATGATGTTGTTCCCCTTTCCGCACAGGATATGCCTTGTGGTTTCCTAAATGTATGCGAAAAGGGAGAGAAATGTTCTTATTTTATTCTTACTGTACCTGCACCCAGCATGCTTTCTATGGCTGTGAGCAGCTCCGGAGAGGGATCGATCCGGTAGCTGTCGCTGAGCGCGAGCAGCTTCTGCGAGCGCTCATAGAATAGCACGGTCGCGACAGGCCCCGGATGGGCCTGCAGCAGCTGGTTCAGGCGCGGCAACAAGCCTGACTCTTCGGTATGCGGCGTGATCTTAATGAACACGCGCTGCCCGTTCTCTGTGCCCGGCGGACGGGTCTGTCCGGAGGCCACAGGCCCCCCCGGCGTAGCCGCAGGCGGCCGGGCGGCTGGTGGCGCCCCGGCCGGTCCACCGGCGGCTCTGGCGGCCGCTGGGCCGCGGGACGGCGTGGCACCTGCCGTCCGTCCCGCAGATGCGGAGCGGCCCCCGCCCTGCGGGCGGGCCGCGGCGGCATTGCGGCGCTGCAGCAGGCCGTGCAGCGTATCACCCGAGAGCGGCGCGACCTCCTCGGCGAGCAGCTTGAAGCCTTCGTCTTCCTGCTGTACCTTGGCCCGCAGGGCGAGCAATGCGCCTTTAACGATAAGGCTACGGCTTCGCTTCCACACCTCGGGGAATAGTACGACCTCGCAACGCTCGATCTGATCCTCCCACTCGATAAAAGCCATCGCCTTGCCGGCCTTCGTCGTAATCTCCTTGACAGATACGACCATTCCGGCCGTAACCGTCTGGCTCTCGTCCGGAGCTTCGCTGAGATCCATCAGCCGCTGAATGCCCTGCTCCTCTAGCAGACCCGCACTGTCATCCAGCGGATGGCCGGACAGGTACAAGCCCAACAGCTCACGTTCCAGCTCCAGCTGCTGCCCTACTGTGAACCGCGGGATATCGGGGTAGCGAATTTCCCAATTGGGAGTCTCAACCAGATCATCGAACAGCTGGATCTGAAGTTCGTCTCGCTCCTTGCGCCATTTCACTGCCGCATCCACGGTCTCATCCAGCATGGCCAACAGCTGAGCCCGATGCCCAGGAAGACGGTCGAAGGCACCGGCCTGCACCAGCGATTCTATCACCCGCTTGTTGCAAATCCGCAGGTCCACGCGTCGACAAAAATCGAGCAGGCTGTCGAAAGGACGCTCCTTGCGGAGCTCCATAATGTTCTCCACGGCCAGCGTGCCGACATTCTTCACGGCGGCAAGGCCGAAGCGAATATGTCCTGTGTCCTCACCAGGCACCGGAGTGAACAGCACGCCACTCTCATTAACATCCGGCGGCATCACACCGATGCCCATTCGGCGGCATTCCAGCACGTACTCCGCCACCTTGCGATGGGTTCCCATCACTGCGGTCAGCATGGATGCCATGAACTGCACCGGATAATGATGCTTCAGATAAGCGGTCTGGAAGGCCAGTACACCGTAGGCAGCGGCATGGGCACGCGGGAAGCCGTAATCGGCAAAACGCACGATCATGTCATATACGGCGTTGGCATCCTCATCGGTATACCCCTGCTTCAGGCTGCCCTGCACAAAGTGACTGCGTTCCTTGTCCAGCGTTTCCCGTTTCTTCTTCGAAACCGCACGGCGTAGCAGATCTGCCTCACCCAGCGAGAAGCCTGCCATCAGCGACGCAATCTGCATAATCTGTTCCTGATAGACAATGATGCCGTACGTATCCGACAAAATCGGCGCCAGATCGCTGTGCGGGAATTCCACCTCGATATGGCCGTGCTTGCCGGCGATAAACTTCGGAATGAATTCCATCGGACCCGGACGGTATAGCGCGAGAACCGAGATTACGTCCTCGAAACCACTTGGCCTGAGATCCTTCAGCACCCGCCTAACACCAGCCGACTCCAGTTGGAAGACCCCTGTGGTCTCACCAGCCCCCAGCATTTCATAGGTCCCGGGATCATTGTCTGGAATCAATCGGAAATCTGGGAGACTACCAGTCATTTCTTTGATCCAGTTCATCGTCCGCTCAATAATCGACAAAGTCCGCAGGCCTAGAAAGTCCATTTTTAACAAACCAACGCTCTCCAGATGCTCCATAGAATACTGCGTCAAGGCTGTACTCTCATTGCCCTCTTGCAGCGGCACTGCATCCGTCAGCGGTCCCTTGGAAATCACAACCCCTGCGGCATGAGTCGAGGCGTGACGCGGCATACCCTCCACCTTCATCGCCATATCTAGCAGGTCCCGTGTTCTCGGATTTGTCTCATACATCGCCTTCAGATCAGGGGACGTCTCCAGCGCCCGAGCAATGCTGATGCCCAGTTGACCCGGAATGAGCTTCGCAGCCTTGTCCACCTCACCGTAAGGCAGGTTGAGCACCCGGCCCACATCGCGCACCGCCGCCCGTGCGGCCATCGTACCAAACGTAATAATCTGTGCCACATGCTCACTGCCGTATTTGTTCACGACATAGCTGATAACCTCATCACGCCGTTCGTCGCTAAAATCGATATCAATATCCGGCATGGTAATCCGCTCGGGATTCAAAAAACGCTCAAAGAGCAAATTATATTTAAGCGGGTCCACATCGGTAATTCGCAGCACATAGGCCGTCAGACTGCCTGCGGAGGAACCCCGTCCCGGTCCGGTGGCAATGCCCTGCTGGTGACAATAAGCGATAAAATCCCACACAATTAGAAAATAATCGCTAAAGCCCATATTTCCGATGACACCCAGTTCATAGGCCAGTCTCTCCTCGGCCTGCTTCTTTTGTTCCGGCGATTCCCACAGCGGCGTATCTCCGTACCGTTCCTCAAGCCCCTTCTGGCAGAGCTGCTGCAGATAGGCGGCGGCATCCAATCCTTCCGGCAGTGGCGAATACGCTGGCAAAATATGATTGCCAAAGACCAGCTCCAGATTGCACTTTTCGGCAATCACTGCCGTGTTCGCAATAGCCTGTGGCACATGCGGGAACAACGCTGCCATCTCTTCCCCGCTTTTCAGATACAGCTGGTTGGAGCCGATCTTCAGCCGCTCCTCATCATCTACTGTCTTGCCCGTGCCGATACAGATCAGCACATCCTGCACCTCGGCATCCTCTTTGGTCAGATAATGGGCATCATTGGTCACAACAAGGGGAATCTCACATTCCGCAGCAAGCGCAATCAATTTCGGATTCACACGCTTCTGTTCCGCAATGCCATGATCCTGCAGCTCCAGATAGAAGTCTTCGCCAAAAATCGATTTATAGCGCAGTGCGGCCTTGCGTGCTTCTTCATCCCTGCCATGCAGCAAATGCTGCGGTACTTCACCGCCCAGACAGGCGCTAAGACAAATAATGCCCTCCGCATGTGCGGCAAGGGCATCCATATCAATGCGCGGTTTATAATGATGGCCCTCCAGATGTCCAATGGAAACCAGCTTCATCAGGTTTTGGTATCCGGTCATGTTCTTGGCGAGCAGAATCAGATGATAAATGGGCTGGTCCTTGCGGCTGCCCCGTTCGCGGCGTGAACCAGCCGTCAAATAAGCCTCGCAGCCAATGATCGGTTTGATGCCTTTCGCTAGGCAAGCTTTATAAAAGGGAATGGCCCCGTACATCACTCCATGATCCGTAAGCGCCAGCGATGTCATGCCATATTCGCTGGCCCGGTGCACAAGATCGGTGATCCGCGCCGCTCCGTCCAGTAAACTGTATTCGCTGTGCACATGCAAATGCACGAAAGAGCTCATGATCCCACTTCCTTCCACTCCAAAAATCAAACATATGGAAAGTGAACTTAAGAATCTAAGGTACTGGGTTCGCGAAATCCTTGATATACAAGGCTTTGACCAACCCGTAAGTTATCATTCTTACGTTCAGCTTATATATATGAAACTATTTTATCATATTAGAGGGGGACACGCCCATAGAATGGAGAGAGAGCACAGGGACAGGCCGAGGCAGAGGATGGCCGCGTTCCGGAAAGGGGCTAGTATGAGCATTTTTTTGAGCAAGGCCGTCCTTGATTTCTTTATTGCCTGCGGGATTGTCCTCGGCGGGGCGATGCTCGGCGGCATCGGTGCCGTTCTCTCACTTCAGCCGCCTACAGATACCATGCTGGACGTGGCCAATCGGATCAAAATCTGGGCACTGGCTGCCGCAGTTGGGGGAACGATCGATCCGATGCGGGTCATCGAGAGCAATGTATTTGACGGCAATCTGTCTCCGGCGATCAAGCAGATTCTCTATCTTGTCTTTGCTTTTCTTGGCGCTCATATGGGCAGTGAACTAGTCAAATGGGTCTGTGGCAGGGGGTAGCGCTGTGAGGATTCCGCCATTTCACCGCTACCGCCGCTTCTCTCAAATTTCCGCCGTATTTGTACTCGGAATGGTCGCAGGGAGCGTCGTATACAATGCAATTTTTCATATGGGCTATAATGTGCTGTGGGTGCAGAATCAGAGCCTGCTCGTCCAAATTGATCAGTACCGCAAGGATATAGAGACCCTTAAGAAATACAACAACAGCTCTACAGTCATCCGGGAAATCAAGCTCCGCGCCGAGGAAGGCAAGACCAAGGATGGCGAACCTGTAATGGAACCGGCCACGGTGAAGGAGATCATCAGCAAAATGAGCAAGGATCTCGCACCGATGCGCGGCCGGAGCATGTTCGAAATTGATACGGATGGCAAGCTGGCTCGCCTTCTGCTCGACGGAAAGCTCTACATTGTACGGGATAAGGAATATGCCGTGCGTATCCGCACGATGCTCGTTATGGAAGGTGTACTGCAAATCTGGGTGGAAATCAATCCATACAAGCGCACCTGAGGACAATCATGATACAATAAGAGGCAGCGGCAGGCGTTCGTCCCCGAACCCTGCAAACCGACTCTCGTAGACCTGAAAAGGAGCTGCCTGACCATGATTATGTTCGTTAAGTACACACTATTCATTCTACTGGTCGCCTTTATCATTGGCGCGGCCTACTACAGCTTTGCTTCCCGCCGCAGCGTGGACCCCGTGGATCGCGGACTCAAAAAATCCTTCATGAATATGCTGCTCGGCGCAATGCTCTTGACCCTGACCATGATGTCCATGTTTCTTTACAGTGGTTCCACCATCGGCATCATTGTCGAAGCAGCCTTTCTGATCATCGGTATCTTCAATCTGTTCTCGGGGCTGCGCAGCTTCGGACATTTCAGCCGTCTCAAGATGGTAGCCGAAGATGAAGCCGCCCCCCACTCTGCGGGCTCCAAACGCTGATTACAGAGCCAATGCATACGTCAAAAAAGTGGCTATCTCAAAACTAGGTATATTCCCTATTCCTTGATGAGAAGTCCATCTGCTAAAAAATAATGCAAAAAAAGAAAATGGCGGTGCTCAGGAAGATTCCTGAACCCGCCATTTTCTTTTTTTGGTCGACGCTCACCTTTTTCTGCTAGAGATGGACAAGCGAAACCAAAGTGAAGACCAAAGTGAAAGCAAAAGCCAAAACAAAACAAGATCCAAAACAAAACCCACTCCGGCCTTCAGGCGTACTCATCTAGTAAAATAAAAACGGATGTCATGTTGAAAATAACTAGAAATACTCCCGTTAATTGTTCGAAAGTGACGTGTTTCCAAAAAATAACGGGAAATACTCCCGTTATTCTCTAAGATAACCCTCGATTCTTTTATAAAGAGGAAAAATAACTGGAGAATTTCCCTTTAAGCTCTAGAAAAACCCTTGCAAGCGAAAATTAACAGTACATTTTCCCGCTAATTCAAATCCTAGCTCAAAGCCAAACTTTAAAGGTAGAGTGTGAGGACCTGCACCAGGCTCTGATCCAGTCCACCATGCTGCGCGACATGCGCACGGCCGTGCAAGGCCACTTTTTATTTGGATTGATTGTCCAAGAAAAGCTCCAGTTTACAACCCCTGAGGTTCAGGATCTGCGTTTGAGACAGGGCTTGGCTTTAGCGCATCCACTTTTTGAAGTAACATGATAACGCTCCCCTGTCGTAGCAGGGGTTATGATTCTACCTGTCTATCGAAAGGGGAGCGTCTCCGTTTAAGATCAACGCCGCTTAATGGGCGTTTATTTTTTTACTGTCTACTTGAAGGGAATCGTTCACTTTTGTGACAACCCCATTTTATAATCCGGTATTTGGCTGCGAGCCAGCCTCCCCGGAGTACGCATGTTTGGAGCGAGTCGCCCTTATCCGTGGTCGATGGATTGCAGCATCAGCACTGCCTTGGCTACCAGCGTGTCCTGGTGGCTGATCTCAATCTCGATCTTGCAGGTCCGGCGACTGCTCTCCAGCAGCTTCGGCATAACAATTACAGAGTGCTCGATTTGTACGGGCCGGATGAAGTAGGTGGACATATTGTCCAGCACATAGTCATTGCCGGTGATATCCTTGGCCGCCTTGAATGCAGAGAGGGTCATCAGTGTAGACAGCACTCCCTCCGATATCGTCCCAAGATCCGTCGCCATCTGCGGGGTGATGAAGCCGTGAAAGAACAAATGTCCTTCCTCATCCCGCTCCTCCGCAAAGCCGTTCCAGATGAGATGGTCGAAGGTCTCGCCAAGCTGTGGTTGGTTGCGAACATCCCGCAGACTTTGCAGCACTTCCTTGCGGGTCAACGAGCCTACCAGCTTGCGGTTGCGGTCCACAATCGGCAAAAAGTCGATCCCTTCCCACATCATGATCTGTGCCGCTGATGCCAGGGAGGTCTGCAGCCCGGCAGTGACCGGATTACGGATCATCACCTTTTCAATACTTTGCCCCGCCGTCAAAGTCTCCACATCGCGGCGGCCGACGATGCCAATGACGCGGTTCCATTCATCAGTTACCGGGAACCGCTGCTCCCCGCTGTCAAGAGATAGCTGAAGCAGCTCGCCGGCCGTACTGGATATTTTCAGCGTATGCAGCCTAGGCCTGCTATCCAGAATATCCTCCACGAGCATGATTTTCTTCTTAATCAACCTGTCGAAAATCGCCCGGTTAATCATCGAAGCGACAGTAAAAGTATCATGTCTGGATGAAATCACGGGCAGATCTAACTGATCAGCCAGCGCTTTAACCTCCCGGCTTGTTCCGAAGCCACCCGTTACCAGCACCCCAGCACCCTGCTCCAGCGCCATGGAGTGAACATCATCACGGTTGCCGACAATCAACAAACTGTCTGCATCAATATAACGAATCATCGCGTCGACCTTCATCGCCCCGATGACATATTTGTGCAAATGCTTGTTCAAGCCGCCCGCGCCGCCCAGCACATGGCCTTCGACAATATCCACAACATCCCCGAAGGTGAGCTGCTCAGAGATATTACGCGGCTTCTTCTCCACCCGAACAGTCCCGATCCGCTCCTTGGTAATCACGATGCCGAGGTTCTCGGCTTCCTTGACTGCCCGGTACGCCGTTCCCTCGCTGACGGCCAATTCTTTCGCCAGTTTGCGGACCGATATTTTGGTCCCGACCTTTAGACTCTCAATGTGCTGCAGCAGCTGTTCATGTTTGGTAATTGCATCGCCTTGACCTTCCAACTGTTACACCCCCATGGTCCGATCTGTACTATACTGTTCTATTATACACGGGAAGAAAGCCCTAGTTCAACAGGGGTTACGGGGTTACGGGGTTACGGGGTTACGGGGTTACGGGGTTACGGGGTTACGGCTCTCCGTCAGAGGGGAGTCCGGTTGTTCAATACAACTCAATAACCCCCTGCGCTCACCATTATGGCGAATTCAGGGGGTTGTCCTGCGACAATCTATCATTTTTGCACGACTCTCTTCTCCTCATACCACTTGCCCCAAGCAGCAATCTTCTCCTTGCGCACAGCCTCTAGCCGCTGCTGCTTCTCCTCATCCACCCCAATGATAAAGTGCAAATGAGCAGCAATAACCAGAAAGGCAAAGACCGACCAGACGACACCAAATCCGAACACCCAGCTTGGCCCATTAGCTAGCGATAGCTTCGGAATCGCGTACAGCAGCATAGCCAGCGCCAGGATCAGGTAGAGACTGTGCTTGAACTTATTTCTTTTTTTCATGGAAAACCGCTCCTTGTTCAGTAGTTTATTCACAGTGGCCGTGTGAAATCTATATCTCTACTCTATGAACGTGGAGCCGGAAATATGAGACAAGTCCACAAAAAACTTATCTTTGATTCCCATTGACTGGTATAATCTGTAACAGAAGCAGGTATAGCTCTATAGTACATAACGACAGCTGCACTTCATCCAATCAGAGAGGCGTTGATCATCATAAACAGAGCTTTTACACATACCCAGTACGTTATTCGCAAAAAAGTATTCTCCGTCCTAGGGGCCAAACTCCATATCTATGACAGTACGGGGGAGCTGGTTCTGTACTCCCATCTTAAAGCGTTCAAGCTTAAAGAAGACATCTCCATCTATACGGATGAGAGTATGTACAAGGAACTTCTGCGGATCAAAGCCCGCAGCATCATCGACTTCGGAGCGACCTATGATGTGCATGATACAGAAACCGGGGAACATCTCGGCGCATTGCGGCGCAACGGATTCAAATCGATTCTGAAGGACGAATGGACTATTCTGGATAGCCATGATCAAGAGATCGGAAAAATCAAGGAGGAGAGCCTCGCTATGGCGCTACTCAGTCGAATCTTCCCTATCATTCCCCAGAAGTACAGTGTCGTGATAGACGGAATAGCCATTCCGGTCTTCACCAGGAACTTCAATCCGTTCGTTTCCAAAGTAAGCGCCGATTTCGAGGAAGACAGAAGAAGCTTGATCGACCGAAGGCTTGGCATAGCTGCGGGCATTCTGCTGTGCGCCATCGAGGGCAAACAGGAATAACGACGTGAACCTCTTTGTCAGCCTTCTGACTGAGTTGTTTTGGTCAGGTTATTAAGCAAGCACTGATTATGATGTTACGCTACTATTCTCTCACTAAAAAAGGGTATTCCCCAGGCTTTCGCCGCGGGAATACCCTTTTTTACCTATTAAACACCTGGGTGTTAGCCCAGTTCTCCGTAAAGCTCCTGCAGGCTCTCGGTAATAATCTTGTTCACGTCCTCGATCACTACGCTCAGGCGGCGCTCTGCATCAAACAGACGGCGAATGCCGAGATTCAGGTTCAGCACCTCAAACAGCTTCTCCATCTTCTCCATTTCCTCTTGCTCTGGCATCTCTCCGCTCATCATCCGTTGCTGCATTTCTGCTTGCTTCTGGCGGAAGCCCTCCAGCATAGCTTTACCTTCCGGGTCAGCATCAACCAGTTTCATCGCTGCAGAAATATCCGTCACCTCGCTGCTTTCTTTGATGGCCCGTGCTAATTCGTGTGCTTTGTCATAAACGTTCATTACTTCATTCCTCCCAGATTGTTATTAAAAAAATAGGTCAATCACCAAGGGTCAGATGTCTCCATATGATGAATGATATGTAACCCTTAGCTATCAATTTGCCGGCATCATGCTACCGGAAGGAGATCCAAGATGTCTAAGCTCAAGATCCCTGTCCAAACGGTCCAATCGAGCATCCTGCAGGAAAATGCCGTCATGCTTGGAGACCGATCCATGAAAAGACTCAAAATTCCGGCAAACGGCACGCTTCAGCTCGCCTTCGGCTCATTCCGGCAGGACGTAACCGTCATTCCGGTTCCCAAGTCCGACAGTTTGCGCGTAAGTGAGGGGCTGGCGCGACGAGCCGGATTTAAATTCCGGCATAAACTAAACGTCTCCTACAGCACGGGCAGCCGC
The DNA here is from genome assembly GCF_058133325.1 of Paenibacillus sp. MAHUQ-45. Lineage (NCBI taxonomy): Bacteria > Bacillati > Bacillota > Bacilli > Caryophanales > Paenibacillaceae > Paenibacillus > Paenibacillus sp. MAHUQ-45. The sequence goes on from NZ_JBYUPV010000010.1 coordinate 23,805, forward strand.
ACCCTCCGGCTTGGACCATTGATCGGCGTTCTTGTCAGCCGCCACTATCCCGATCAGCCCGAGCGGCTGTTCGGAGCCATCACGATGTTCTGCCGGGAATTGACCAATGCCTGCCATGCACAGGGAGCCTATGTATATTTCATTACCCCTGAATCATTGGAGACATCTGGTTCATCCATTCAGGGCTGGGTATACGAAGAGGGCTGGCGCAAGCGAAATCTGCCCATTGCCGATGTCATCAACAACCGACTCACCACGCGCAAGGTAGAGAACAAACCTAGCGTACAGCATTTCCTGGCCGATGTAAAATCGCGCTACGGCACACATTTCTTCAACGAAAAATTTCTTGACAAAACAGAGGTGTTCGAGGCGTTGAAACAAGATGCCTCCTTGCAGCGGTACTTGCCCGAATCCCATATGCTGAACGGTTCTGCCGTGCTGAAGCGGATGTGCAGCCATTATCAGAGCGTATTCCTGAAGCCAGTACGCGGAAGTCTGGGCAAAGGCATCCTCCGCATTTCCAAGGAAGACGGGGGCGGATACCTGCTGCAATCTACCACACCAATGGGCTCCCGCAGGCAGTCGTATCCCACACTTGCGAAGCTCTTTCAGGCCATTTCTCCCAAAATGAAAAGCACCCGCTACCAGATCCAGCAAGGTCTCCCCCTGCTGGAAATAGGGCGGAGACCCGTCGATTTCCGGGCACTGGTGCAGAAGAATGGTACCGGCAAATGGGGTGTTACTTCCATCGTCGCCCGTACAGCTGGCAACAACCATTTCGTGTCGAACCTGGCGCGGGGCGGTACCCTCAGCACTGTCCGGGAAGCGGTGAACAAAAGCAGCCTTCCTTCCGGTGTGAAGGATAGCGTGCAGCTCGGATTGCCCCGAGCAGCCCTTGCCATAGCTCGCGGAATAGAGAGTTATATCCCGGCCCACTTCGGTGAACTCGGGATCGATCTGGCACTCGACCAATCCGGCCGGATCTGGCTGCTCGAAGTGAACTCCAAGCCATCCAAGAACGACAACACACCGCTGAACGATCAAAAAATAAGACCATCCGTCAAGCAAATGGTTCTGTACTGCCGTTACCTGGCCGGTTTATAAGGAGGATCTCATGGAGACATCAACACTAGGGTTCCTTGGCGTCATGACAGGCCGCCGCAATGGCAACCCTCCCATCGCAGAGCCCGCCTTTTGTAGCCAGCTGTGCCAGGCCGCTCCGTTATTCAATCTGGATGTTCTCATCTTCCAGCCTAAAGGCGTAGCAGCAGACGGATCAAGTGTCACCGGGTATATGTGGCAGGACGGCAGCTGGCAGAACATTACGGCCGCACCGCCAGATGTGGTCTATAACCGCTGTTTCTACAGCAGCCGAAAGGAGCGGCAGGAAGCTTCGGCTGCGCTGGCCGCCCTTCCCCGCTCATTGCCCTGGTCCCGCGGGCTACCCGACAAATGGAGCGTATACAAGATTCTGAAGTCCATTCGCAGCGCGGCGCCGCTGCTACCCGAGACCCGGCTCTATAGTGGCCGTGACCGACTGAGCACCATGCTCGCAGAGAGAGAATACGGCGTATTCCTGAAGCCCAGGGCCGGTTCGCATGGCAAGCGCACGTTACATGCCAGGTTGATTCACGGAGGCACAGGGGGGCTTCGCGTGAGTGGCCGGGACGGTGCCAACACACCGTTTCACCTCGCTTTTGCCAGTGAGCAAGAAGGTCTCGACTGGATACACGACTTCATCGACTCGCGCCGTTACATTATACAGCCTTATCTGCATCTCACTGGCAGCACAGGCCAGCCGTTCGACATTCGTGTCCTTATGCAGAAAGATGGCAGCGGCGTGTGGGGACTCACAGGAATGGCCGTCCGGCTCGGCAGCAAGGGAACGCTCACCTCGAACCTGCACGGCGGTGGAACTGCCGTCTCTCCCTTACCCTTCCTGACCGCAGAATACGGTTTGGCAGGCAAGGATATTGTGGAGGAACTGGCCGTTCATGCTGCTTTCCTGCCGGCTGTGCTGGAGGATGCCTGCGGCAGGCTCGGTGAGCTCGGCCTTGACTTCGGGATTGACGAAGGCGGCCGGATCTGGCTGCTCGAGGCCAATTCCAAGCCGGGACGATCTGTGTTTCGCCTGACAGGCGACCGCCGGGCTATCAAGCTATCTACTGAAAACCCGCTGCGCTACGCCCGCCATCTGATGCTTGCAAGGCGTATACAGCCGACATGGTCACCACTGCGGCTTCGTTCACACGGGAATAAATCAATGATTCCTAAGGAGGATTCATAAATGGGTCTCACTTTTTGCAACGTCCATTTCACCAAACAGCCCCAGAGGATCGTATATGTATCGGGCTCGCTGATGAAAAGCCTGAAGCTATCCGGTAAAAAGAACATTCGCCTGCGGCTGGGCAAGGATACAATTCCGGCGATCATCAAACCCATCAAGCGAGCCGGCAAGCATATGTTTCTCGCCTCTGGTGTGAAGAGCGCCATCAAGGTTCCGAAGACTGGCGGCATTTACTTGCGCAATTTGGAGAACGATGAGGTACAGCTCGGACCTCTGGTCGGTATATTATCCGATGGGCCGACTTCCTCTTCCCAGCCCTTCGGCTCCCGCACAGGATTCATCAAACAGCTGCTGCGTGAAGGCAGCAATAAATGCTATATTTTTGCCTTCACCCCACGCGATATCAATTGGCAGCAGGAGCAAATATACGGTTATTTCCTGACTTCAAACGGCAAATTCGAACGCAAAATGGTGCCGTTGCCCGATGTCGTCTACAATCGACTTCCCAGCAGAAGGGCGGAAACCTCTCCTTACATCAACCAGCTGCGGGAACGATTCATGCGCAAGAAGATTCCTTACTTCAACTGGAGCTTCTTTAATAAATCCGATATTTATCGACTGCTGGAGAACGACTCCACGGCAAACCGCTACGTGCCGGAGACCCATACCAACCCTAACACGGAGAAAATGCGCGATATGCTGGACCGTCATCATTTCGTATATTACAAACCGTCAGCGGGCAGCCTTGGACACGGCATTTACCGGCTCACTTATTTGCCGAAAAAGGGCTACTTTGCCCGTTACCGCAAGAATGGCAAGAACGTGCTGCTGCGCTTCTCAAACTTCGAGAGCCTAATGCGTATGCTGCGGGGGCGCCATGGCCAACAGCTTCAGAATTATATCGTACAGCAGGGCATCCGGCTCATTGAAATTGATGGCTGCCCTATCGACTTCCGTTTTCATATGCACAAGAACGGCAGTAACCAGTGGGTTGTCGTCGGGATCGGCGCCAAGAAGGCCGGACGGGGCAGCGTCACTACTCACCTCAAAAATGGTGGTGCACTACTCACGCCACAGCAGGCGCTTGGCCGTGTATTCGGAAGCAAGGCTGATGAAGTGCTTCAGCGTGCCAAGAGTACTGCTGTCAGACTGGCAGAGTCGCTGGAAATCCAGCATCGACATCTGCTGGGCGAGATCGGCTTCGATCTTGGGATCGACCAGGATGAGGAAATCTGGATGTTCGAGGCGAATGCCAAACCCGGACGCTCCATCTTCCGCCACCCTTCCCTGCGCGCTGAGGGCAGAGCTTCCATCGAGCATATTTTGGAACATTGCCTGTATCTCAGCAAATTCCGCAGGAGGGATGAGCCTTGAACATCCGCATTCCCGATGAGAGCAAGCCCGTTATCGCCATCCTGACCACCAGTGACAAGCGTCTGAAATTCTGCGGCAACCGCAGTAATTTCCGTGATATTATTCGCACCGGCAAAGAACTGGGTTACCTCGTATATGTAGTTACCGTCCGTGATCTCAAGCTGGAGGAACGGTTCATCAACGGTTATATCCCTTCTCCAAGCGGCAAGCAGTGGTACAGCATCCCTGTACCACTGCCACAGATCATCTATAATCGGGTGGCGAGCAGGGAAAAGGAAGAACTTAAGCCTGTGGCCCGCAAAATCGCCCAGTGTCTGGAGCATCCTGGCATCCATCTCTACAATCCGTATTTTTTCAACAAATGGAATCTATTCGAATGGCTACACAGTTCTCGCTTCACCTCAAAGCATGTACCCAAGACCCGCCGACTGCGCAGTCCGAGCACCTTGACAGCCATGCTGAAGAATCACGGCAGTCTCTATCTGAAGCCCGAGACCGGCAAAGCCGGTAAAGGCATCATGCGACTGAAGTATCTTGAAGAAACGCCACTGCCCTACCGACTACAAATCCAGACTGGCAAAAAAAACGTTACCTACAAAACAGCTTCCATTGAACGCCTCTGGAGTCGCATCAGCAAGGAGAAGGGAACGACTCGATATATCGTTCAGGAGGCCATTGAGCTGGCCACTCACCGCGGTCGCCCCTTCGATCTGCGCGTGCTGCTGCAAAAGAATAACCGGGGCAACTGGGGCGTTACAGGCATCGGCGCCCGGCTGGCCGGCGCCCGCAGCATCACTACCCACGTTCCGCGTGGCGGCACCGTCGAAGAACCCTCCAGCATGCTGGAGGGAACCTTCAGCACCGAGCGGAGCGCGGCCATTCTCAAGAACGTGCCCACGACAGCCCTGTTAATGGCCCGCCAGATTGAGCGGGCCTCCGAGTATAGACTTGGGGAAATGTCCATGGATTTCGGAGTCGATCGTAACGGTGGTCTCTGGTTCTTCGAGGCCAACTCACGACCGATGAAATTCGATGAACCGGCGATCCGCAAGCTATCACTGGAACGGATCTTCCAGTACAGCCAGCATCTGTCCCAGCATCCCGAATAATCTTGCCTGAAGGAAGTGACAACGACATGCAAATCTCTTCCATCTACGACACGGCCCCTGCAGAGTGGAGCGCTCGGCTGGATGGCCTGCTGCATTTCATCCGGCAGCACGGTGATCGGCGGATCACAATCCAGGGTTACCGGACGCTAGCTGCATTGACTCCACAGCAGCTTGCCCTCCCTGGCGTATCGCTGCTGGTGGCTACCGTGCGCGGCCAGTACGGCCGCCAGCTTGCAGGCCTTTGCTTCGTGTCTGGCTTCGGCAAGGAAGCATGCCTTGTCGCCGTCCATCCGCTGTATCGGGGTAAGCATACTGGCTCTTCGCTTCTGACGGCACAGCTGCAACGTCTTGGCAGACTGGAATGCAGTGTCGCCAGTGACAATATCGCCAGCCTGAAAATGTGCTTCCGGGCTGGCTTGGCTGCGGTGGCTCTCACCACTGGACCAACCGGCAAGCCCACGCTTGAGCTGCGTTCGCCAGAATATGCGGGAAGTACTACCATCTCTTCACAAGAAGGTGAACTACTGTGTCACAACCCGTCTTAGGCATTCTTACATTGTATCTGAACGATGCCAAGCAGCTCGAAGAAAAAAGTGTGTATCGGCGGATGATTATCGAAGGCGGCAAGCTCGGGCTGGATGTCTTTGTCTTTACACCTATGGATGTACACGCCACGAAAGAGCAAGTCTACGCGATGGTCTATGACTCCAAAACCGGGAAATGGTCCCGCAAGTGGCGGGCCTTGCCGGGGATGATCTTTGATCGCTGCCGTATCCAGAAAAGCGCCCGCTTCCAGCAGCTTCTTCGCTTCCGTGCCCGCTACAATCATCTGACCTTTCTAAACCGGCCGCTGCGCAACAAATGGACCATTCACCAAACCTTCTCGCAAAAGCAGCGTTTCCGGCAGCATCTCCCGGACACGCTGCTCTATCAGTCTTCCACCGACCTCAAACGGATGCTTAAAAAGCATTCCGTCGTTTATATCAAGCCGATTAATGGCACTGGCGGACGCGGAATTCTACGCATCGAGAAGAAGGCCAGTGCACAAAGCTTCTTCGACATACAGGGCCGCCGGCAGAACCGCCACATTATCCCTCCACGCAAGGTCTCGCTCTCCCAGCTTGAAAGTGTAGTCCGTCAGTGGTGTATTGGAAGTACTTTTCTCGCACAGCAGGGCATTCCTCTTCGTCTGCCGAATGGCCGCTTCCATGATTACCGCATGCTGGTTCAGAAGAATGGTCTTGGCGTCTGGGAACTAACGGGAATGGCCGGACGAGTCGGAGCGGCGCGCAGCGTAACCTCTAACCTGCATGGCGGCGGCCATGCTGTTCGGGCTGAGAAACTACTCAGAAGCTGGCTGGGTAGCCAGGAGAAAGCCGGGAAGGTAATGAACACGGCCGAGAAGCTGGGGATCGAAGCCGCTGCCTATCTGGAAGATACCTTTAGCTCCCTCTGTGAGTTGGCCTTGGATCTTGCCATTGATCGTGAAGGAAGAATCTATATCCTGGAGGTCAACCCCAAGCCTGCTCGTGAGGTCTTTCTCCGGTCCGGCGACACCGAAACCTACCGCAAATCGCTGGTACGTCCGCTGGAATATGCGTTGTGGATTCATAGAAACAAGGAAACTCCGGCGTCTTCCAAAGTCACCGAAGAATAAGGAGGTATGCACTGCCTCACTGTTCCCCCCTTCTTTCATATGTATAGGCGAAAGAGCCCCAGCCCGAACTACACGGACTGAGGCTCTTTATTTTGCAGATATATGTGATTACAACAGCGTTAAAGCAGTCAAGCTACCCTATTCCGCATTATCATAAAGCTCTAACAGCTCGCCAATAGACTCGATAATAACATCCGAGCCCTTAAGCTCATCCTGACGACCGAAGTCTGCATAGGCGCAGCCAATCACGGTCTGCCCGTTGTCTTTTCCTGCCTTAACATCGGAAGAACGGTCTCCTACCATCCAGGCACTGCTGATTCCACGGCTGTCCAGCAGAATGCGCACCAGGTCCGTCTTTGTCGCTGTTCCTTGCCCGCCTGCGCTATACAAGCCTTCGAACAGCTCTTTCAATTCGTGCACGACTACAATGCTATGGATATAGTCCTGCAGCCCGTTACTGGCGACGAACAGACGTACATCCCGTTCTTTTAATGCCACCAGCGTCTCAGCTACCTGCGGATAGAGCAGCGTATTCCCGGCCTCCAGTCCTTCAATCTCCAACTGCAGCAGCAGCTCATCCGCACGACGATGCACATTCTCTCCCGCCTCTGGCATTACAATCTTCCAGATTTGCTCCAGCAACATGCCAACACTTCCAAGGATACGCTCCTCCGGTGGTGTCGTTCCTGTATATAACCCTTCCTCTCGCAAAATGTCGAACATTTTGTGATAGGCCGGCAGCAGTAGGCTTTCCGTCTGGAACAAGGTCCCGTCCATATCGAAGATGATCGCTTCCGGCTTCTTCAGCTGCGGGATCTGATTGTTCTGTTCAAAACTGGTTTCTTCCTGACTCATGAAATAACTCCTTTCTTATGCTGTATTTATGCATTCTATGATATCGGAAAGCTGCCGGGATAGCGATGGATAAATTCATCTTGCCTTCCATATATCAGTATGATATATTTCATTCTGTCATATTACAATGTGATATATAAAAGGAGTGATCTTTTATGTTTACTGTAGCTTTGAAACTGCTCAAGCAGCCCGCTACCATTATCGGCATTATCACCACCCTGTTGTTTCAAGTATTCTTCAGCCTGATTTGGATCACTGGCTACGACCATGTGACCACTCGCACGGATCAGCTGCCCATTGCAATAGTGAACGAAGACGGTGCGGCAGGCCAGACCATCGCGGATTCTATTGCCGGATCACTTCATTTCCGCACTGAGACCGAAATTACGTTGCCTGATGCCCAGAATGATCTGGAACATCGACGCCTCCGTTTCATCATCCATCTCCCACAAGGCTTCACCTCACAGCTTAGTGACCCTTACGCCACTGCGAAAGTTAACTACATTCTCAACGAATCCAACCCACAGATGGTCAGCTCGGTCATGCAGAGCGTTGCTGCTAAAGTCACCGAGTCACTAAATGAACATACCCGCACGACTACGCTGAACGGTGTCCTTAACAGTATGAAAATCCCAGAAGCACAAGCTGAGATCATCCGGAAGAGCTCCGGACAACGAGTCAGCTCGGATCTTCAGGTAGTCCATCCTCTACGCAACTTCTCCTCCGCCATGGTCCCCCTGATGGTAGTGACAGCTTCTTTTACAGGGGCAATGTTCCTGACGATGAGTCTCAGCAAAGCATCATCCACACTGACAGGCACAGCAGGGAAATGGAAGACTCTGTCCGCCCACTTTATCATCATCGGAGCTACGGCCATCATCGGCTCGCTGGTCGGCACCTCCATGATGAATGGGCTAGGCATTCATTCCGGTTACGGCTTCATAACAATGTGGCTATTCGAATTTGTCGTACTGCTCTCTTGCATGACCATCGCCAATCTCAGCCTCCTCCTGCTCGGAGACATCGGCGCCTGGCTCAACATTGCGCTGCTATCTATCCAGATGCTGGCCTCTGGAGCCACTGTTCCACGCGATATGCTCTCGACGTTCTACCAATCGATTGGCCTGTTCTCACCTGCCTATTACGCAGTGGACGGCATGTTCACCCTTCTCATCGGCGGTTCGGATCTAAGCAGTGACCTCTGGCCCCTAATCTATATTGGGGCTACCGCCGTTGCCATAAGCATCCTCCTGACCTCCATTCGTCGGGAACCGGCAACCACTCCCGGTAATACCCAAATAAGCGCCTAACACTCCTCTTCCCCCAGTCTCAGTTCATTGAGTCTCTGCCTGCGATTGTGGTATGGTAATTAGACAGAGAGGAGCGGCAGGACGTCTATGAATATACAAGATGTGATCTTGGGTCTATTAAGTAAGGAGCCCCATTCTGGCTATGAAATTAAACGTCACTTCGAAGAAGACTTCTCCTTCTTCTTCGATGCCAGCTTTGGTACCATTTATCCAGCCCTGAGCAAGATGGAACGCCAAAATCTCATTAGCAAAGAGACTGTGCATCAAAAAGGCAAGCCTGATAAGAATGTTTTTACCATCACCACTGAAGGAATGGAACAATTCAACCATTACTTGAAGCAGCCTGCCGAGCGAGAAGTGCTGCGCTCTGATTTCCTTATGCACCTCTATTTCGGAGATATGACCGACAAGGACACCCTGAACAATCTTCTACGGCGAGAGATAGAGGATAAACAGGCTATTCATGACCAACTGGCGCAGAAGCTTAAGGATCTTGATGGCAAACTGAGTCCGCATCAGAAACTCTGTATTGAGATTGGAATGACGCAATACAGCGCAGCCGTCGACAAATTGCAGAGTGTGCTGGATTCCTGAGCCAGTACAACAGCCCATGTCTTATTAACCAAAACAAGACGGCCACCCAAGCGTTATGGAGGTGCCCGTCTTGTTTTGGTTTAGAGTATGACAAAAGGCCGGTTTGCAAGCACAATACTGTGCTGCAAACCGGCCTTTATAGGCTGAACAATTTCCGGACTAACCGAAAATTAAATTAGATTTTGTCGAAACTTGAAATAAGCTCGTCCAGAACATCTTTGCTGACCATTTTACCTTTGAAGTTGATCAGGTTTTCCGCGCTGCCGGAGAAGATGCAGGTAGGCTCATATTTTCTAAGAATGATCTTTTCTCCATCAACGAAGATTTCAAGCGGGTCTTTTATGTCAATTCCCATTGTTCTACGCAGTTCAATTGGAATTACGATACGTCCCAGTTCATCTACTTTTCTTACAATTCCTGTTGCTTTCATCTTAAGCATCCTCCCTTGAAATAACACCTAAATAATCATTAGAGTTAAAAGCTATCAAAGCTTCTATAAAGTAGTAACGATTACGTCATATTTGCATTGTAAGGTGCTATTTCTTTCCTGTCAATTTTTTTCTACATTTTTTGATATTTATCGACACTGTTTTTCGACAAATAACACTGTTTTTTCGACAATTTAAAGATTTCGTTAACTATTCTATATGAAAATAGCTTTCATTGAAAGCTATTTATGGAAAATATATAAATTGAACATAAAATCTTTACATTGTAATAGGATTCAAAACCAAAATCAGCAGTTGACGCCTCAGACGCTATATTGGACCGCTACGCATTCGGAGGGTTCTTCCGATCCTCCGCTCTAACGACCGTATAATGCCCATCTCAGATTTTTAGATAGATCCTGTACTAGATTAGTTTATAAAAAAATAAATTAACCATTTATTTCCTTACCCGGGACTTTAGATCTCAGCCTAATTCATATAGTATAATTGACAGAATCACACCCATAACACAGGCATACAGGAGGCACAGAAAATGCATAACTCCCCCGCTTTTCCCGTTGCACAAGCGATCCGGGAACGCCGGAGTATCCGGCAGTACAAGAGCACGCCTGTTCCACAGGAGCTGCTGCTTTCGCTGATGAACACCGCCAACTGGGCGCCTAATCACGCGCTCCGGGAGCCCTGGCGGTTTATCCAATACAAGGGTGCTGCCCGCGAGACCTTTACTGAAGCTGTGCTCGGCGCCATGTCGCATGAAGAACGGCAGAAATACGAGCTTCAGCGGCGGAAGGAATATATGACGATCCCGGTTCATCTCATTGTTGTCATGCAGGAAGACCCGCGGGACAAGCAGTGGACAGAAGACTTCGGCGCCGTGTGCAGCTGGATTCAGAGCTTTCAGCTCGCAGCCTGGGAGCAGGGGCTGGGCGTCGTCTGGAAGACCAATCCCTACATGTTCGCCCCTTACTTCCGGGAGGCTGTCGGCGTTGCTCCTGGCGAGAAAATCGTAGGCGTGCTGCATATCGGTTACCCTGAGGTAATCCCGCCAGCCAAACCGCGTACACCGGCAGAAACTCGGCTCACAGTGCACGAATAGGCATCCATACCGTCAACATGTTCGCGCCATGCAAAAGGGTGTCTCACCGCCATCGGTCATGGCGAATGGGACACCCAGTTGGTCATTGCCGCTATAGTCCGAACTTCAGGGCAGGAGATCTCACTTCTCCCATACTTTCCCCGACGAATCAATCCTCGCATTATACGAGAGCTTGTTGAGCTGCTGTATCGTCTGAGCATTGTAATCCGCTCCCATAAAATTGGGCTGGCCCGCGATTATCTTCACGGGAGTGATCACGCCCGTCATATCCGAGCCCTTAATCTCTATATTCAGCAGCATGGAATGAAGCGTCTTATCCCCTCCACGGGTGGAACGATTAAACACGAAATTGCCTAGTGAATAATAGATAGGCTTGTGCTTGTAATACTCAATACCCATCAGACAATGGCTGTGTGCGCCTATAATCATATCGGCTCCGCTGTCAATGATTTGCTTGGCAAGGGTGCGGGCATATTTCTCCGGATAATCTTTGAATTCCTCGTTCCAGTGGATGTACACAATCGTGAAATCATTGACCTTGGATGAGGCCTTAATCTCGCTCAGCAGCGGCTCTAACGTATATGCCGAAGCGGCACCTGGGGTAGATGCTCCTGCATACCAGGAAGGACTAGGGAGTACACGGCTAACACCGAGGATAGCGATTCTTTTTCCTTTGACCGTCTTCACAAACGGCTTGAACGCTTCCTTGATATCAGCGCCTGCGCCCGTATGTCCAATTCCGTATCTGTCCAGATGAACCAACGTGTCCAGCATTGCCGTCCTGCCGTAATCCAGAATATGATTATTGGCCAGGGTCACACCGTCAATGCCGGCAAAGACTAGTCCACTCAAAGCTGAGGGCTTGGAACGGAAAACAAAGCTTTTCTGTGAAGGCGTTCCCCGGGTAGACACCGGTGTCTCCAGATTGGCAAAAGCCAAATCTGCCTTCTGGAGTACCGGCGCCACCTTCACGAATGGATAATTGGCCCCGTAGCGGGCAATTTGCTCACCTACGAAGCCGTCCAGCAGGATATCGCCTGCAAAAGATAGCTGAATGCGCTGTGGTTCCGCTTCCTCTCCATTAGCAGGAGATGCGCCCGTAACAAGTAGTAGCATAATGATCATAAGGATTGCTGATTTGCGCAACAGTTTAACCCCTTTATCTTCTGATTCACTGCAGTCTGCTGTGCTGCTACTCTACTATACAAGGCACAAACTTCCATATAAAGGGTATAAAGTCCAGTAGTTATCCTTAGATTTACTAGGCATATGGGCCTGAATAAATCAATGCCTGTCAGCTATGTTGTTTTTTTAGCACAGCCCGGAAGCAATTCAAGCCATCCCAGGCGTCCGTCCGTACGGCATCCGAAGGCAGCTCAAAATCAGTCTCGCCCCAGTACTGAAATCCCGCCTGCAGCAGCAAGCCGTTCATGAGCTGGAGATTTACTGTTGGGTAATCAAAAGTCAGGATTAAGAGACCCTCATCGTTCAAAATCCGGTGGAACTCTCCCAGTGCGTGATACTGATCCAACAGCGACAGATGCTCCAGGACAGAGATGCAGAATACCGTGTCAAAATATTCATCCTCGTAAGGCAGCGCTGTTAGATCGGCTTGGGCCAGATGCAGGCGTGTAGTCCTTCCAGCCTGTACCTGCCATGCTGCGTCCTTTCCAATATCGTGGGAAATCTCCGCCAGTATAGCTTCCTTGCTAACAATTCTTGCATCCATATCGCAGGCATGAACCTCCTCACAGACGTCGGTGAGATAGAACTTGAGCGGATGAGAGATACCACAAGCTGCATCCAGCACCACATCATGTGAGGAGACGAAATGCGTACACCATTCGTATTCATAAGGACGGCTCCACCAGGACTTCGGCAAATCATATATCAATTTATCGCGCCTTGCATCGGTGTTGACAAAGAAACGGGAGACATAGGGATGTGTTGGCATGGCCAGGACTCCTTTAACGGGAATTTCGGTAGTGAGAGTATATTCAGGATTCACTGATTCATGCCTGGACCTCCTATAGTGGGATGGGTGCACAGCACAAAAAGACGCTGATCCGCAAGGGTTCAGTCGTCTTTGATAACAGGGCAGGGTCGGCTTCGCCTTCTCTAAGGTTCAGCACGACCCTGCCGTCGTTTCAAGCCAGTAGGCTTGTCACGTTCTAGGTATAGTAGGAAATAGGTTTAGGCGCCGTACCATGTCTTTCAATCAGGGCATCCACCAGCGCCGACCATTCCGGGTCCACTGTGCAGAGCTCCGGATGATTCTCAAACCAGGACAGCGAACGCTTGACACCCTCGATAAAAGGAACTGTGCAGACAAAATCCGGTACCAGGGACTTGATCTTGCTGTTGTCGAATACGCTGCTCACCGCCTGGTCGCCAATCAGACCGTCTGCGGTTCCCGGAGGCGTAAAGGCGGCAATGAAGTCTGTGGAGATGTGCACGACCTGTGGCTCTGCGCCTGCCGCTTCACCGAGACCTGCATAAATCTGATTCCAGTTTAGAACCTCATCCGAGGTAATATGAATCGCTTCTCCCAATGCTTCAGGATGTCCCAGCAAGCCCACGAATCCCTTGGCAAAATCCGTGTTGTGTGTCAGCGTCCACAGTGAGGTTCCATCCCCATGCACGATGATCGGTTGGCCTTTGCGGATACGGTCCACCAGCGTCCATGGATGCTCCCAGCTCGTCAATGCCGCCGGAATTGCCGTATCTCCGTAAGTATGCGACGGTCGTACGATGGTCACCGGGAAGCCGCTATTCCGGTATGCTTCCATTAACAGCTCTTCACAGGCAATCTTGTCCCGGGAATACTGCCAGTAAGGATTCTCCATTGGCGTTTCTTCCGTCACCAGGTAGCTGCGCTGCGGCTTCTGATAAGCAGAAGCCGAGCTGATGAAGATATACTGCTTGGTCTTACCTGTAAACAGCTCAATGTCGGTCTGAACATGCTCCGGTGTAAAGGCAATCCAGTTCACCACCACATCGAATTCATGGTCCTTCAGCACAGCAGCAGCCTCAGCCTGCTGGCGAATATCTCCCGTGATGACCTTCGCGCCTTCTGGTACGAATTCATCCCGTTGTCCTCGATTGAACAGATACAGTTCTATACCTCGCTCTACAGCCAGCCTGGACACAGCCTGACTGATCTGACCCGTCCCTCCGATAAACAATACTTTCATCTGACCCAGCTCCTTTTTTAGGAAAATAAGTACCCGAAATAATCACTGAAAAGACTCTTATCCATACCTCTGACGCGTTGTCTGTTAGGGAAGAAAATGCTGCTGTACTGTGCCTTTCCCCTCGAATACCTCTATCTCGGCATAAGCTCCGTTAATCAGTGTAAGCTGCGGCGGAACATGCCCAAAATCCACATCATAAATCACTGGCACGCCCAGTTCCTCGGCAAGTTCCTTGTACATGTCCTCGGCTGTGTATCCATCAAATGGACGATTGGCCGCACTTCTGCCGAACAATAGTCCCGAGCAGTTCCGGAACCAGCCTGCCAGCTTCATCTGGACGAGCGAACGACGTAAATCTGCGGTGTTCAGCTCGCAATTTTCCAGGTACCACAGAATAGGCTCATCATGGATGACCTTCTTTTGAAAAGATGCCACGTCGCCGTACGGTGTGCCGATTAGATGCCTGATGACATCCACACATCCACCCAGCAATCTACCTTTGACCGTTTCCGGCGATCCAGAGACTGTCTTCCATTCCACAGGTTCCGTTAGATGAAAGACATTTGGCGACGGTTCACTTTGTTCCTTCTCTTTGTGATAACGGGGAGCTGAGTGCTGAATATTGGAGCCCCCTGCCTTCGTCATCAATACGGACAGCCATTGCCCGGTAGTCTCATCGCTAACCTCTCCCCGAAAATCATAGAAGCAGGCCCCATGAGCTGTAGCCAGGCCCGTCTTCAGGGTCACCGCCAGCAGTAACGTGCTTATATCCGAATACCCCATAATCCATTTACTTTGGCGCTCAATACATTCAAAATCAATAAACTCCAGCATCTCAATCAACAGCTCGCCACCCCAAGGCGGAAAAATCATCCCGATGGCTTCATCCCCCATCATGGTATTGAATTCCTTGCCACGCACCGGAGCTGGAGCCGACTTAGCCTTATGCTGTGTCCATACGGTATCTCCGCAGACGACCTTGAAGCCTTTGGTCTCCATCTGTTCACAAGCTAACTTGAAGGGATCATGACCCTTTGAGCTCACGCCTGATGAAGGCGCTGTCACTCCTATTGTTGCGTTTTTCTCTAAAAATGGATATCTGATCATAAGTCTTCCTCCTGGATGTCCTAAAACGGCCCTTTTCCCACTGTGATTGACTTTCGTCTAAGCAAATCTGCGGAAAAAGAATAAAATAAACTTAATTATACGACCTTTTGTAGTAGTTTGAAAATCGTTTGAGGGAGAGAACGCCGAATGCCCAAGATAACAGTATTGATGTCGGCTTATAACACCAGGCCTTATATTAAAAATGCAGTGGAAAGCATACTGAATCAGACCTACCGCGACTTTGAATTTCTGATCATCGACGATTGTTCCACCGACGGTACACTGGAATATCTCCAGAGCTTGGAAGATCCGCGAATTCGCCTCATCATCCACGATTCCAACAAAGGGCTGGTTCATTGTCTTAATGAGGGACTGGACTTGTCCACAGGTGAATATATTGCGAGAATGGACAGCGATGATATCAGTGCGCCCCATCGTTTTGAGTCACAGCTCCGCTATATGGAGACCCATCCCGAGGTCGGTGTCCTTGGCACCTTCATCACCCTTTTTCATAACGGGGAACTCATCCCCAGGCCTACAAGTCATGAAGATATTCGCTGCTGGCAGCTTTTCTATTGTTGTGTTGGACATCCTACGGTATTTATGCGGAGCAGCGTACTGAAGGAACATGACATCCACTACAATCCGGGCTTTACACATGCCGAGGACTATGAATTCTGGAGCCGGCTGTCGGAACTCACAAGGATCGAGAATCTGCCCGAATACCTCTACTCCTATCGCGTGCATGAAGGTCAAATCTCTATCCGGCAGCATCAGGCTCAGCGTCTGACGGCGGACCGGGTGCGCAGAATGCTGCTGTATAATCTGGGTGTCTTTCCTACCGAGGAAGAGTTCGAGATTCACATGCAATTCTATCAGCGCACCATTCCCGTTCATGATTATGAGGGATATTCACGAGCACTATCTTGGGCGCGGAAGCTGATGGAGCGTAATCAGGCGAACGGAATCTATGATCAGGAAACACTTAACCGCATTCTGTCTACCTGCTTTACCTGGTCAGAAACAGCATGATCAACGCTTTAGAGAGGAGACTCGGCACTTTACGAGACTACTATAGGATGTAAAAAGAGGAGGTGCCCCCGGCACCTCCTCTTTTGTATGACTGCATTTATCTCGCCTCTCTAGCTCGTATTGCTATAAATTGCTTCTTACATAAGCAATAGCATCGGTCAAAATGGTCACCGGATTGTCTTTCACACCGTCCCTGTTAATCACGGTAAAGGTATCATCCGCCGATACAAGCACACCGGCAAAGGTCTCTACTGCCGTCTCCACTTGAACGCTTTCCCCGACATAGGTTGCGATCTTCTTGGAAAAACTCATTCTGCTTCCACCTCCGCTAGAATGCTAGGTTGAAACGCCAGGATATTCTTGAAATTCACGATTACACTCGCGCCTCCCTCTTCGGTTAACACGGCATATCCGCTCCCGGCTTCAGCTACAATCCCTTCGACGATTTCCCGGTTCGTTGTGATCAGCACATTGTTGCCAATGTTCTCACGGGCCAGCTCCGCGAAAGGAACAGCGGTAATTCGACCCAACGCGCCCAGGATTCCACCAATCACATTGCTGCGTGCGGATGATTGTCCTTTGGCAGATGGCACACTAGCTGTCAAATGGGTCGATGCAGCCTTGGTAGACGGCACACTGGCTTTCGATTGGGCCGATGCAGCCTTAGTAGACGGTACACTGGCTTTCGAATGAGCCGATACAGGCTCACCTGCGGTCGGAGTTAGCTGATCGGAACTTGTCTTCAAAAAGTCTACAATACTTTTGGGAACCGCATTATCCTTGCCCAGAAGCTGAGCCAACAGGCCCGGCCGGGCCACTTTCTCGATCAGCCCTGTCAAATCCTCCAATTTAAATTGTGCTGCCATTCGTTCAAACCTCCATTTATATAGAAGATATGAAACTCTCATTTCCCCGCCAATTCGATCAGTCAATGCATAGAAGAGGCTGCCCCGCAGTCAGATACGACCTTGTGGGACAGCCCCTCGTCAGCCTATAGACGGCACTAGCGTAACTGGCTGCCTATCAACTTTTGCACAGTATCAAGCAAATTGCTTCCGTTCAGATTTAACGAACCCAAGAACGGTTGAACCTGAGACTTTGTTTGCTCAAAGATCCGGCTTAGCTCCCCAACTACTGTGTTCACATCCACATTAGAGCCTGCAAACGAAGTTTGCAGATTCCGGAGTTTGCCAAAGACATCATCCACTACTTGACCGACAGAAACACTGGTCGCTCCGTTATCCACTTTACCAATTGCATTCAACAGCTCGGATTTTGTAGCTTCATCCAGGTTCAGAGCGGCCATTTCGGATTGCAATTGATTGAAGCTTGCTTGATCAATGCTGTCGCTCGCCGTAGTATCCACTTTGGATTGAACGGAACCCAGCTTTCTAAGCAATTGCCCCACCACATTATCATCCTTCAAGGCCAGATTCTGTGCTTTCTCCAGAAACTGGGCCAGTTTGGCTTCCACATCACTCATCCTTTTCCCTCCTTTCCTGCTGCTATATTATGCAAGAATCAGAGGTGTGCTTGGATGGATACATATTTTCTGAAATTAATAGGTCTATAGATTATTGCCAGTTTCAGGACCCTACCTTTTACCATATGCTATCACAAACTTATATCTTCTATTAACAATGAGAGGAAGAGTTTTATTAATGCAGGCGAAGGAGGAAAGGAAAGTCAATGATGCCCGCCCAGCAACAGGCAGATGCCGTATTCTGGAGGAACAAGAAAGTATTCATCACCGGACACACAGGCTTTAAGGGAACCTGGTTGTCTCTGTGGCTGCATTCCCTTGGCGCTTCAGTAACCGGATATGCTCTGAAGCCTCCCACCGAGCCGAACCTGTATGATATTTGCCGCATGGATGAACTGATCACTTCTTATTTGGATGATATTCGAAATCCCGATGCCTTATCCAATGCCCTTGTGCAGACTGCTCCAGATATCGTAATTCATATGGCAGCCCAGCCGCTCGTTCGTGAATCCTACATTAATCCTGCCGCCACCTTCGAGATTAATATGATGGGAACTGTGAATGTATTGGAGGCAGTCCGCACAGCGTCAGCACAAGGAAGCCCGATTCGGGCCGTCCTTAATGTCACAACAGATAAGTGTTACGACAATCGAAAATGGGCCTGGGGCTACAGGGAGAGCGACCGTCTTGGCGGCAGTGATCCCTACTCCGGCAGCAAAGCCTGCTCAGAGCTCATTACAGACAGCTACCGTAGAGCCTTCTTTCATCCAGGTAGTGCAGCCGCTCAGGTCGCTATCGCATCAGCCAGGGCCGGCAATGTCATCGGGGGCGGAGACTGGAGCAAGGAACGCCTGATTCCGGATGTTGTCCGGGCCGTTCTGAGGCAGGAAGCTGTACAGATCCGGTATCCACAGGCAGTAAGGCCCTGGCAGTACGTGCTGGAACCACTGCACGGATATTTACTGTTAGCACAAAAACTGGCCGAGTCCGGCTCACCTTATGATCAGGGGTGGAACTTCGGCCCCGATGATGCCTACTCCGTGGAGCAACTGGTTCAGCGGCTATGCAGCCTATGGGGGGAAGGGGCCAGCTACCTTGTCGACAAGGAGACCAGCCATCCGCCAGAGGCCCATTATTTGCGGTTGGATTCGTCAATGGCGAAGCAGGAGCTAGGCTGGACTCCACGCTGGAATCTGGAGACGGCGCTGGCCCGGACTGTGGAATGGTACAAAGCTGTTCAGCACCAAGAAGACATGCGTCAGGTCAGCCTGCAACAGATCCGCGATTATATGAAAGGAGTACAAAGCGGATGATCATCAAGCCAGGCAGACTGCAGGGAATTTATGAAATCAGCCTCAGTCCCAGTAGCGACCACCGGGGCCATTTTACGCGGATTTATGATCAACAGTTATTCAAGGAGCATGGTCTGGACTGGAATTGGGTTCAGGAGAATCGATCCTTTTCAGGCAAAAAAGGCACGATCAGGGGAATGCATCTACAGTATGGCGACCATGCGGAAACGAAGCTCATCCGGGTAACCCAGGGTGCCATCTTCGATGTTTTTGTAGACCTCAGGCCGGATTCTCCTTCATTTGGTTGCTGGGATTCTGTGCTGCTGACAGAAAACAACAACAAGATGGTATATATCAGCAAAGGGTTTGCTCACGGATTCTGTACACTTCAGGATGCTTGTGAAGTTGTGTACAAAGTGGACCGCTGCTATGCCCCGCAGCATGAAGGCGGCGTACGCTGGAACGACGAGACATTGCGCATTACCTGGCCGATTCTGAGGCCGATTATGTCAGACAGAGATATGCAACTTCCCACCCTGGAGGAATACAAACGACATTTAGAACAAAATTAAAGGAGCGATCAGACGTATGCAACCACTCGTGAGTATTTTGATCCCCACCTTCAATCGATCCGACTATTTTGAACAGGCACTAAGAAGTGCACTTGCTCAGACCTATGCCAACATTGAAATCGTCATTAGCGATAATAGTGACAACACGGAGACTGAACAGGTGGTGGCACAATACCAGGCACATCCGAACGGCTCCAAAATACGCTACCACCGAAACCCCAAGAACATCGGTCCTATCGCCAACCAACAGCAGTGCCTCAATCTTGCACATGGCGAGTATATCAATTACCTGAACGACGATGATTTGTTTCATCCACAAAAAATCGAAAAAATGATGAATTTCATTCTGGGACACGCCGGCGTAGTTCTTGTCAGTTCCCAGCGGAGAGTTATTGACGCCAAGGGCAAGCAAATATATGTCCCACCAGTCTTAACCTTCAGGAAATTCTCTAACAAGGATACTATAATCAATGGTCGGACGCTGACAGAAATGATGCTGCGTAACCAGACAAATTATCTCGGAGAACCTACCACTGTACTGTTCAAGCGCAGTGCATTGACAGAGCCCTTCGGTGTGCTCGCAGGTAAACAGGTCTTCTTCGCCGTGGATATGGCCAGTTGGGTTAACCTGATGACGCAAGGCAATGCAGCGATTCTGGTTCAACCACTTAGCTATCTCCGCTATCATTCCACACAGTTGTCACAGCATAAATACGCCAGAAAGGTCGGAGAGCTGGATATCAAGACCTTTGAACGATTCGCCAAGATCCATGGATATATCCAATAACAAATGAAGGGATTGTTCCAGATGAAGGAACTCCTGCGAACCTATAAGCAAGCAGACGTGCAGCAAATTTCCTCTTACTGCATCCCTATTGTAGTCAATGGTACCGTGCGCGGCAGATTGCGTCCCATCACTGGAGAGGTTATTCACAACTCCGATGAAATTCGCCAACTCACAGAATGGAGGAATTCCTCCTCCTCCTGGTTCACTACCCAGTTTTCGGCATCCGAAGAAGGAACCCGGCGCTGGCTGGAGCATCAGGTTCTGGGCGCAGACGATCGGATTCTTTTCTTTGTCGAGGATGAAGAACAAGCTCCTGTAGGACAGGTAGGCTTGCTAAATTACGATGAAGCTGCCAAAAGCTGTGAGTTCGACAATCTCCTGCGCGGACGCAAAGGTGCGTTCGGGAATATTATGATTTACGCCCTCATTGCACTCGGTGAATGGAGCATCCATACATTGGGTATCGAGACGGCTTGCATCCACGTGCTGGGAGACAATTACCGGGCAATGCGAATCTATAAGGGCCTGGGAGCGGTGGAATCAGAGCGGATACCGCTGCTCAAAGTGGAGGAAGCTGGCGCCATCCGCTGGATTCCAGCACCACTTCCACTAACCGAAGCGCCAGAACGCGAACTGGTGACCATGACTATTACACGTGAAGCCTTCTGGCAAATAATGAGTGACGCATTCCATAAAAGATAAGGTGGGTATCACATGAAAATCAGACTGTTCAAGCCTTCTGTCGGTGAGGAGGAGCTGGCAAGTATTAAAGACTCGTTTGACAGCGCATGGCTTGGTCTGGGACCCAAGGTTACTGAATTTGAGCGGCAATGGAGCCGCTATGTAGGCTCACAAGAATCTGTAGGCGTCAATTCCTGTACGGCTGCGCTGCATCTGGCGCTGTCCGCTTATCGATTCCCGGAAGGTAAAAAGGTGCTGGTGCCTGCATTGACCTTTGCCGCAACCGCAATGGCTGCACTGTATAATCGCCTTATTCCCGTATTCGTAGATATCGACGAACACACACTGGGCCTGGATCTTGCAGATCTGGAACGAAAATATGACAAGGACTGTGTAGCTGTCATGCCGGTGCATTTTGGCGGCCATCCTGTTCCTATGGACAATCTGGTGTCTTGGGCCAAGGCGCGTGGCCTGAAGGTTATTGAGGACTGCGCGCACTCCGCTGGCGGCAAGTATAAAGGCAAGACACTAGGTACCTGGGGAGATATCGGATGTTACAGCTTTGAGGAGAAAAAATGCATGACCACCGGGGACGGCGGCATGATCTCCTCAGACGATGTAGAGCTGCTGAAGCCGCTCCGTCATTCGCGCTGGATCGGCATCAACAAGGATACCTGGGAGCGTTATGAGGAGTATCAGTTGGGTCAGCCTGATGTGAACAGCTGGTATTATGAAATCTCGGACATCGGCTACAAATATAATATGAACGATCTTATGGCCTCCATCGGCCTTGTTCAGCTCGGCAAGCTCGATCGTATGAACCGCAGAAGGGAAGAGATTATAGGACAGTACACCGCGGGGCTTCAGGGCTTGACGAAGGTGAAATCCGCCATTCCTTATGATCTACACGATTCCTCGTATTGGGCCTTTGTTGTACGGGTTCAGGAGCGGGAGCGGTTCATCGCCGCCATGCAAGCCCGCGGCATCGCTACTGGTGTTCACTATATGCCACTGCCGATGCAGCCTCTGTTCATGAAATACGCTTCGGAGAATCCGGCGGCTACCAAGGTCTGGCGTGAGCTTGTGACCCTGCCACTGTTCCCCGACCTGACATCGGACGAGGTCGAATATGTGATCTCAGCCGTTCAGGCGTATCAATAAGGAAAGTTAGCACGACAATGTTCTGAAAAAGGATTGACCTGCTTCTTTGCCCCCCCGGGTCGGCGAAGAAAGGGTCAATCCTTTTTGGCTGGAGGCGGGACATCCAGCGCCTCTTCTATAGACTCCCCTGAACAGTGGCTGCGTTCAGGCACAAAATGGCCCGTACCTGAATCCCTTAAAATAGGGGATCAAGTCCGGGCCATTTTCACATTAACTTGTGTCATATTCTTCCCAGCAGCTCCCTAAACTCCTGGCCTGCGGTACGTAGATTAGCGTTTACCGCGCAAATCTCCATCAATTGTGTGATTCTTGAGACAAACTCGTGCTGAAACAAACGCTTCGTATGCGCATTCCACGCTGGAAACTGATTCACTGCCAACCCCTTGAGCGCCAATATTGTTTGTACCCATTCTTCATCTTGAGGTAATAGGCCGGTATGAGTGGCCATCAGGATATGATCAATCCAGTCGCAGATCTCAGCCATCTGAGACAACGGACTGACCGATATTTGCGATGAATGCTTGCGAAAAGAACTTAACGGATCCGTAATATACACTAAATCGCCGCGAGACAGCAGAGTCAGCCAAGTCGCCACATCAACATTATTGAAAGCTTTGCGGCCATAGAAGACCCCGAAGGGCTCAGCCAGATCCCCTTTTCGGAACAGTCCGGTTGTCGGTTCCCCGATATAATTGATCCGGTTGCGCAGCATGGTGGCCATCGCCATCCTTCCATTAACAAACGTTTCATAAACACCGAAATTAGCGAAGGGTACCGTATCCGGCGAAAGCTGGATCATCTGGTTAGCCTCGTTGATGATGCTTTTGCGCGACGTAACTAGTGTGACTCCGGGAAATCTTTTTAAATAAGCGGCCATTCTCTCAATCTTGACAGGATCAAACAGATCATCATCCATTAAAAAGTTGACGTATTCGCCGCTGGCCAGCCGCATGCATTGCAGTTGGTTGGCCACCGGACCGATGTTGCTCTTGTTCTTCACATAATGAATATTGGAAAAACCAAGCTCTGATTGAAAATACTCAACCACATGCTGGGTATAGTTATTGTCACTGTTGTCGCTGATAATAATCTCAATGTTCGGGTACGTCTGGGCCAAAGCGCTTCTTAATGCCTGCTCCAGGTAATGAGGCCGGTTGTACGTTGGAATCAGAATGCTTACAAGCGGAGTTGCCGTGCTCATCCCCATCACCACAACTTCCAGGGGGCTTGCCCGGAATCCCAAAGCGCTTGCAGATAATTTTTGTCCCTGAGCGTATCCATCGCATACCAGAAGCCATCATGCCGGAATGCATGCAGCTCCCCTCCGCTGGCCAGGTTGATCAAAGGCTCCTGTTCGAAGATTGTATGGTCTCCTTCTATATAATCAAAGACTTCTGGCTGCAGCACCATGAATCCCCCGTTGACCCACTTGCCGTCCCCTTTTAATTTTTCATGAAAATCATTGACTCTGTCCCCCGCGCCAAGACCTAAAGCACCAAATCTCCCGGCCGGCTGTACAGCGGTGACCGTAGCCAGCTTGCCATGAGCCTTATGGAACTTTAGCAACTCCTGAAAGTTCATATCACATAGCCCGTCGCCGTAAGTGAGCATAAAAGGTTCATCGCCAACATAACGCTGAATGCGTTTGATTCTACCACCCGTCATGGAGTCCTTGCCTGTGTTTACCAGCGTAACCTTCCAGGGTTCGGCTTCCTGCGAATGGTACTGGGTATCACCACTTCTGTAGTCCAACGTCAAATCCGACTCGTCCCGGATGTAGTTGGCGAAATACTCCTTAACCATATGCCCCTTATACCCCAGACAAATCACAAATTCATTAAAGCCATACTGGCTGTAAGTTTTCATAATATGCCACAGAATCGGTCTCTCACCAATCGGGATCATCGGCTTGGGTCGCGAATGTGTCTCTTCACTGATTCTTGTCCCGTACCCACCCGCCAGAATTACGACCTTCATCCTCATTCTCCGTTCTATATATAGAATTATATAAGCTATATGATAGTATATGTGAGGGATGAGAAGATGACAGGTACAGGTACTGCTACGGGTGGAAGTATTGGTATTTATAGCCTGTTGTACGACTCCAAATAGAGGCGTTAAGTCTCTCATACGAGGTTAGAAGGATAGACCTTAGTAGAGATACGAGGTAAAATCTAATTGTATTGTAAATTTTTTCTCCATCAAGAGAGGACGTCTCTGCACATGTTGAAAACCATAAAAATAGCTTATTTATTATTTTCGATAGTCGTAGGAATAGCGTGCTTCTATGGTTTGTTAACCATTGCGTTCAGTACGGGCGACGGGTGGTTATCGCATAAAAATCCTGTTCTTGCCACTTGGACTGGAATAGCACTCGTGCTCGGTGTTGGCGGTTATTTGTTTTTGGGGATGAAGCTCGACAGGAAGCTATTGCCCTCAGCGTTGGCCCTCATGATATTCGGCTTGTTCGTTGTTTTGCCCGCCCAGCAACTGTTCTATAGTCTAGAAGATGCATGGAACAAACACTATGCTTCTACACATGAAGACCCTTATGTTGTTCAAATGGATCGAATTCTTCACAATAGCAACCTGCCTATGAAGCTCAATCTAAAGAGCAGCAACTATGATACGTTTTATTACAAAGGCAGGATAAGTCTGAATGTAGAAAAAAACACGGAGGAGCCTGTTACCAAAACCGAGTTAAATGAATTCCGTGAACTCCTCCCTAAAGCAGCCAAGGATATAAATATTGTCGTTGCATTTGGTAGTATCAGTACGGAGACGAGCAGGCAGGAGTCCCGCGTGAGCTTTACGATTAGTCCGGAACAAGATCTGGAGGATTGCAGCGCAAGCAGTGGCTATGAATCTCTTTGTTACATAAAAGACCCTCTTATCGATCCATCAGAAATGTTGTATAGCACCACCATCAGTATTAACTCGGCTCTTCCGCCATTTACGTTTACTGTGTACGGGATGAGAGAAGAGAGTTTAAGCCATGCGACCCGGATTACCGTCACAAATCCTGTTGACAATGACAAATCCATTCAGGAACTGACATTTGAAGCGACCTCAACCCAGGATAATGACACCTTCGGTTTGGTATTGGAAGATATGAACTTTGACGGAGTTCTTGATGTGCGGATTCAGGCAGGCACACCTGCTGGTCCCAATATTCCTTATCACTACTGGTTATGGGACGTAGAGAGGTCCGAATTTGTCCGTAATTCTTTTCTGGAGGAGATTACTTCACCTGAATTTAACGCCATTACCAAGCTCATCACCTCATCCGGCAGATCCAGCGCAGTCGAACATTTTATGAACGAATATACATATATCAAAGGTATTCCGACAATGACAAAGAGGACAGTGGAACAGATAGATCCACAGCAGAAGGTCATCCGTACTAAGGTTTGGGACATCAATAGCGGGGAATTTATGCTTACAAAGGATACGACTGAGCCTTATGCGGAGTAGGATGAACGGGGTCCTCAGCTCGGCCATAATGCTGGTAACCCTCTAAATCTCTTGCCAGCAAACGACAACCAGCTCACGCTAAACGGGCTGGTTGTCGTTCATTTTATAAATGGAGGAACTGCGTGCTTTCCCCCCTACCTTTCATATGTTAACCACATTATTTGTTACCTTTTTGGAAGGAATATCTACGGAAGCCAGAGATGGTATGACCCTGAACGACATCAACGCTGCCATAACGAAATTGATGGAGCTTTGGGATTCTTGTGTCTGAAGCTCCAGTCTTCATTAACACTGTGCATCCGCACTCGCCACCCCATAATGATTGACGGTGATTTGCTATGTATGATCTAATACAAAAGGGTGTATTGGACTTAGGATGGGATTTTCTCAGCTCACTGCCGGGACCACTACTATTTGTGAAGGGTGGAGCTACATGCTTTCATTGTTACTAACATTAAAACGATTATTTTCAGGTTTATGGAGAGCATTCAAACGTAAAAATTTTCAGGTATTATTTCTACTGGTTATGATGACACTGTTGTCCGGAACCATTTTCTATGTCAAACAAGAAGGGCTGTCTGCCCTTGATGCCATTTATTTTTGTGTTGCGACGTTAAGTACGGTGGGCCATCCGACCTTCACTCCCCAGACAGAGCTCGGTAAAATATTTACGATCGTGTACATTGTTGCTGGTACAGGACTATTCTTGGGGATGATTGGTTATATCGCCTATGAGCTTATCAAGCAAGCGGGGAAAACTGAAAAATGATACAAAAAGGCCTGGTCAGCAAAGCTAACCAGGCCTTTCTTTGTTGAACATGAAACGAGAATGATCATCAAATTACGGTAACTCATCCTCTCCAGCTTGCTCGTCATTCCTATCTAACGTCCGCCGCTTGCCGTAAGTGCCCTTGCTCCTCAGTCTAGCGCAGCGCGGGCAGCGGTAATCCGCTCCAGATGTCCCGTAGCAGAATCAATCACAACCCCGTATAGATCACGGGCTTGCTCCAAGCTGATATAACCGTCCTTCCAATCGGCAAGTACCTTGTCAACCGGACGTTGCAGCGGGTTGCCGTATCCACCGCCTGTAGCTGTAATCAAGCGCACCACGTCTCCTTGATCCAGAGGAACTCTGGCGCAGATGCCCAGTTGCTCAACCTGCCGGCCATCCGCCTTTTGAATTTCAATGACGTTGCCTGATCCTGCAAGTCCGCCATTTAAACCCCATGGGGCAAGCTCGTGCCGCCCAAAGGTGCCCGAGAAGGAGTGGCCGTCACTTAAAGTACGGTAGGCTCGGATCACGCCACTCCCGCCGCGGAACTCCCCGGCTCCCGCACCGTCAGCAGTCAGACTGTATTCATCCACCCTGATCCCATAGCGCGCTTCCGCCACCTCAACCGGAACGTTGTAGGTTTCCCCGTCCCCGATACAGAATTGACCGGCCATGCCATCCATGCCACTGCCTGCTCCCCAGCCACCTGCGGAAGGCTCCACGATCAGGTAAGGCTCTTGTGTAACGGGATGGACCCCGCTAAGGACAATCCCGCAGACTGAGAGCAAATGCCCCGCATTCAAACGGTCCGGGATGACCGGGGCCAGCGCCTTCCAGACCAATTCCGCGCCGAACTGCATGCTCTCCCAGTAGGTCGATACTGCCGCCGGCCGTTCCGCCGACAAGATCGATTTCCGGTCGGTAATAACCGTCAGCGGGCGGAACACACCGTCATTCACATCCTGCGAAGGATTAGTCACGGCCAGAAAAATCGTCCTTACCGAGGAGACAAGCGCAGTATAGGAAGCGTTCATCGGCCCTTTTACCTGCGGATGACTGCCCCGGAAATCGCAGATGAACTCATCGGCGGTAATGGTCACCTTAACCTTGACCGGAAACGGCCCGTTGCCGAAGCCGTCATTTTCCACCTCATCCTCCGCTTCATAGACACCTGCAGGCAGCAGGCTCAGTTGTTGCCTCGACACCTGCTCCCCATGATCCAGCAGAAAGTCTATCGATGCTTGCACTGTCTGCTTGCCGTATTTACTGCAAAGTTCACGGAATCTTCGCTCTCCCGTCCGCAACCCGGCAATTTGCGCCCACAAATCTCCAAGCGACAGGTTCGGAAAACGTACATTCGCCCCGATCAAATCAATGAGCGCCTGATTAATTTCCCCCTTGTTAAACAGCTTGATCGTTGGGAACTGCAGACCTTCCTGATAAATTTCAGTGGAATCGGTCGTCCATGAACCAGGATCTTTACCGCCGACCTCTGTCCAGTGCGCTTTGTTGGCCGCAAAGGCCACCAGCTCACCTTCATGGAAAATCGGCAAGAGCAGCCCGACATCCGAAAGATGCGAACCCCCGCCACCGTATGGATCATTTAGAATAATGATATCGCCGGGATGCAGTCCCTCTGAACCAAACTTGTCCAAAGTATTCTTCACCATAAAGGTAAGCATACCAATGAAGCCGGTAACCCCGTTCCCCTGGGTCAGCAGTTGGCCTTTGGCATCGGTCAGTCCACTGGCGAAATCCAGCACTTCATAGATAATGGGGCTCATGGAAGTGCGGGCCAAAGAATAGAACATTTCCTCGCCGATGGCTATAAGTGAATCTTTGACAATCTCACGGGTAAAAGGATCAATCGTGCTGCCTGCCGTCATCTGCTCTGCACCTCCGTCTCAATGATCAAATTTCCGTAGCCGTCTACCTTTAGCAGTTGACCCGGATACACGACAACCGACGATGAAGCTTCCTCCACGATGGCAGGTCCTTCAACTTCATTCCCCGGCTGGAGTGTATTCCGGTTATAGACTGAAGTATTCAGCCAACCCGCCTCATCGAAGAGCACTGGACGGACCCCAGTCTGGGCAAGTGTAGCATCAGGACCGTGCCCGGCCTGCGGCTTCGGTGCAGGCTTCCGCACAGAACCGATAGTACTGACATGCAGATTCACTATCTCAACAGGCACCCCCTCCAGACGGAAGGTATACTCCCGCTCATGAATCTCGTGAAATTGGCTGCTCAATTCCGCCAACTGTGCTGCGGTCAACTCGCCTTCAGGCATGGCTACTTTCACAGTATGCTCTTGCCCCAGATAACGCATATCTGCATAACGAACCCAGGTAATGTCCTCACGGCACAGACCTTCCTTAAGATAAGCCTGTAAGCCGGCTTCCTGAATTTGTGCCAATAGCCCGTTCAGCTCCGCAAGCTCAAGAGATTCAATGCGGCGGATATACGTCTGAATATGGTCCTGCCGCAGGTCGGTCATGAGCATGCCCCAAGCCGAAAATACGGAAGAGGCAAAAGGCACGACCACCTTGCGCACACCGAGCTCTTTGGCCAGTGCGGCCGCATGCAGCGGCCCACCGCCGCCGAAGGCGATCAGGGTGAAATCACGCGGGTCGTAGCCTCTGCGGACCGATACCAGCTTAAGTGCATTCAGCATGTTGGAATTGGCAATCCGCAGAATCCCCAGTGCCGCCTCATCGGCAGAAAGGCCGAATGGTAACGCAATTTGCTCTTCTATGGCTTGTCGCACGGTCTCCATGCTAGCTGGAGAAGCGAAGTTGTCCAGCGATAAGCGTCCAGTCAACAGATTCGCATCCGTCGTTGTCGGGGCCTGGCCGCCCCGGCCATAGGCCACCGGACCGGGCAGCGCCCCAGCTGACTTCGGTCCTACGCGCAGCGAACCGCCTTCGTCAATCCAGGCAATGGAGCCCCCGCCTGTGCCGATTTCTACGATATCCACCACAGGAACTTTAACCGGATAGCCAGCATTGCGCTCGTTCTGTTCGATTTTATAATCTGTAGTCACCTTCACCTCGCCCTTGTCGATCAGCGAGCACTTGGCGGTCGTTCCCCCGATATCGAAGGCGATAATGTTCTCCTCGCCAATCCATTTCCCCAGAATCGCTGCACCGAAGATCCCCGCTACCGGACCC
This sequence comes from Paenibacillus sp. MAHUQ-45, assembly GCF_058133325.1. Classification (NCBI taxonomy): domain Bacteria; kingdom Bacillati; phylum Bacillota; class Bacilli; order Caryophanales; family Paenibacillaceae; genus Paenibacillus; species Paenibacillus sp. MAHUQ-45. Next base: position 53,261 of record NZ_JBYUPV010000010.1, read on the forward strand.
GACTCCACCATCTGAATCGGGGTCTGCTTCGCCTGTCTGAACGAGGTCATTCCCGCATTGGATTGCATCACGTACCGGCGTCCATGGACACCTTCGGCCTTCAGCCGCTGCTCCATATGGTCAATGTAGGAGGCTGCGGTTGCCTTCACATAGGAGTTCAACACAGCAGTATTGGTGCGTTCATATTCCCGCCATTCCTGGGAAATCTCGTGGGAAGCCGTAATCTGGACCTCAGGCCACATGCCGGTAATGATCCGCAGCGCCTCCTGCTCGTGAACAGGATTGGTATAGGCATGCAGGAAAGAAATCGCTATAGCCTCCACTCCCTCGACCTTCAGTTGCTGTACCGCAGCCTGAAGCTCTTCCACATTCAACGGGGCTACTACAGCTCCTGTATAATCCAGACGCTCGCCTACTTCAAGCCGAAGATGCCTTGGCACGAACGCAGCCGGCTTATGATAACGCACATTGAACAGATCCGGGCGATTGCCACGTGCGATTTCCAGCACATCACGGAAGCCTTTAGTGGTGATCAGTCCGGTTTTTGCTCCTTTACGCTCGGTCAGTGCATTAATGATAACGGTAGTACCATGAATAAAATCGTCTATCTGCTGCGGGTCCACACCGCTCCGCCGAATGACGTCGAGCACACCCTGCTCAAATTGGCCAGGAGTAGTGTCACTCTTGGCGACACCGATCTCACCAGCGTCATTAACATAGACCAGGTCGGTAAAAGTCCCTCCAATATCTGTAGCAATACGCATCGTTTCCCTCCTCGGATTAAAAGGTTGCATTCGTTGTAATGACAGAGAGAAGCACCCTACAGGATGAATAGGCGGAAATGCCCTGCAGGGTGCCTCATAATTGCTTGACAGCATGTATATCGTGGCAGGTGCCTATTCTACAGCCCGCATAAGTGTTCTTGGTACACCTACATAGCCAAGTGGCAGCGGACCCATCGGTCGTCTTCCAGTTCGCGCAGGCTCTGATTTTCTCTGGTGCACTGCTCGGTTGCATGCGGACAACGCGAGGCAAAGCGGCAGCCGACAGGCGGATCGATAGCCTTGGGCATCTCTCCGTCATAGAATGTCAGCTCCGCGTTTCCCTCAACATCAGGCACCGCCTGCATTAGCATACGGGTGTAGGGATGCTGCGGGTTAGCAAAAATCTGCTCGGTCGTTCCAGTCTCCACGATCTGCCCCAAATACATCACCGCCATACGGGTACACATATGCCGCACCACACTAAGGTCATGTGAGACGAAGAGATACGTGAGCTGCTGCTCCTCCTGCAGATCCTTAAGCAGATTGAGGATTTGCGCCTGCACAGACATATCTAGTGCGGAGGTCGGCTCATCAAGAATGAGCAGCTCCGGCTCCAGAGCAATCGCTCTGGCAATACCGATACGCTGCCGCTGTCCTCCGCTAAGCTGGCTTGGAAAGCGGCGTGCAAAGTCAGCGGGTAGCCCCACCTGCTCCAGTAAAACCGCAACCTTCCGGTTACGTTCGGCGGCCGACAGCTTCGTATGTGTCCGCAGCGGCTCGCCTACGACATCTCCGACCCGCAGCTTCGGGTTCATGGACCAATAGGAATCCTGAAACACCATCTGTACGTTCCGGGTATTCTGACGCTTCACCCGCCGTGTGACGGATGAAATATCTGAGCCGGCAATCCGGATAGTGCCTGAGGTGGGCGCATACAGTTGGAGCAGCGTTCGCGATAGCGTACTTTTGCCGCAACCGGATTCCCCGACGAGGCCAAAGCACTCCCCCTTGTTCAGGGTCAAACTAACATTATCCACGGCATGCAGTGTCTTGCTGACACCGAACCAGCCGGAACGTACAGTGAAAAACTTACTCAGGTTTTCAATTTCAACCAGGGCTTCTGTCATTCTCTTCACTGCTCCTCTTCCCAAGGATGAAAGCACGCAATCTCGTGGCTGGAGACCACAGCTGCAAGTCGCGGCTTCTCTGCCTTACAGCGCTCGGTCGCCCGCGGACAGCGTCCGGCAAAGCTGCAGCCTTGTCCGCCTGCCGCCTCCTTCAGCACCGCAGTGCCGGAGATTACGGGCAGACGATCACGGGTCTCCCGAAGTTTCGGTATGGCATCCAGCAGCATCCGGGTATAGGGATGACGAGGAAATCGGAAAACTTCCTCCGTCTGCCCGGTCTCCACAATACTCCCGGCATACATCACAGCGATGCGGTCTGCCATCTGTGAGACAATCCCCAGGTTATGGGTAATGAAAAGCACCGACATGCCTTCTTCTTCCTTCAATTTGTTGATCAAATACAGAATTTGCGATTGGATGGTCACATCCAGTGCCGTAGTCGGTTCATCGGCAATCAGCAGCTTGGGCTTGCAGACCATCGCCATAGCAATAGCCACCCGCTGGCGCTGTCCGCCGCTAAGCTCGTGCGGATAACGGCGCAGAATGCCGGAAGGGTCGGGCAATCCGACGAATTTCAGCGCCTCTTCCGCCTTTTGCTTAGCCTGCTTTTTGCCTGCTCCGGTGTACCTGCGGATAATCTCCAGCATCACCTTGCCAATACGGAAGACCGGATTCAGCGAGCTCATCGGGTCCTGAAAAATCATTGAGATTTCCTTACCGCGAATGCCATTCATCACACCAGGTGATGCCTCCAGCAGGTTAGTGCCATCAAACAGCACCCGTCCCCCGGTAATTCGGGCTGCCGCTGTAGGGAAAAGCTGCAGGATCGAAGACGCCGTTAGGGATTTACCCGATCCTGTCTCTCCCACCAGCGCAAGCATCTCACCCTTTTGCAAAGAAATATGATCCAGATCCAGCGCTGTGACTTGACGCTCCCGGGTCTCGATGCGGACACGCAGCTGCTCCACTCTCAGTAGTTCGTTCATGGGTACACCTCTTTTCTAGCTGTTTCTGGTCTTCGGATCAAGATAATCGCGCAGCCCGTCGCCCAGAAAATTAAAGGCCATGACCGTCAGGAGAATGAACACGCCCGGAAACGTGACATACCACCAATTAGTCAAGAAGTAGCCTCTGCCTGTACTAATAATCAGTCCCCACTCCGGTGTCGGCGGCTGCGCGCCAAGGCCCAGAAAGCTGAGTGACGCTGCCGTCAGGATCACCGAGCCGAAGGACATCGATATCTGCACAATAATGACGGAAAGTGAATTCGGCCATATATGGCGGAAAATAATGACTAGCGGATGGACGCCCATCGATTGCGCCGCCTCCACAAAGCCCCGTTCCTTAATCGCTACAGCCTCGCTCCGCATTAACCGCGCGAACCAGGGCCACCACGACAAGGCAATGGAGAACATCATATTATTGAGCGACGGTCCCAGCAGGGCGACTATGGCAATAGACAGCAACATCGACGGAAAGCTCAGAAATACTTCACAGATCCGCATCATCACATTGTCTACCCACCCGCCAAAGTAGCCGGCAATCAGACCATATGGAATTCCGATCAGTATGGACAATAAAATAACCGAGATCCCGATTTGAAAAGATAATCGGGTACCGTAAATAACCCGTGACAGCAAATCCCGGCCTAATTCGTCGGTCCCGAATAAATGTGCTCCTGAGGGAGGCAGCAGCTTGTTCTCCAGATGGACGGCTTTATAGGCGTCATCAGGATAAGGAGCGATCAAGGGACCAATTACGGCAATAATAAGCAGAATAATAATAAACGACAAGCCAATAGCCGCCAGCTTATTCGACCGCAGGAACAGGATGAACTCCTTGAACTTATAGGCCCGGCCTGCAGACGACTCTTCAATCACCGGAGGAAGCGGCGTCGGCAGCGAGTTTGAATTCATCAGTCGTTTTCCTCCTATCAATGGTAATAGAGCATGGCTGCTCTAAGCGTTCTGGTACAGCTTGATCCGTGGGTCCAGCAGGGCGACCACGACATCGACAAGCAAATTGATCCCAATGTAAGCCACCGTAACGAGGAACGTAATCGCCATCGTTACCGGATAGTCATTCGCCAAAATTGCCTGTGAGGCATACATGCCCAAACCCGGCCAACTGAACACCGCTTCGATCAGAAATGTAGAGGTCAGCGCGTAGGCAAAGGTCAGACCAAGCGAGGTCGCCGTAGGACCCAGCGCGTTTTTCAGACCATAGACAAAGACTCGTCGCCAAGCGGGAATTCCGTAGGCCTTCAGCACACGGATGTGTTCCTCGCCAAGCACGTCAATCATCGAAGAACGGATCATGCGAATAACCAGCCCTAAGGGATACGCCGCCATGGTCAGCGCAGGTAACACTAGATGCAGTGCTGCATCCTTGAAGAAAACAAAGTTTCCCTGAAGCAAAGAATCCAGCAAATAGAATCCGGTCCAGTTATCAATAGGATACAGCAGCGAAGTATTGGTACTTACCCGTTCTCCAAGCGGAAAAAGACCTAGCTGACGAAAAAATACCAGCTGTAGGATCAGGCCCAGCCAAAAGGTAGGAATGGATACACCACCAACACTGAAAGTGCGGGTTAGCTGGTCTATCCATGAATCCTTTTTAACCGCTGATATCACGCCTAATGGAATGCCGATGACTACCGCAATCAACATCCCCGCCAGAATCAGCTCCAGACTGGACGGAAGGAAAGACAACAACTCTCGCAGTACCGGCTGGTGGGTACGAATCGAGGTCCCCCAATCCCCTGTGAACAAGCCTTTCATATAGGTGAAGAACTGTTGCGGCAGTGGCTTGTCGAGACCGAGCTCGATTCGGGCTGCCGCAATCTGCTCCGCATTCGCGCGTGGCCCCACCCAACGTGCAGCGGGGTCAGACGGAACCACACGTGCAACGGTAAATGTAATTACGGAGACTCCTGCCAGGACAAAGAGTCCCAGCAAGAGTCTTTTAATAATAAAGCGGATCATCAGCCTATTCCCGGTAAGTGTCGTAGAAGAACACTACGTTGGCATAATAAGGGTTGCTGCTGAAGCCCTTGAAGTTATCACGCAAGCCATAACCGTATTTCAGATCGAAGATGGAAATGCCCGGCACGTCATTAATCAGAATTTCCTGGGCTTGCTTGTACAAGGCAGCGGCTCCATCACGGTCGGCTCCGGCGTTCTTCCGCGCTTGATCGATCAAGTCGTCAAACTTGGTATTGCTGTAATAGCCCAGGTTATAGACAATTGGATTTTCAGTTTTGTAGGCAATGCTGAGGTAGCCATAAGGATCAGAGTAACCCGACCAGTAGTAGAGCAGGAACAGGTCTTGACGCTGGCTGGCATCTGGAGACTTGGCTAGATCCCATTGAGCATCCCAAGTCATCCCTTTAATCTCAAGATCTACGCCAACTTTTGCCAATTCAACCTTCAGCAGCTCAGCTACTTGACGCTCAGTATCGTCACCGGACAAGTAAGTGATCGACAATTTCCCTCCAGTTACACCTGCTTCTTTCAGCAGCTCTTTCGCTTTTTCCGGATTGTAGGAGTATTTGAATAGACTTGGATCTTGTCCCCATAACCCTTTCGGAAGGTAACCGGTTGACTGTTCTGCCATACCACCCATAATGTCTTTGACAATGCTGTCGTAGTTGATCGCATAGGCCAGAGCCTGACGTGCTTTCGGAGTGTTGAATGGCGCTTTCAGCGTATTGATTTGCAGCGTCAGGTTCTGGAATGCATCGGCCTTCAGAACTTGAACGCCAGATTTGCCGTCCAGTGATTTCAGCATTTCAGGGGTAAGCTGATTGGTGATATCGACTTCACCCGACTCCAGCTGCTGTACGCGGGTATTGGCTTCCGGTGTGGTTTTGAACACTACCTTTTCAAAGTTTTTAGGCTGCCAGCCTTTCCAGTATTCTGGATAGTCGGTCAGCACTAGCTCGCTACCCTTGGTCCACTTTTGTACAGTGTAGGGGCCAGAACCTGCGTCATTGCCTTGATTGATCCAATCTTCCCCATGCTGATCCAGCGCATCGGCGTCGAAGATAAAGGCAGAATAACCTGCAGAGACGATGCTATCCAGCGCTGCAGCATATTTCAGCTTAAATTCAACCGTGTATTGATCGACAACGTTAATTTCCTTGACGGCTTCCCAGATATAAGAAGCGCCCTTGCCTCTCTTGATGGTACGCTCAATCGACTTCTTGACCAGATCTGCGCTCAGCTCCGCTCCAGTATGGAACTTAACCCCTTTGCGCAGCTTGAAGGTCCAAGTCAGACCATCCTCCGATTTGCTATAATCTTCGGCGAGCAGCTTGTCGTAGCTCTTCGTTTCCGCATTGTAGCGCAGAAGTGTTTCGTACATGTTGTGCATCGCGATAATCTCATTGCTGAAGCTGTCACTTGGGTCCCAGAAGGTCATTACATCGGTATTCACACTGTAAACAGCAATGCCGCCTTTTGGTGCATTCCCGCTCGATGTATTGCTTCCGGTGCTACTTCCAGTATTAGCTGCCGGTGTATTCCCCTTGCTGCCGCAGGCTGATAACACCAGCACTACACTTAGCATCAGCAACAGCAGCGTATTTCTTGATCTCTTCTTCATCATTCTCTTCTCCCCACTCTCTGATCTCCTATTGGTAATACAAATCTATATTGTGAGCTGTCCAACAGCCTTTACCCGAATGCGTACAGCATTCCCTGGCAAATAAGCCAATGGCACCTCTTCAATATCTACAATCTCAACGGAATCGGCACTTGCACCGGCCGCTACCGCTTCCCCGGCAGCCAGCTGTCTGGCTTCCGTAAGCGCCTGGTCTCTGCCCCATTCCTCCAGTGAGTAGATCTTCTCGACCTGGCCACTCACTTCGGCAATAGTTACGCCGATGGCGTTGGCCACCTCGAAATGGAGCGGGCGAAGCACTTCGGACACACCAATCAGTTCATCAGGAAGAATAATGCTGCCTCCGCCGACCACGATGGCTGGGATCGAATCAGACGAGGTCTTCATCTTGTCGATGGCTTCCTCGACCAGGTTAATCATTGTCGCATAAGCTTCATCCACCAGTTGCGGAGACAAGTGAGTCAATTTCTCACGGTCCCCCAGCTCCGTCAGCCCTTTGGCTACTGCAATGTCAGTGGCAGTGAGTTCAGTACCGCCGAAGAGCAGCCCCTTCTCAGGTAACAGATACCCCACACTGTCCGGTCCAACGGTCAAGGCTGCACCCTCGCCGCGAATTCGTGTCCCACCGCCAAGTCCGAAGGACAGCAGGTCCGGCATGCGGAAGTTCGTGCGTACTCCGCCTATCTCGGCAACCAGAGAGGATTCACGCGGGAATCCCTGAACCAACACGCCGATATCGGTTGTGGTTCCGCCAACATCCAGCACCAGCGCTGCCTTGGCATCCGTCAGATAAGCCGCACCGCGGATGCTGTTTGTCGGCCCGGAAGCAATGGTCAATACCGGGAAACGGAGCGCGTAATCCGAGGTCATCAGCGTCCCGTCATTCTGCCCGAGGAAGATTCGTGCCCCATCAATGCCGTTCTCAGCCAGTGAGTCCTCAAACCCCCGTACCATCTGGCGTGCCACGTGAACCAAAGCTGCGTTCAGAATCGTGGCATTCTCACGCTCGATCAGTCCGATGCTGCCAATCTCGCTGGACAGCGAGAAATGGATGTCATCCCCGAGAATTTCCTGGAAAATAGCTTGTGCACGCTGCTCATCACCGGAGTCCACCGGTGAGAAGATGGAGGTGATCGCCACCGCGGCCACTTTTCCCTTCCATTCAGAAGCCATCTCTCGCAGTGCAGCCTCATCCAGCGGAGCGATTCTCCGCCCGTCGAATTCATGGCCTCCGCTGATAATATGACTTCCGACAAACACCTCATCCAGCAGTTCCTGCGGCCAGTTCAGGAACGGGGGAATTGCCAGACCAGCCGGAGCGCCGATTCTCACCACTCCGATCTTCGCCAGATTCCGCCGTTCAACAATTGCGTTGGTACAGTGTGTGGTCCCCAGCATCGCGAACCGGATTTCCCGCGGGTCAAGCTTGCTCTCTGCAAGCAGACCGGCGATAGCACGCTGAATGCCTGTCCCGATGTCCTCCGTTGTAGGCACCTTAATTTTGCTGACCAACTGTCTGTCTTTATCTATAATGACTGCATCTGTATGTGTACCGCCGACATCAATTCCGATTCTATAGCTCATCGAAGCACCCTTCTTTCCTTGCTTTCTGCACCTAGTGGGATGTAATCCACATCGTATCCGAAGTAACGCGGGCCCGCCGTTTCAATACCCTTCGCCGTTCTCCATTTTTCATTACAGGGAATAGCTATTACCGCCAGCCGATTACCGTAACGCAGTGATTCGGTAGTCACCGGCACGCCCGTCTCGGCATCCACAACGGTCAGCAGATCCGGCGTAGTAGCCACCACTTCACCGTCAGCCTCTGCCACCAGGAATTCATTCTGGAAGTACAGGGTGAACGTCCGGTCTTGATCCTGCCCCATGCCGCTGAGACTCACTTCGCCTTTCGTGAACCCGCCATCGTTGCGACGAAGCAAATTTCTGACCTTGCCGGTGAATAGCCGCGTACCTCCCACTTCAGCTACTAACGCCTCCACCGGACTCTCGTTCCGATGCTTCAGACTACGTACCGTCTCCCCGATACGCTGTGCCAGACTGAAGGTATGATGAATGCCGGCTTCCTTCAGCTGAAAGCCCTGCATCAAATAATCGCAGGTCGTTACCGAGCCTCCCATCGTAATCAGTGCTTGACGAGCGATTCGTTCACTCCATAAGCTATCCACACCATTCACAATTACGGAGTTTCCTTTCTCATCAGCCATCGCCACTGGACCGGAAGGGATATCCACCAGATGGAAGGTAACCATCTGCAGCTCTGGAAATGCACGTCCCATCCCGTCAATATCCACTAGTGGCAAGCCTGTTGTAGCAGCGAGGATAACGGGAATCAGAGAATTAATACCGCCGATCTCAATTGGAAAAATCGCGCTGATCTCCTTCCCCGTATGTGCTTTTAGCGCTTCAAAGGCCTGTAGGGGTTCTTGCCCTCCGGGAATCTTCTCCACTACTACCGTGGGCGCCCCCATCATACCAACGGACACTACCCAAGCTTCATCGTCCAGCTCTTCTGGCGAGATCAAGTTCACAGGGCCATATTTTTCAATAGCCGCCATAGCCATCAGTTGGCCCACATAAGGGTCACCTCCCCCACCCGTGCCCAGTACAGCAGCGCCTAATGCAATATCCTCCAAATGGTGACTTTCAATCTTACGCATACGCTCGGCTCCTTCATATGTCTTATCTTTTTTAGCAAATCAGTCCTGACTGTGAATCAAACGTTCAACTCGTCAAAAGCCTCTATCACCCATGCCTGCTCTTCACAGCTTAAGCTGTCCTACCGCTCTAATCCGGAACCGGATCACTTCTCCTGAGTAATAGTCGAAAGGAATCTCTTCCATCTGGACAAAAGAAATACTGTCCTCCAGGGCTCCGTCCTGCAGCAGCTGCTGGATCGCCTCCTGCTTGACCTTCTGCAGCGCCGCCTCCTTGGTCTCGTTCTGCAGCCAACAGATCCGATCCAGCTGCACCCCTACCGGCGCTACACAAGCGCCGACTGCGGTGCACAGCTGAAACGCCGGCGGCTGCACAAGCTCGCCGTATTTATAGAACAGCTTCTCCTTCAGCAGGGCGCTACCTCCACCTACGAGCACAACCGGCAGCTTGTCCCTCGCGGTCTGGAGCTGCTCAATCGTCTCGCGCAGCGTAGCAATGGTGCGGCGAACCACCTGTTCCGCGTCCGCTTCCCGCCAATGCCCAAGCGGTTTGCCGTATTCTCGGCGCAAAGGATGTTCCTCTGGCAGCCGCCGTAGAAAAGCCTCAGTCAAGCTGCCCGCCGCTGCTTCCAGCGGTTCCCCCTTTAGATGTTCGGGATTGGCTTGGCCCGCTTCTGATCCCGAAACGGGCCAGTCATGCCCAACAGTAATCTCTCCATCCCTGATATACACCGGGGTCTCGCCGCCAAATGGCAGAGTCACCACCTTCGGCAGCCGAAGGTTAACACGGATGCCCAGCAGTCTGGCGCTTTTGATATGCTCCTGCGGCTCTCCCCCGATGACCAGCCCTACCTCTGTTTTGCTGCCGCCCATGTCCACAACAATACAGTCGGGAATGCCGGTCAGATAGGCACTGCCTCGCAAGCTGTTGGCAATTCCCGATGCTACGGCAAATCCGGGAAAAGCAGCAGCCCGATCTAGGGAGAGAATCGATCCGTCGTTCTGTGTGAACCAATACGGGCAATGTAACTGTGCTTCACCGAACAGCCCTGAAAGCTGCTGGATTGAGTCCCGCATAACTTGGGAGAGCATGGCATTGATCAATGTCGCATTCTCCCGCTCCAAAAATCCTACACTGCCGATCTGGTGAGACAGGGAGATCGAGAGCTGCGGCAGCGCCTCACGGAGCAACGTCGCCATGCGCTGCTCCTCTTCTTCATAGAGCGGAGCGAAGGTGCCTACGATGGCCACTGCGCCTACCCCACTCTCTACCAGACGCCGGATGAGTCGATCCAGCTCCGGCTGGTCATTTTCCCCGCTTAGCTTCCGGCCCGTAAAATCAAAGCCGCCGGGAATCTGCTCCATCCATTTCACATGCTCCAGGAGCGCAGGCGGCCAGCCCAGTCCGTAATGGATTTTGGAAGGTTTGCAGATTCGTATGAGCGCCGTATCCGCAATTCCTTGACCATGGGACAAGACATTCAGTAGATGTGTGGTTCCTATGAAAATCCCTTTGACTTGCTGCGGTTCTATTCCATTCTCTGCCAGCAACTGTCCGATGACAGTCCGGATGCCTGACAAAATATCTGCCGTTGTCCTGGACTTGGCTTGCCCAAGCAGCCTGCCTGATTCGCTGATAATTACAGCGGCAGTGTAGGTGCTGCCCACATCAATGCCCATTCTCATTCCAGCCACCCCTTGCCAGCCAACAATTCAACAGGTGTGTAAGGCTCCATAATTCCACTGGCCTCTGGACCGATGTAACTCAACAATTCACCTGTCCGCAGGACGTTGGGAGCTGGAATCCCCATTACCGTCACCGTTATGCCTTCTTCAATCTCATCCACCATACAGGGAGATAGCCGTTCTTCATCAAGAACTAGCAGCAAATCCGGGGTGAGACATACGTATGAGTCACCGCGGCGGGCCGACAAATACTCATTTTTGTAGCGGATTTCTAGTGCAGCTCCTTCGTAGCGGCCGGTGCCGGCAATGTGAAAGCTACCCTCTACCAATCCGTCAACAAACTGCCGCAGCACGCCATAGATTTTGCCTCTAATCAGGACTTGCGGACGACCATAGATGGAATTAGAGAAGCAGGCATGGAAATCGCTCAAGCATTGCGGCACATCATTAGCCTCATGAGCAATCCGGCCAAGCTCGCAGGAGGTGCTTAACGTATTCGGAATAATAGCAGTAGACAACGCTTGTCCACTAACGCCTAATCCGGCAAAATAAGCAACTCCGCCCATGTCCTGCGTCGTCTGCATCACAAGCTGTGATAACAAGATATTATCCGGTTCGGCTAAGTACACCGTTTCTCCAGACACACTAGTCATCGCCAGCGAGTTCCCTTGGACCCCAGCTAGATGCAGTGAGGACATATGTAACTCAGGAAAGGTCCGGGACATGCCATCTCCATCCACCACCGGCAATCCGCACTGGGCTGCCAGAATCAGCGGAATAAGCGCGTTCGCGCCTCCAATATTAAGCGGCATCACTGCTGTTGCCCGGCGTCCGAGACGTTCCTCATAAGCACGGAGTGCCGTGATCACCTCCTGTCCTGAAGGAATCATCTCTTCACATAGGGCAGCTGATCCGGTGGCCCCGATGATCACAACGTAATCTTCAGCTCCCAGTTCACCGAAAGAGATAACTTCAATTCCACGCTGGTGATCGATTACCGACAGAGCCAATGCCTGAAAAGTGTAAGTATCTCCACCCCCGCCTGAGCTAAGCAGATTCGCACCTAGCCCGATATGTGCCAACTGTTCACCGGTAATTCTCCAGCCCATCTTTCTGCCCCCTTTCTTATGTCATTTTGTTTCTGAACACAGATAATTCCGAGAAACTTTTCAAATATTCAAGCTGGTTATTGGAGCCAAATCATTTTTATCATTTTAATTATCACTTTAAATTCTTTAAATTAGTTTAAAAAAGATAATATTTTAATATATATCTTTGTTTTTCTCTGTTTTTATCTATTTTTCTCATTTTTTAAATACAATAAAAATCCGATGATTCCCTGTCCTGAATTTTAAATCTGGGTTATTTAATTTTTAACTTCTTGATTTTGCGATAGAGGGTCGGCAAGCTGATCTGAAGCTTCTCTGCTACCATCCGTTTGCCTTCTGTATCTCTTCCGAGCTGATTCAACAGCTGAATGATCGTCTCTTTTTCGTGATTTTCTTCCAGATGACGAGCGCTACGCCGTCCCGGAGCCATTACCCCTGGAATTTGTCCGCGGATTTGCGCTGGCAGACTCTGTAGTGTAACCAGATCACCAATCTCTAGTTGAACAAAATGCTCTACCACGTTCTCTAGCTCACGGACATTACCCGGCCAGTCATACAGCAGGAGCCGTTCTAGCACCTGTGGCGAAAGCCGCTTCGGCATACGCCCGTATTTTAACGAGACGTTCTTCATGAAATATTCCAGCAACAGCGGGATGTCTTCCTTCCGCTCACGCAGCGGAGGGATGTGCAATGGAATGACGTTCAACCGATAATACAGATCCTCGCGGAATTTCTCTTCGGCCACCATTCTGTCCAGATTACGATGCGTAGCGGCGATAATGCGGACATTTACATCAATCGGCTCCATACCTCCGAGCCGCTCCACCTTACGCTCCTGGACTACCCGCAGCAGCTTGCCCTGCAAATGCAAAGACATATCTCCGATTTCATCAAGGAATATCGTTCCGCCATCGGCTAGCTCGAACCGTCCAGCCTTACTCTCATTCCGGTTTCCAATAAAGGCGCTGCTCTCATAACCAAAAAGCTCACTCTCCAGGAGCGTATCAGGGATCGCTGCACAGTTGATCGCGATGAACGCGCCATCCTTCCGGGAACTAGCCGCATGGATAGATTGGGCAAATACTTCCTTGCCCGTCCCGCTCTCTCCCAAAATCAGCAGGTTTACCTCGCTTAAAGCTACCCGCTGCGACATCTCCTTGATCGTACGAATCGGGGCACTTGTGCCCTTGATATCCTCGAAACGATAAGTGGTCTGCTTTTGAAAGAGATATTTCTTCCCTTCCAGCTTCTCGGCTTCGACTTGAAGCAGAATCGTTGCAAGCCGCCCACCATCATAGACCGGCTTCACACGTATCTTCCAATTGGCCCTGCTGCGGCCTGATCGTTCAGGAACGATCGTCCGCTCCTCTAAATCCCGGACTACTCTGAGATGATCCCAATCTCCAGGAGAAATCCACTCCTGAATAAAACTCCCCAAGACCTGTGTCCGCGGAGATTCCAGCAGACTGGACATTGCCGGATTCAACTCTACGATTCTTCCATCCGGGTCCATCACCAGCAGCGCCTCCTGTGCCACAGAGAGCATGGCACTTAGCTCTTTCTTGAGCAGGCTGTTCTCCGCGGCAAGCTTGCGACTGCTCTCGCTTCCAGCAAGCATCTCCCTAAAAGAACGGGCATAGCCTCTGATAACTGGAAGATTGGCAGCAAGCCACGCTGCGCCTTCCGGATTGTCCGCCTTCACCCACAACATGACTGTGGTGTTCAATCTATACCATAGGGCACGCAGCCCTTCTGACTCCTCTCCCGCTATTGCAGCAGAACCATAATCATCATTCTCCTGAATGGCTAGGCTTTCGACAATAACCTTCAATTCTCGAGCAATGAACGCAGCATCATAATGACCTGCACCCTTCCATTGCCTAATTTCCAGATTTACAGGCAAGAGACTCGATAACTGCTCTACCAGACCGTAAAGGCCTTGCCAGCTAAGACTCTCAAGTTGTTCTATACTCAATAATAAGCACCCTCTCATGAACAGGACTCACTAGTATACTCTACTAAATTATATGAATTCCTGTATACATGATTAGAAATATTGAATTCATTCTCGCATTTTTTGTCGAAAGAGTCCAGATTTTTTTACATAATTCCTATGAGTATTATTGGAATTTAATTTTACTAGCGTTTATCAACTGCTTTCATTTCATTAAATACAATTTTCGCCCATTTTATTTCTAAAATGATGTAGCATGAACATACAAAAAATCCCGTCACCCCATGGATGACAGGATTTTCTCGATTTGATCAACAATCAGAACACCTTCTTCTTTCCCCGATCATCAATCAAAATCTGTACCGACTCCTTAAAGCGCAGCGCATGCACAATCTCCCGCTCCCGCAGGAACTTCAGACTGTCTTGCAGATCCACATCATCCGTCATATCGATCAGCCACTGGTATGTAGCCCGCGCCTTTTCTTCGGCCGCAATGTCTTCATAGAGATCAGCGAGCGGATCTCCCTTGGCAGCAATATAGGTTGAGGTGAATGGGACGCCAGCGGCGTTATTATAGAACAGAGCGTGATCCCGGGTCGCATAGTTCGGGCCGAGTCCGGCGGCCTCCAGTTGCTCAATCGATGCATCTTTTGTCAGCTTATAGATCATTGTGGCAATCATCTCCAAATGCCCGAATTCCTCAGTCGAAATATCCGTTAACACACCAATCACCTTGTCAGGAATCGCATACCGTTGGTTCATGTAACGCAGCGCAGCGGCGAGTTCGCCGTCCGCTCCACCATATTGCTCCATCAGATAACGTGCCATCCGTACGTCACATTTACCGACCCGTACCGGATATTGCAATTTCTTTTCATAAATCCACATTCGGGACGTTCCCCTCCTTTAGTGAACTGCTGCTACCATAATCAGACCGCTACACTTGCCAAGGCCAAGGGGGCTGGTTCCACTCCCAAGGGCATTGGGAAAAGGCACGCCCAAAATTCTGTAGCGGTCCATACAGCTCCTGAAACTGGCCTGCCAGCCGTGTCCGTTCCTGGGTAATCTGGTTGAACTGCTCAATCGCCTTTAGATCCTCTGGATGGGTATTCAGATAGAGATTCAGTTCCACAAGCGCAAAATCCAGAACCTGCAGCTGCTCCAGCAATTCGTAATACCGTTGGTCGCATGGCTGTGCCTGCATGGCTTATCTCCCTCCTTTCGACTTCGACTTGGACTCATACGGACTGAATAGCGCCGGCCACAAGGTTCCGTACCTTAACGCTTCCGGCAGACTGAACTGGGGAAGATTCGGCGGCTGAAAGTTGATGAACTGGTTTGGGGGGACAACGTACGTCTTGAACGGTACTGGCGGGCAGGGATCAAAAGGCCCCCTAAACGGCGTATACACACGCTCCTGGGAATTCAATATGAACATCCTCCTTTGCTCATTTCACTGCTGGGGGCAGCAGTTATTCTGAACGCTTACCTTCGTAACTAATTTATGATAGGCAAAGGCGGAATACGACGGTTTGTGAAAAAAAAATCACTTGAATTCCCTATGCGACAAAAAAAAGGCCTTCCCCCCTCGTGCATGCAGTGCGCGATAGGAGAAGGCTTAATTTATAGCTGAAATATGGTTGGTACTCATTTCGTTCCTTCAAACCTGTGTTTACTATTCATTAACCTGAGATTCTTCTTCATTCTTCGCAGACGGCTCCCGGTGAATATTAATGCGGGTAATCCGCAGCCGGGTAGACTCTTCGACCTCAAAGACGACCTCGCCGACCACGACGCGCTTGCCCTTGGATGGATTGCCTTCCAGCTCTTTGAACAGCCAGCCGCCGATGGAATCCACTTCATCGTCTTCAATGACTATACCGGTCAAATCATTGACATCCTCGATTAGCATACGGCCTGCCACTGAAATGTACTCTCCGTTCTGCTCCACGCTGGGACGTTCATCCTCGAACTCGTCATGCAGATCCCCAACGATCTCTTCCAGAATCTCTTCCGCAGTTAGCAAACCGGCAGTTCCACCGTATTCGTCAACAACAAGTGTCATCTGAATCTTGTTCTTCTGCATCAAGCGCAGCACATGACTGATCTCCATCGACTCTGGCACGTTCGGAATCGGGCGAACCAATGTAGTCAAATCATTCTGCTGTTCAGGCGGTGCGAATAGTAAATCGGTAATGTGGATAAAACCAATAATTCGGTCTTTATCCTCCATCGCCACCGGGTAACGCGAATGCTTGGTTTCCGTAATAATGCGCATATTCTCTTCCAGCGAAAGGTTGCTGTACAGTACATCCATGTCCGTACGCGGCAGCATAACCTCACGAGCCAGCAAGTCAGAGAATTCAAAGATATTATCCATAAGCTTCATCTCATCTTTGTCAATAACGCCACTCTTGGCGCTTTGATTCATGAGAATGCGTATTTCTTCCTCTGAGTGAGCCGCTTCAGCTTCACTGGCAGGCTCAACGCCCACCAAACGCAATAGCCCATTCGCGGAAGCGTTGAGCACCCAGATAAAGGGCATGAACAGATTATAGAAGAACATCAACGGTGCGGATAGCAGCAGGGCTGAGCCTTCAGTTTTTTGAATCGCCAGCGACTTCGGTGCAAGCTCACCCAGCACAATATGTAAAAAGGTAATGATGGAGAACCCGATCACTACAGATACGGTAGAAATCAGCGTTTGATCTGTGACACCGAGCTTGAACATCAGCGGCTCCACCAGTAGTTCCGAAATAGCAGGCTCTCCCACCCAGCCTAGACCGAGTGAGGCCAGCGTAATCCCAAATTGGGTCGCAGACAGATAAGCGTCCAGCTTCTTGTTTACTTTTAACGCGTATCCAGCCATCTTGTTGCCCTCACTGACTAGCTGGGTCAGGCGTGACTGCCTGACCTTCACCAGTGAGAACTCTGCTGCGACGAATATGCCATTTAATAATACGAGCACCAGAACAAGCAAAAGATTAAGCAGCAATCTCCCTACTTCAAATTCCGTATGCACTATAACAACGCCTCATTTCTACAGGTTGATCGCTTTTCTTGATTTGAAATCAACACCCGGATAATACATATCCGCTACCAGAAGATTCGGTCCGCAGCAGCTAGCTGCATCACAGTGACAGTTCACTTCTTGGTTAAGCGGGTGCTGGGTCTGCCAGTCTGTAAAAATATCATCGAGCTTGTTGCTGCTGATGTTGCCAAACGCTGCGATGTCTGCAAAATCCGTCACAAATACATCTCCTGTAAACAGATTCACGTTCACGCGATTGCGTCCGTCTGGATCATTGCGAAGCGTAACATTTTTCTCGGAACGCAGTCGCTTCAGGAGCTTCTGATCTTCCTCCAGGAAGCTGCAGGCAAAGAACGGAAGAGTACCGAACAGCATCCACATCTCCGGATCACGGTGATCGAGCAGATCATGAATGGCAGCCTGCATATCCTTAAGCGACAACACAGGCAGCTTGGAGGCAAAGCTCGAAGCATACATTGGATGCACCTCATGGCGTTTTGCTCCCATATCGCCGATCAACCGGTGAATTTCTGGCAGCTTGGTATGCGTACGATAGTTGATCATGGATTCCGCAGAGATGAGCATACCGTCATCACTGAGTCTGCGGGAGTTCTCGATCATCGTGTCGTACAAGCGGTAAGCTGCTTCCTTCGCTACAGGATGGCCGCTGTTCGCAAAGCCAACTTCATGAAAATCATCACCATTAACATAGTTGAAAGAGATATGCATAACGTCCAGATAAGGAAGCAGCTTCTCATAACGGGAGTATGGCATGGTCAGATTGGAATTGATCTGCGAGCGAATTCCCCGCTCTTTGGCATACTTGAGCAGCGGGACAATCATATTGTCTACAGTAGAAGCGCGGAACATCGGCTCTCCGCCGGTAATACTGATCGTCTGCAGATGCTCCACTTCCTCGAGCCGATCAAGCATATTCTTAAGGGGCAGCATCTCTCCTTCTTTCATGGTAAGGCTGTCCCCGACAGCGCAGTGCTCACACCGCATATTGCATAAATTCGTAACCGTCATCTCCACACTGGTCAGTACATGCCGCCCGTACTGCCGCAGTGAAGTAATCGGGTCCCAAGGATCATAGCTTGGGGATAGCTCCTTCTGCGGGGATGATGACATTGGTCTTATAACATTCATTTGTGATAGCTCCTTCAAAGCTTAGTCCTTATTATTAACCTAAAACTCATCCGTATGAACGGATTATTATCCTATATCATACCACGAAGAACGAAAAAACTGCACTTTTGAGTTGCACTCGCCTGCTTTTTACTGATATTTTCTGAAAAAAACAGCATGCAGCGAAAAGATATCCGGGCCGTGTGCACTTTCGTACCCACCCGTATATCCATCTCGCTGCATGCGTGAGAGGCTGGAATTGCCTCATTGAGAAATCTATGAAGCGGTGCCAGCTGGCACCATTAATTGGCTACATCCACAATAACAATGGAGAGCATCACGGCAAGGTCGATTTCGAACGGAACCACCGATTCGCCCTCATGTCCGGTAAGAATGCGGACCACTGGACGGTGAGGAGTGTTAGGGTCAATTTTGACCACAACCCCGGTCTGGCCGGTGCTGAGCTTCACTGTAAGTCCTAGTGGATAGATGGCCACACGGTCCCGGAACAGTTCAAGCTGCCGCTGCTCATACAATGTGCCGGAGCCGACATAGAGCGCCTCTACCGCCTGATGGGGGAGCATCGCTTTCTTGTATACACGACTCGAGGTCATGGCATCATAAGAATCAGCCACGCCAATCCATTTGGCATACTCATGAATCTCCGCTCCCTTGAGTCCACGGGGATAGCCGGAACCATCAATCCGTTCATGATGCTGCAGCGCACAATGGGCGGCAAGCAGCGGAATATTCGGCTCATCCTTAAGAATCCGGTAGCCGATTTCGGTATGGGACTGCATCTGCCGGAACTCTTCATCCGTCAGTTTGCCGGGTTTTTGGACGATTTTAACCGGAATTTGCGTCTTGCCAATGTCGTGCAGCAGCGCCCCCAGACCAATGACCCGCAGTTCTGCTTGACTGTACCCGTGAGCGATAGCCATAACAAGCGTATAGAGACAGACATTCAACGAGTGGACATACAGATAGTTGTCGGCTGTATGCATTTCCAGCAGCATGATCATAGGCGTCTCCTGAGCAGACATTTCACCCAGAATGGAATCCATCACACCTGAGAATTTTTTATCCAGATGATAAAAACCCTTGGTAATTCCGGAAGCGCCGGACATGTCCTGGAACTGTGTCTTTATGACCTTGAGCGCCTGGTTGCGCGTCTCATCCTGAAGCATCCCCTCGATCACCACATCATCAGTGAGAGAATCCTCCACATATACATAGCCGATGTCGATCCTGCCGAGGCGTTTGATCAGTGAATCGGTGAGCTCTACGCCATCGGCGAGCAGAATCATACCTTCATCGCTATAAATTTTTTTACCCAGCCTCATGCCCGGTTGAAGCTGGTTGACGGATACTAAACGCACGCTGGTTCACTCCTGCCTTTAACGGTAGATTGCTATTCTGCTTGAAAACTTTGGGTCACACACCGTGTCTATACCGTTACCTTCAGAGAACTGGCAAGTACACTCATCGGTTTGCCTCGGATAACGCTTCCTCGGATACACCTTCTGGAAACAACCATAGCCGGGTACCGCTGTACCGATGGAATCTTAGAAATGTTTAACGCATAATAAACAACCAGAAAACAGCCGCCAGAATAAAACGGTAGATCGCAAAATGTGTCAATCTGATCTTTTGAATCCATCGCATGAACAGAATAACCACAAGATAAGCCACTACGAATGAAATCAGGAAGCCGATGGCAAAGTAACCGATCGTCTCACTAGTAAAATTACGATAAGAGTCCAGAAGCTCATACCCGGAAGCCGCACACATAATCGGAATGGCAATTAGAAAGGAAAAATCGGCTGAGGCTTTATAGCTGACCCCGCTGAGCATTCCCCCGGAAATCGTGGAGCCAGAACGTGAAAAGCCTGGCCATAATACAGAGATAATCTGATACAAGCCAATGGCCAAGGCCTGACCATAGGACAGATCATCCAGTTCATGGGCGGTAATACGAATCTTGCGACGGTTAACCCACTCGGCAACGATCATTAAAATCCCGCCGGCTACCAGCGCCCAGAGCACCGTACTGGCTCCGAAGAGGCTCTTGATGAAGTCGCGTGCGAAAAAAGCGACGGCCAGGGCCGGAGCAATCCCCAGAATCACGTGGATCAGATTCAGGCGGGACTCCGGCATTACACCGCCCCGACGCGTGCTACTGCGCCCGATCCCCAGCAAGTTAAGCACCCGATGACGGTAGACCAGTGCGATAGCCAGAATAGCACCCAGTTGAATAACGATCTCATAGGTCTTCATAATCGATTCCTGCTCGGCAAAACCCATCAGCTTGGCCGTCAAGATCATATGACCTGTGGAAGATACAGGAATAAACTCTGTGATCCCTTCAACAATGGCCAAAATAATGGCTGTAATAGTGTCCATACAATCCTCCTAATTCTGGCGGAATGAATATCAGGTACAACTTTGTTATTTTAAAATTTATGAAGCGCAGTCTTCATTCAGGCCTTCCCTTGTGTAGAATTGCTATTCCAACGGGGAAGGAAGCTTTCGTCTAGACTACCTGGTCGCTGCAGCTCCATCCGCAGCAGATCACGAAGGAAATGCGGAAGGAGGTAAACAGCATCCTTGCCGTTGGCAAGAGTCTCATAACCGATCCGGAAAGTGAACATGTCCAGCGTCCCGACTTCATACTCCCGATCATCTTCCAGAAGTTGGCCTTCGACAAAAACTGCAATATCGTTATCATAAGGCAAAACAAGTGGATCGTACAAGATATTTAAGCCATCTACTGCAAGACTGCCTAGCTGTTTTCCCCGGAAACCGTAGCCGTAGATGGCTTTATTACGAAAATCCTCCGTCAGACTCTGCTCCAAAGCTATGCGAATATCCCGCCCCTTAAGCTTGACTATGCAAGGATTGATCGGCGAAGGACACAGTCCATGCAGCATGCCCAGTGAAATATCTCCCTCCGGCAGTGGTCCCAGCAGTTGTCCGGTATTGACAATCGCAAGCTTAGCGCCTGTAAATCTGCGCACAGCCTGAGCGAGAAAATTGCCGAATGGGGATTCCCCCTGATAGTCAATCGGAAGCTCTCGATCCGTAATGGCCACCGATTCATGCAAAGCTTCCCGTCCCCGTTCCAGATGACTGGCGGCTGCAGAATGAATCATTTCCTCGCTCAGCTCAGGGGAAACAGCAAGGCATTCGCCCTGTACAAGTCTGAAACCAAGATCATGCTCCTGCCGTTCAAAAACAAGCCGGCCCAAATAACGGCCAAACTTGCCGGCGCCGCAGACAGCAGTACCTCCTATGATTTGCGGAGTCTCCAGCAGATGATGAGTATGTCCACCCAAGATGGCATGGACACCCTCCAGGTTCTCAGCCAGACGTTGATCTGTAGGCAGACCTAGATGAGATAGCACGATCAGAATGTCTACTTGTGAAGCCAGTAGGCTGCATTCCTTACGAAGCGCCTCTTCGGGGTCCAGTGCATCCCATCCCAGCAGGGCATAGAACGATGCAAAGGCCGCTGTCGCTCCTGTCACACCTATGCGGATGCCATCCCGGTCTAAGATAACATGGCGCTTCATCCAGTGCGGCGGCTCTCCGGTCGCGGTCTCTACAAAGTTGCAGCACACAACTGGACACTGCAGTCCGGAGAATACCGCCGAGAGCATCTCCGCAGTAAAGGTAAGCCCCTCATTATTACCAATGGTGACCGCATCGTATCCCGTCAGATTCAGAATATCAATGTTTGCCTGTCCCATCGTTCCTTCCGTCTCTATAGCTGCTCGATCCATATGATCGCCAACATCCAGTAACAAGAGTGGTTCATCGCCCACTGCGGCCCGTTGCTCGTCAATCATTGCTGCAAGTGGACTCATCATATCGAAATGACTATGTATATCATTGGTATGAAGTATCGTTAATCGCTCTGGTATAGGCTTCATCAATAACATCCTTCCCACCTGTATAAGGCCACCCTTTTATGGAAGCGCAGGCGCTTGATCTTTCAGAGCTTAGCATAACATTTCCAGACTCAACATGGTATATTCCAGTACTTACATAACCATTATACCAAGGCGTGCAAGTGCAATGAGACCTGCATTTTTGTACCTTTCTTTGCACCAGCTTCAGGAGGATGAATATGCATCCCTTCCTTCTTTGAAATACATGTTGGTTCGCAAATATACATCCCCTAGGCCTTAAAGCCTGTATAAGATTCGTAGAATTAGCCGTTTAGCATAAGCGAAATGTGCCGAAAGTTCAGCACACATCCGCAGATTGTGAATATTACTTGTTAACCATTGAATGTTTATCCTTTTCTTGCTATGCTGAGAAAAATTGACACATAAGGTGGCATAGGCAATTGAGAGTACACGTCATGGATGTTAAGCCGGGTGATTTTCTCGTCACAGACACCTTCAACGCCCGCGGGCTGCATGTATTGTCCAAGGGAACACAGTTGCGCATGGATGAAATATCCAAGCTCTTGCAACACGGTATTGATTACGTTGATATCGAATCATTGACAGAAACACTCTCCCCTCCCGATAAACCGTCCATCATTCAGACCGTTACCGCAAGCTTTGATAACATGATTGACGGTTTCGAGACCCTCTATTTGGAAGCGATAACTAAAGGCAGTTTCAATCCATCCCTGGTAGACGATGTTTTGCAGCCATCCTTGCAAACCTTGGACAAGCATAAAGACGTAGTAACCCTTCTTCTGCTGCTTGACCGGGAAGATGAATATACTTATAATCATTCCCTTCAGGTAGGTATGCTTTCCTATTATATTGCAACTTGGCTCGGTTATTCCAAGCAGGAATGCTACGAGATCAGCCGGGCAGGTTATCTGATCGACATCGGCAAATGCCGGATCTCTCCCGATTTACTGAACAAGCCGGGCAAGCTGACTTACGAAGAATTCGAGGAAATGAAGCGTCATACTACATACGGTTACGAAATTATCAGCAATTCCATGGACGACCCTACCGCTGCATTGGTTGCTCTCCAGCACCATGAACGGGAAGACGGCTCCGGCTATCCCGCTAATTTAACCAAATCCGAGATTCATCCCTATGCACAAATTGCCGCTGTGGCCGATGTGTATAGTGCCATGACTTCCCCAAGAGTATATCAGTCCAAGCAAGAGTTAATCTCTGTCCTGCACGAATTACATAATCTTAGCTTCGGCAAGCTGAACGGCAAAACCGTTCATGCCTTTATCCAGCATTTGATGCCAAATTTCATCGGCAAACGTGTCCTCCTCAACACCGGCGACATGGGCGTCATCGTCATGAACAACCCCGTAGATGTATTTCGTCCACTGGTGCAGATCGATCATAAATTCCTTGATCTGTCCCGCGAGCGTAGTGTGTCTATTGTGGAGATCTACACATAGGGCGGGGGCAACCCTCCCAAACCCTCCCTTCCTAAGGGAGGGCCCCAAGGGCGCCGCCCTCTGGACACCCGAAGGAACTGCGTGGTTGGCGGAATGGCGTGGCGTCGGTGGATGGATGATTTTGAGGGTGGGTGTGCTCGCCCTTGAGCAGTTCCTGTCTTGCTCCGCAAGATGCAGGACTGCTCAAAGCTTTACTGCGCTGGCCGCGCCCCGGGTAATGAAAACCCGGGGCGCGGCTTTTTGGGGTGGCCTCCGCGGTTCCCTCGCGGGGGCGGGGCTCGCCTTGAGTTCCCCCTACTTTGCTACGCAAAGGACCGGGGGCTACCTCAAGGCTTTTTGGGGTGGGGCCTCCGCTCTTCTCTCGCGGAGGCGGGCTTCGCCTTGAGTTCCCCCTTCTTTGCTGCGCAAAGGACCGGGGGCATCTCAAGGCTATTCGGGGTGGGGCCTCCGCTCTTCTCTCGCGGAGGCGGGCTTCGCCTTGAGTTCCCCCTTCTTTGCTACGCAAAGGACCGGGGGCATCTCAAGGCTTTTTGGGGTGGGCCTCCGCTCTTCTCTCGCGGAGGCGGGCTTCGCCTTGAGTTCCCCCTTCTTTGCTGCGCAAAGGACCGGGGGCATCTCAAGGCTATTCGGGTGGAGCCTCCGCGCTTCCCTCGCGGAGGCATTGCCGTTGCGGAGGCCGGCCAAGTTTATGGCCGGGTGCAATCGGTTAGACTGATCAGTAGAGTAGAACGTTGATCAGTCTAACCCGAAAGGATGAAACCTATGCTGCCGATTCATGGCCGTCTTGCCGAGCTATATACGCTGAGCCGCCAGCGGAAGCTGACAGAATCTGAAGAGCTGGAGCAGCAGCACTGCTTACAGGCGAATGCAGCCTACTGCTGGGAAATGGCCCGGCTGAATAATGAAGCCATGCTGGCGGCACGAACGCAAGATATCAACTGGCAGCAGAACATCGGCGCACAGATGGTTGAGCTGCGCACCTCTGGCCGGATCTCTAAACGCCGTAAGTAAGACAGTATCGTAGAGAAAGTAGCACAGTTGATCTACTATATAAATGGAACTGAAGCTTGAACGAAAAGGAAACTATATCAGCCGAACAAAAAATGAACAAACAACAAAGAGGAGCGAAGAGGGAAGTTTGGAATTGTAGACGCAAAGCATCACCTGAAAGCTTTTCATAGGAAAACTAGCACCGGATCATAGACTGTCGATAGATTCCAACCACTAGAATCGGTATACTCCCCTTCACCAGTCGTCTTAACAGTGATAAAAGGGGGCACCTCACCAACTAACGGCATTTTTGTATCTTATTTTTCGAAAAAGCAGGCCAGATGGGGTATTTTAGAATATTTAAGGTGCAATATTGCACTTAATCTCCACTAATCCCTAGCTGCAGTGGATTTAACGTACGAAAATGCCGTTAATTACACTTCGAGACTCCATATGTAAGCTCTCTTTTTACTTGGCTTGGTTTGTTACTTTAATGCATTCTTATGGAGAAAAAATCCGAATAGTATATACGATAGATTGCATGTAGAGGCGATAGTAGCTACCTGAAAAGGATCAGTGGATAGCAACTTAGGTCTTGAAGTTGATCACATGCAGGACTAGAGCGGAGGGCCTACGGGATTCTGCAGAAACGATAGTGGTCGCCTTTAAGACCCGGTTCCCCCCTCTAATTCCTTCTGCAATAAAGAAATCGGGCTTTAACAGTGATCGGAAGAACCCCCGACCCGCAGCGGCTTCACTCGCATCAAGCACTACTCCTTCTTTGATCCTGAAAACGAACAGCAAGATACTTCCAGCCTGTTCCAAATTACCAACGTTCTAACCAAAAAGCCCCCAGCCCCACGGTAGAGTGGAGTTGAAGGCTCTTTTGATGTCATCTTTTGAGGTCTTCTTTTTTATAAATCAGTTTATCAACTTGCCGTTAAAAGAGTTCTTCAGTTGTTTGCCACCTGGACCTAGACTTCGGTCTACAGGAACCGGAACTGTGCTTCGATCAATCCGTTGTAGACACCGTCCCGAGCAGTCAGTTCGCGGTGGTTGCCTTCTTCCTTGATCTCCCCGTGATCCAGTACCACGATCTTGTCGGCGTGGCGGATGGTGGACAATCGGTGGGCGACGATGAAGGAAGTCCGGCCTTGAAGCAAGGTTTTGAGAGCTTCCTGAATCTTGAGCTCGGTCTCGGTATCGATACTCGCCGTGGCTTCATCCAGGATCAAAATTCTTGGATTCGCCAGCAGCGCTCTAGCAAAGGACAATAGCTGACGCTGACCCATGGACAGTGCGTTGCCTCGTTCTTCGACCTCTGTGTCGTATCCACCGGGCAATTTGGTGATAAAATCATGAGCATCCACCGCTTTGGCGGCCTCCTCAACCTCCTGATCCGTGGCATCCAATCGTCCGAAACGGATATTGTCACGGATAGTTCCCGAGAAGATGAAGGTATCCTGAAGCACAACTCCGATCTGTCCGCGTAGACTCTCCAGGGTGACATCTCGGATATCTTGCCCGTCGATTGTGATTCTACCGGTGGTGATATCGTAAAAGCGGCTGATCAGGTTGATAATGGTACTCTTACCGGAACCAGTATGGCCCACTAGCGCAATGGACTGACCGGCTTTGACATCGAGATCAATACCTTTAAGAGCCGCCCGTCCCTTCTCATATTCAAAGATGACCTTTTCAAACTTGATATCGCCTCGAATGGTTGGGAGTGTCTTCGCACCCGGCTTATCGGATACGTTAGGCTTCTCGTCCAGATATTCAAAGATCCGTTCAGAGGAGGCCATAGCCACCAGAAGCTGGTTGTACATTTGACCCAGACGGTTGATCGGGTCCCAGAAATTGCTGACATAGGTACTGAAAGCAACCAGTAAACCTACGGTCAGCTCACCGGACTGGATGAGATAAGCACCGAGCCAGAATAGAATCAGGGTTCCGAAGCCGCCGGTGATCTCAATAATCGGACCGAACGCCTGGTTCATCGCCGAAGCTTTATCCCATGATTTCTTGCTATCTTTATTCATAGCATCAAAGTAATTCATATTCTCCAGCTCTTGGGTATACGCCTGGGTCACTCTGATCCCCTGAATGGATTCATTCAAGTGGGAGTTGATCCGTGAGTTCTTCATCCGTACATCCTGCCAGGCAATCCGGATCTTCTGCCGCAGCTTGGTGGAGACAAAGAACATGATCGGTACGGTAACCATTACCGCAAGACCAAGCTTCCAGTTGATGAGAAGCAAGATGACCATTATCCCGAGGAGCTGCACACAGTCGATCATCAGGTTGACGACCCCGTTGGTGAACAGATCCTGCAAGGAATTAATGTCATTCGTAACCCGTACCAGCACCGAACCTGCCGGTCGCTTGTCGAAGAAGTTAAAGGACAGCTTCTGAATATGTCGGAACAGGTCTGAGCGCAGATCATAAATCACTCTTTGCCCAATGATGTTAGTAAATTTGATCCGGTATATTCCGGCAATCCATTGAATCAGATACAGGACCACCACGCTCGCCGTAAGGGTATAAAGAAGCGTTAAGCTTGGACTTCCTGTCTTAGGTGCGATCGCCTTGTCTATCGCCATACTGGTCAGGAACGGCACCGTAAGCTTGGTGATCGTCCCCAGCACCATCATGACCAGTACAAGCGGCAGCATTTGCTTGGCATAAGGCTTCATGTAGCTAAACAGTCGCGTGAACTGCTTCCAGTCAAATGCCTTATCAATGACATCATCGTCCTTGTAGACGAACCGTTCGTCCAGCGTTTGCTCGGGCGCCGTTTTTTTCTTCGGAGTGGCTCCTGTACCCGAGTTGACTTGAGGTTCCATAACTTTACGCCTCCTTTCCTTCGGTTACTTTAGCAAGGTAATCTGCATATTGAATCCGGTACACATCCTGGTAAGGTCCAGGCACCTCGATTAACTCTTTATGGGTTCCCCGCTGCTGCACATGTCCTTCATTCATCACGATGATCTGGTCCGCATGGCGCAGAGAGGAAATCCGGTGGGCAATAATCAGCGTTGTCCGTCCACGCATAACCTCCTGGAAGCCGGTCTGAATCTCATGCTCGGTCTCCATATCGACGGCGCTTGTCGCATCATCAAGAATGAGGATACGCGGATTCTTAAGCAGTGCTCGCGCAATAGCGATCCGCTGCTTCTGCCCGCCGGAGAGGCCCATTCCCCGCTCCCCGACCACAGTATCATAGCCTTCGGGCATTTCCATGATAAAATCATGTGCTTTAGCCAGTTGTGCCGCACGGACGATCTCTTCCATGCTCACATTTTTTAGACCATAGGCAATGTTGTTGCGGATTGAAGAGGAGAACAAGAACGTCTCCTGGAACACAGTCGCAATCTGTGACCGCAGGCTACGCACACTGTATTCCCGGACATCCACCCCATCCAACGTAATATTGCCTTGATCCACATCATAAGCGCGCATCATCAGTTGGATAATTGTAGATTTCCCGGAGCCAGTGCCCCCAAGGAAGCCGATAACAGACCCTGCTTTGGCTTCAAAATCAATATCCGTAACCGCTGGCATTTTATTGCCGTATGCAAAGGTGACATGATTAAACGCTACATCACCTCTGACCTCATTATGAACCAGCTCCCGGGCGGTTTCGCTGTCTTTAACATCAATCTTCTGGTTCAGCACTTCAAGCACGCGCTCCCCTGAAGCCTTGGACTGCGTATAGTTGTTGATATGGAAGCCTAGACCCCATACCGGACCAATGATATACCAGATCAAGCTGAAGAATGCAACCAGCTCGCCCAGTGACATTTTCTCATGAATGACCAGTGTGCCGCCTACTCCGAGCAGGATCGCCACGCTAATCGATGCCAGCAGCTCCATCGCCGGGAAGTATTTGCTCCACAGCACTGCGGCAAAAATCTGGTTGTCCTTGTACCGTTCATTCCGGTGCGAGAACTTTTCGACCTCATGGTTCTCTCTGGCAAAAGATTTAACTGTCCGCACACCTGTGACGTTCTCTTGAACCGCTGTGGTCAAAGAACTTAGCGCCAGGCGCATCTCCTGAAAGGCAGGGTGTATCTTGGACTCAAATTTAAGTGCGACGATAGCCAGGAACGGCATGGTGATCAAGGTGATCAGCGTCAGCTGCCAATTGATCGAGAACATCATTATGGAACCGAATAATACCATGAAAAATACGTTAAGCAACTGGGCAAATCCGAAGCCAATGAACATCCGGATCGCTTCCAGGTCCCCGGTCAGCCGGGACATCAGGTCGCCTGTCTTCGCCGTGTCATAATAACGGAATGACAGGAATTGCAGTTTTTCATAACAGGCATTGCGTAGACGATACGCCAGGAAATTTCCGAGACGCCCACCAAAGAATCCGTGTGCAAATTGCAGGCATGCTTTTACAATCACAACAACCAGCACGGTGAGAGCCAACACAGGCACCTCGGTGAATTTCATTGGAACAATAACATCGTCAATCAACCTTCTTAACAAATTCGGGGTTATAAGCCCCACTGCAGTTGCGGCAGCCAAGCATACAATCGAAAGAATCAATAAGTGCAGTTTCTCCCGATAAAAGCCCCGCAGTTGCCTGAGAACATCCATGTCTCTCCTCCTTACGCTTTACGCAGCGTCGCTGGCTTTCATTATTAAGCCGGCTTCACAAGTATTTTTTAGCGCTTCCATTTTAGTGACTTTATGCAGTTTATCATCCATGTTTTAATGCGGCAAAGGGGAGAATCGACCGTATAACCCGTTATTTGCAATGAAAATGACATTTTCATAAAGGAAAAGGTCGCCTATGTCTTTAAATGCTTCCATTTCCTCCTGAATACTGTTGAATTAAGAATAAGCGAAATTCTTGGGGCAGGGGAACCCTCCCAAACCCTCCCTTCAGGGAGGGCCCCAAGGGCTGCCAGCCCTCTGGACACCCGGAAGTGTAAACCCGCAAACAGTGCGGCAATCGCGAACAGAAGCAGGCGGTAGCGGTAGGCCCGGCCCTCTGGGCCTTGTCATACGGTGCGGACGGATGAGTTACGGGGA
Source organism: Paenibacillus sp. MAHUQ-45 (assembly GCF_058133325.1). NCBI lineage: Bacteria > Bacillati > Bacillota > Bacilli > Caryophanales > Paenibacillaceae > Paenibacillus > Paenibacillus sp. MAHUQ-45. The sequence goes on from NZ_JBYUPV010000010.1 coordinate 82,786, forward strand.
TGCGGGATGCGGCGGCTCTCCCTTCGGGAATCGCCTTACTTCGGCGCACGGGGATACGTTTAGAACCAGGTGAGCTACTGGCGGTGGGGCTGCGGCAGCTCTCCCTTTGGGAATCACTGGCGTCAGCGGTGACCGGACTTTTGTGCGGGGGAATGAGTTACGGCGATGCGAGCTGCGGCGGCTCTCCCTTCGGGAATTGCCTTACTTCGGCGCATGGGGCTACGTTTAGACACGGGTGAGCTATCAGTGGCGGGGCTACTTCGCTCTCCCTTCGGGAATCGCTGGCGTCAGCGGTGACCGGACTTTTTGTGCGGACGGATGAGTTACGGGGATGCAGACTGCGGCGGCTCTCCCTTCGGGAATCGCCTTACTTCGGCGCATGGGGCTACTACGTTTGTAGAACCAAGTGTGAGCTTTCGGCGGCGGGGCTATGTCGCTCTCCCTTTGGGATTCGCTGGCGTCAGCGGTGACCGAACTTTTTGCGCGGGCGGACGAGTTACGGGGATACGGGCGCGGCGGCTCTCCCTTCGGGAATTGCCTTACTTCGGCGTATGGAGCTACGTTTAGACACGGGTGAGCTACCTGCGGTGGGGCTACTTCGCTCTCCCTTCGGGATTCGCCTTATTCAACGAGTCTGTGAAGCCTCGCCATTAATATCATAGAATCCAATTCTCGCAGAGCGCTTCTGCCCGGATATGATCATTTGTCCCTTCCCGTCGATCATACCAAAGGTGGTACTCGCCTTGGGATAGTCATATTCGAAAAAAGCGATTTTACCGCTTATAGACGGCATTTTTCCATCCTGTAGTCTTACAGAATAAGGTAGAAATCCTAGCTCAGATGTGCTTGTCTGGTCTTCCAGATCAAGGGTGGCTGTCCACTTCAGCACACTCCGGTTATCAGTGATTTCATAGTAGCGGATGTAATCGGCCGTCCGGATGAAGAATTTACCGGCTTCTCCTTCAGGAAAATAATAATGATCCGTCAGGTCATCCGAATACTGGCTGCTCGCGGCCAGAGACTTGAGGGCTTCTATCCGTGGAAACTCGATGGCGGCGGCACGGGCTTCGGCCAGCTTGGAGCCCGACAGCTTCGTACTCAGGGCATCCGATGCCTTAGCCACATAAACCGTACGTTTTTCAGGTACCCACTGAACATAAGCGCCTGCGGCTTCAGAGATAAAACGCAGCGGAACCATCACCCGCCCCTGCTCCAAAGACACGGCTACAGGTAATATGAGTTTCTTACTGCCTACCACCACTGATTCTTGCCCCGGTACCAAAGTGATTTTCTGTGTCTTGTTTGTAATCATTATGGTCTTTGTGCTATTGTTCCAGGCAATGCTGACATTCGGGAGCTTCTGCACAACACCAAGTGGAACAATAACTGTATTATTCTTGATATAACTCTGAACATCAGTGTCGGCTGTTTCATTGTTAACAATCACAGAAATGGCCGATTCAGCAAACGTTTTGTGCTGATAGGAAAAAGACAAAATAGCAGCTAATACGGCTGCATATCCGCAAATGAGTAAAAGTTTTTTTAACATGAGGCCTCCTTGGTTGAACACTTTAATTAAACAGTACACGCTGTCTGCCCTAATGAAACAGCTAATATTTGGCATGATGAGAACAAACAAAAAAACGTGTCCGCACAGCCTGGATGTTTGTACCTCCAAGTTGCTGCGGACACGTTTTATATGTTAAATCCTAAAGACAGCTCTTGATTAACCGATGCTGCCTTCCATTTCGAATTTGATGAGTCTATTCATCTCTACCGCATATTCCATCGGCAGTTCTTTGGTGAATGGCTCAATGAAGCCCATGATAATCATCTGGGTCGCTTCTTCTTCAGACAGACCGCGGCTCATGAGGTAGAACAATTGCTCCTCGGATACTTTGGATACCGTCGCTTCATGCTCCAGAATGATGTTATCATTCTTGATCTCATTGTAAGGAATCGTATCCGAAGTGGATTCGTTATCCAGAATGAGCGTATCGCACTTGATGTTGGCTTTTGCGCCTTCTGCTTGACGGCCGAAGGAAGCCAGACCGCGGTAGGTTACCTTACCGCCGTGCTTACTGATCGACTTGGACACGATGGTGGACGTAGTGTCCGGTGCCAAGTGAATCATTTTCGCACCAGCATCCTGATGCTGATCTTTACCTGCTACTGCGATCGAAAGGACAGAACCCTTCGCTCCACGGCCTTTAAGCACAACAGCTGGATATTTCATAGTCAGCTTGGAGCCAATGTTACCATCTACCCATTCCATAGTCGCATTTTCTTCTGCAACCGCACGTTTGGTAACGAGGTTGTAGATGTTCGGCGCCCAGTTCTGGATCGTAGTGTAACGAACACGTGCGTTCTTCATACACAGGATTTCAACAACCGCGCTGTGCAGGGAATTCGTGCTGTAGATCGGTGCTGTACAGCCTTCTACGTAATGCACGAAGCTATCCTCGTCTGCAAGAATCAGCGTACGCTCGAATTGTCCCATGTTCTCGGAGTTGATACGGAAGTAAGCCTGCAATGGCACTTCACATTTCACGCCCTTAGGAACATAGATAAAGCTTCCCCCGGACCATACGGCACTGTTCAGTGCAGCAAACTTGTTATCGGCTGGTGGGATGATAGTTCCGAAGAACTTCTTGAACAGCTCTGGATGTTCACGCAGTGCAGTGTCGGTATCGGTAAAGATAACACCTTGATCTTCAAGATCCTTCTGCATGCTGTGATAAACAACCTCGGACTCATACTGAGCCGAGACACCAGCGAGGAACTTCTGTTCCGCTTCTGGAATACCGAGCTTGTCGAAGGTTTCCTTAATTTCAGAAGGAACCTCCTCCCAAGTCTTACCTTGCTTCTCGGAAGGTCTTACATAGTACTGGATATCGTCAAAATCAAGATCATCCAGGTTGCCGCCCCACTTAGGCATTGGCATTTTGTAGAATTGCTCCAGTGCTTTCAGGCGGAACTCGAGCATCCATTCCGGTTCGTTTTTGATTGCTGAAATTTCCCGTACGATTTCCGGGGTCAGTCCTTTACCAGACTGGAAAATGGACTTGTGCTCATCCCGGAAACCATACTGGTATTCCTCCAAATCAGGCGCTTTCTTAGCCATGGTGTCAGCCTCCTCGTTTGTTGTTATTAATGTTGCTCTTCTTCGTCTATGCCTTTACGAAGCGCGTTCCAGGCCAATGTGGCACATTTGATCCGCGCCGGAAATTTATTCACGCCCGAGAGGGCCTCAATGTCTTCATAGTCTTCGAACTCCACCGGATCACCCTTCATCAGCCCGGAGAAACGGTCAGCCATGTCCAGCGCAACCGCTACGGTTTTACCTTTGACAGCTTCGGTCATCATGGATGCCGACGACATGCTGATCGAGCAGCCTTCACCAGTATAACGTGCATCCTTGACAACGCCGTCCTCCACCTTGAGCTGAAGCGTAATGCGGTCGCCGCAAGTCGGGTTGTTCAGTTCAATCTTCAAGGCATCGTCCTCGAATGAGCCGCGATTACGTGGGTTCTTGTAGTGATCCATAATTACGCGTCTGTACAAATCATCCAAGTTCATAGCTGAAATACTCCTTTGCCTTGATTAACGCATCCACCAGCCGGTCTACATCCTCTTCGGTGTTGTAGAGATAGAAGCTGGCCCGTGCCGTTGAACTGACCTGCAGCCAGCGCATGAGCGGCTGACAGCAATGATGGCCTGCACGAACGGCAACGCCTTCTGCGTCGAGTACAGTTGCTACATCATGGGGATGCACATCCCCGAGATTGAAGGTTACAACGCCTACCTCGCGATTGCGGGGGCCATAAATCGTCAGATCGTCGATTTGGGACAACCGCTGCTCGGCATAAGCGGCAAGCTTCATCTCGTGACGGTGAATCTCATCCATTCCGATTTCCTGCAGGAAATCAATCGCAGCTCCCAGTCCGACAGCACCAGCGATGATTGGTGTGCCACCTTCGAATTTCCACGGAAGCTCTTTCCAGGTGGATTCATAAAGGCCCACATCATCAATCATTTCACCGCCGAATTCCACAGGCTCCATGGCTTCCAGCAGCGCTCTCTTTCCGTAGAGGGCACCGATGCCGGTAGGTGCGCACATTTTATGCCCGGACAGTGCGTAGAAATCACAATCCAGGTCCTGCACATCCACCTTAAGATGCGGGGTGCTCTGTGCACCGTCCACCACAATCACTGCACCATGACGGTGAGCGATAGCAGCAAGCTCCTTGATCGGATGGGTAACTCCCATAACATTGGACACATACGCGATCGCTACGATCTTGGTCCGGTCCGTGATGGTCTTCTCCGCATCCTCCAAGGTTATGTTACCATCCTGCTGCAGCGGGATATACTTCAGCGTTGCTCCCGTTTTCTTAGCAAGCTGCTGCCAAGGGATCAGGTTGCTGTGATGCTCCATCTGGGTGAGCACAATCTCATCGCCTTCGCCTACATTGGCAGGACCATAAGAGGAAGCAACCAGATTCAGAGCAGTTGTAGTACCACGTGTGAAAATGATTTCCTTCGTGCTGCGCGCATTGATGAACTTCGCAAGCTTCTCGCGCGCGCCTTCATAGGCATCCGTCGCCCGGCTGCCGAGAGTGTGCACGCCGCGGTGCACATTGGCATTGTCCCATTCATAATAATGCTTGATCGCATCAATCACCTGACGCGGCTTCTGCGAAGTTGCCGCGCTATCCAGATACACGAGCGAATGCCCGTTAATATTCTGGTTCAGGATAGGGAACTGTTCGCGGATGGTGCTATTCATTGTCCTAACTTCCTTTCCACTAGGGATTGGAGCTGGGTCCGCAGTCCCTCCAGTGGAATTTGAGACACGACAGGTGCCAGGAAGCCGTAGATGATCAACGCTTCCGCGTCACGTCTGGAGATTCCGCGGGACATCAGGTAGTAGACCTGCTCCGGATTGACCTGTCCTACGGAAGCGGCATGGCCTGCTGTAACATCATCTTCATCTATCAATAGAATCGGGTTGGCGTCGCCACGCGCTTTTGGACTCAGCATCAGAACCTTTTCAGTCTGCTGACCGTCTGCACGGGTTGCGCCCTTCTCGATCTTGGTAATTCCGTTAATGATCGAAGAGGCTTCCTCACGCATTACTGCACGGGTGATCATGTCACTTGGTGTGTTTTTACCGAAATGCTGTGCTTGTGTAGTGTAGTTCAGCTTCTGCGAACCGGAACCTACAGCAATAACTTTGGCATCAGAGCTTGAGCCATTACCCTTCAGGATCGACTTAGTGTCGCTTGCGGTATGGCCATAGTTCATCTCGCCGACGATCCATTCGATCGTTCCGTCATTATCCACGACAGCACGGCGATAGGTAATATCAGCAGTATCTGCACCCAGTTGGTGAACGGTAGCATAACGCACATGCGCACCCGCCCCAACGAATACTTCCACGGCACCGTTATGCAGACCAGCTTCTGCCTTGTCGGATACGTAGTTGTCTACATAGGTTACGGAGCTGTTAGTGTCCGCAACGACCAGGATATGCGGAACGAAAGCTGCTTCAGCGTCATCTGTAAGCAATACTGCCTGCAATGGCGTTTCAATAACGACATTCTTCGGTACATAGAGGAACACGCCTCCGTTCCAAAGTGCAGCATGCAATGCAGCAATTGAATGCTCTTCAGGCTTCACGGCTTGATGCAGGTACCGCTGAACCAAATCACCATGCTCTTTAGCTGCAGTCTGCAGGTCTGTGAAGATCACACCTTGTGCTGCGAGCTCTGGCGAGAGGTGAGTATATACTGTACCAGAGTTGCGCTGAATAATGAGGTTGCCCTGCTCCTGATCCTTCACCAGTTCTGCAATAGAAGCTGGGACTGCACTCAGGTCAGTCAGCGCTTGGCTTGATTTATAAGTTCCGTAATTGTCCACATTCCATGGATCAATCTTGGTTTTTTCAAGTTTAGGCAGTTCTAGTTCGGCTGCCAGTTCCAGTGCCTTCAAACGGCTTGCTTGAAGCCAGTTTGGTTCGCCATTGCCTTGCGATAGCTCGCTCAGAGCTTTGGCGTCCACCGGAAGAATGGTTTGCGTCGTCATAAGTGGTCTCCTCCTTCCTGGCGTCTCTTAAGCTTCTTGTCCTACAGTCTCGTCTTCAATGCCCAGCTCTTCCTTGATCCATTCATAACCCTCAGCTTCAAGGCGCTGTGCCAGCTCAGGTCCACCGGATTTCACGATACGGCCTTGCATCATTACGTGTACGAAATCTGGTTTGATGTAGTTAAGCAAACGTTGGTAGTGAGTAATAACCAGGAAGCCGCGCTCTTCGCTACGCATGGAGTTAACGCCTTCTGCTACGATTTTAAGAGCATCGATGTCAAGACCGGAGTCAATCTCATCCAACACGATGATCTTAGGGTCCAGCATCATCATTTGCAGGATTTCGTTGCGCTTCTTCTCCCCGCCGGAGAAACCTTCGTTAAGGTAACGGTGCAGGAATTCAGGGTTCATGTCCAGTTCCTTCATCTTCGCTTCCATTTGACGGATAAAGCGGATCAATGAAATTTCGTTGCCTTCCTCACGACGTGCGTTGATTGCACTGCGCAGGAAGTCGGAGTTAGTTACTCCGGAGATTTCACTCGGATATTGCATTGCCAGGAACAAACCGGCACGTGCGCGTTCGTCTACAGCCATCTCCAGAAGGTCTTCACCTTCAAGCGTTGCTGTTCCTTCAGTTACTTCATATTTAGGATGGCCCATCAAAGCGGAAGCCAGTGTACTCTTACCTGTACCATTCGGACCCATGATCGCGTGAATTTCTCCACCCTTCATGGAAAGGTTAATTCCTTTCAAAATCTCTTTTCCTTCAATTGTCGCTTTCAATCCCTCGATGACAAATTCTGCTGCCATAACTGTAATTCCCTCCATTTTTCGTGATTTGCGAAATCAGAAAGCTGCATGTGTATTTAGCAGGGTGTTCCCTGATTACCAGCACAATTAGATTGTATATCACATTAAAATTATTATAAATTGAAAAAGCATGATTATCAATGATTCTCATTAATTTTATTATAAATAAGGTTCTTTTACAAACGCTTATCTACATTTTCAAGTTATAAAAGTCTCTCCCTTCAAGCGTGATATGTATGAATTATATCTTTTGTGACAGAAGTCTACAAATTTTTAATACAATATAGAGAATTCAACCATTGCAAAAAAGAAAAGCCCCCAGCAGGAGGCTCGATTAGTCTCGAATTTTGATCATTCACGCTAAGAACGGCTTGTCCGCCGCCCTTGCTAATTATCCTAAAAAGGACCGAAGCATCCATTGCTGCTTCTCCAGATCGCTGCGGATTTTGATGAACAGGTCAGCTGTCGGCTGATCGTTTCCTTGTTCCGCCAGTTCAATGCCTTCCGTCAGCTCTTCCGCTACAGTCGCAAAGTCTTCAATCAGGGATTGAAGCATTGCCCGTGTATCCTCCTTGCCTGTCGCTTCCTGGATGGTAGCCAGTTCGAGATATTCCTTCAACGTAGCTGCAGGGCGTCCCTTGATGCTCAGCAGACGCTCCGCTACCTCATCCATTTTAAGCGTGATATCGTCATATAATTCTTCAAATTTAACATGCAGGGAAAAGAACTGTTCTCCTTTAACATACCAGTGATAGTTATGAAGTTTTACGTACAACACGTTCAGGTTGGCTACCTCACGGTTCAGAGTTTGCTCCAGCGAGGCAGTATCGACTTTGTTGGTTGCTTTAGCCATGTCTCTATCCCTTCCTTATCCGTTGATTAACCGGTGCAGGTTCCTGTCCGGCTTAGTGTTGTCTATTCTCCATTTACCCTTCCGTATGTAGGATGAACCAAGAAGCCTCCCCTTATGCCCCCTTTATCGCATTCAAAAAGGGCCCGCAGGCCCTCCGGACTCCCTATCCCTGGTAAAAGACACCTGGCATCTCAAAGCATGCGGAGCAAAGCCTCCGATCCAGGCATGCCCGGATGAATCCCCAGATTCTCTGCTTCTATAGTTACTGACTCCAGCGGTGCTTCGAGAAGTTGCGCCAACGTCCGCACGCCTACAGCACGTGCAGCAATAATTCCGCGGTCGCTCAGCTTCTCATTCAGCAGGCCAACATCCAGGGCACCGCACATAATGTAACCCCGGCTTGTGCTGATGGTGAGCAATGTTGTTTTGGGAAGTTTGACTTCCACTCCGACCAGTACATGGTCCCCTACCGTAATGGGCTCCAAAGTAACCACAGACAACACCTCCTTGTTTTGACGATCCACGATGTATTTGTATTCACACCCAGCTCTCCGCGTGTGGACGAAACGCCTATATTTTCCATATTAGCGAAGGGGGACTAAAGTCCGCAACCCCCTATAGCAAGGTATATGCTTTCGTCCTGTTTAGTGGTATAGTTTATTATGCTTTATTATTATTTGAAGGATCGTTTTCAAACGATTGAGCTGGGGGAAATATGGACAAAAAACTACAAAACACAGACGGCAATTATCTTTTCAACGTCGACATCCTGATCAATGCCCGTACTAACCCGCTTGCCTTGCAATATTTGCTTGAGATGTTGAACAACAATGACAAGATTACCGATTTCAACATTAATTCGGGCCTTGAATTGGGGCGTACAATAGACAGTCTTCTCCGTTCGGCTAAAATGGCTCTGCAACAAGAGACTCCCCCACCCACACCCATAAAATTGCCAGCGAAGCAGGCGAAGAAGCAATCAGCGCAGCAAGCGGCGCCACAAGCTAAGAATGCCCCTGACAACGGGCCTTCCGATGTTCATGGAAAGATCCGTCAGTATATTCAGAATAATCAGTTGGTACGCCTAAGAGCGAACCGTCGCGGACAGCAGGTATCCATTCCCTGCCGCATTTTGAATTTTGATGAGACAGACAACTCGATCAGCGTCTATCATGTCGATGAGAAGCAAGTTTACACCTTCAGTTTGTACGAGATCGACGAGTTTTCTTAAAGAACGGCATAACAGGCCACAACAAAGAAGCACCCGCCTTATCATCAAGGCCGGGTGCTTCTTTGTTGTTGGATCCAAAACATTCTTGTAAATAAGTTCGTAGAGTTTGTGACTAGCGTTGTGGCTTGCGTGCGAAAGCTTCCAGTGCCAGACATAGCCAGCCCGCAATGAAGCTCACACCGCCGAGCGGCGTGATGGCGCCGAGCACCTTGACTCCGGTAATACTCAGAACGTACAGGCTTCCAGAGAACAATACAATGCCAATCAACAGCAGCCAGCCCGCCCAGCGAAGTCGTGTGCTCTCTCCCCACTGTCCCGCGACCAGAGCAATCAGAACTAAGCCAAGCGCATGGAACATATGGTACTGCACGCCAGTCTCATAGACCGTCATGTAATGCTCGCTGATAACCGGCTTCAGTATATGGGCACCAAAGGCGCCAATAGCTACCGCCAGCATCGCCAGCAAGGCACCCCAAGCCATAAATGTGCGTTGCATCATAGACAACTCCTTAGAATATGCTTTCCCTATCTTAACGTATCACGACAGATCATTTCCAGCCGGAATCCATGAACTTTTTGCGTCCGGGGACTTGCTTTTAGCCCCACCTTATGAAAAAGTTAGGAGTACACATTTATTCTTAGCTTCAAAAAGGAGTGTAACCTGTGGAGTATAATGCTCAATCGAAGCCGGAGTCGCCGGACACAGAATTGGAAGAAGTGTTTTCCAACCAACAATCGCATGAAATTCAGGAACCTTACCACTACCAAGAGATGAAACAGAATTTCAAGCATTCTGGGCCTGGCATCGCTTCATTCGTCATCAGTATGGTCACCGTGCTCGGCTACGTCATTGCTTTTGTGATCGTAGGCGCGATGGCATCCACCGTATTCGATCAATCTGGGAATCTATTGGCTGATGCGTCTCAACTCATTATCACTGTTGGTTTTTCCGTACTGATTCTATCAGCCCTGAATGTGATCGGCGTAATTGTCGGCATCATCGGTCTCGTCCTGCGCAATCGTCGGAAGGTGCTTGGTATTATTGGCACCATTATCAATGGGGTCATCGTACTTCTTTTTATGCTGCTGATATCTACAGTCTTCGTCAATGCCGGCGGACTTTAATCCCGGTGATTCGCAGTAGACACAAACGGGTGTGCCCTCCTTGTCAGGAATGGCACACCCGTTATCCTTCATAATATAATTGCCGCGTCAGCCTCCCGTATCTGCCAAAGAAAGCTTCAACAGGATATGCTGCTTCAAGCTCTCATCGCCTTCTACGGTTTTGTCCACATATTCAAAGACCACAGAATCGCCCTCATTCAGACTCGCCGGTACATTCTCCGTGCCGAGTCCCAATTCGAATGATGTGGCCCCTTCCTTCGTCTCAATTTCCACAGAATGGTTGTCAATCTGACCGTTATAAATTCCAGTTCCCTTGATCGCACCAGCTTCCTCACTTGGCGAAGTTGTAGGCTCAGTGCTTTCAACCGGAATCACTGTTGGCACTGGCGTTGCACTGCTTTCGGCGGACTGGGCCGAGTTATTTCCGCTACAAGCGGTCAAAGCCACTAACAATACAGCTGCTGCTGCGGTGGCAGGGAATATACGTTTCTGTCTCATCTTGGCTGCCTCCTTGGAGTTCAGATCCTATTGTTTATAAAAATATTAAACCTACCCTATTATAAACGTATAACCGGGAGTTTTGGTTGCAAAAATATCCCGCAGACAGGTGCACCTCTGCAGTCTGACCATGGCTCAGGTCGCGCTATACGCCACCTGACCGTTCACGACGGTCATTTGGACCTTCACCTGCAACAGCTCCTGCGGATCGGCATAGATATCACGGTCAATAACCGTGAAATCAGCCCGGCGCCCGGCGGCGATGGCGCCACGCTCATGTTCTTCCCCGGCTGCTACAGCACTGCCGGACGTGAACAGTCCCACCGCTTCCTCTGTGCTGAGCTTCTCCCCAGGCAGATAGCCGTCATGGGTCTCCTCCGGCTTGCGACGGGTAACAGCGGCGTGCAGACCGAGGAATGGATTGATCGGCTCAATCGGTGCGTCGCTACCACCGGCGCATGGGATGCCCTCGGACAGAAGCTTGTTCCAGGCATACAGATAGTCCCTTCGCTCTGTCCCTACGCGGTCCAATACCCAAGGAAAATCACTGGCAACAAATCGGGGCTGGATATCCGCAATCAGCCGCAGCTGCTTCATGCGCTGGACCAGCCCGGCATTCAGCACTTGAGCATGGATGAACCGGTCCGGCAGCGCCGCGGACATTGGTAGCGGCGCATGCTCCATAGCCGTAAGCGTCATATGCGCAGCAGCATCCCCGATCGCATGGACCGCAATCGGAAAGCCCAGCCTGCGGGCAGCAACGGTGATCTCATGGATCTGCTCCTGCGTATAGATGGCGATGCCTGACGTATGCGGAGCATCGCTGTATGGCTGTTCCAATAGCGCCGTCCGCCCACCGATGGCTCCATCGGTAAACAGCTTGACTGCGCCAAGCCGAAGCCACTCATCGCCTTGACCGGCGCGAAGACCTAGCGCCTCTACCTCCGGCAGATAGGTGTTGTACAGCAACTGATGAGTGCGGAAGAACAGCCCCTCCTCATTAAGCTCCCGGTGAATCCGCAGCATGGTGTCCACACTGTCCAATAACCGTAGATCCTCGGTATGGACTGCCGTTAGCCCATGCGCCAAGGCATCCAGATAGCCGCGGCGCATCGCCTCTTTCTTGGCCGCGTAGTCCGGTGCGGGCTGCACGGCCATGAACGGTGCGGAAGCATCCTCGTACACCCAGCCGTTCAGACGGCCGTCCTCACCGCGCCCGTACGCGCCTGATGCGAAGTCAGGGGTTCCTTCCGTAATCCCGGCCCGGCGAAAGGCCTCGCTGTTCCCCAAATAAGCGTGGAAGCAGGTCCGGGTCAGGAAGACTGGATGACGGTCCGTGATCTCGTCCAGCTCTCCGATATGGGGAGCGACCGCCGGGCTGAACTCATTCTCGTTCCAGCCCAGGCCAAGAATCCACTGTCCGGCAGGCGTCACTTCTGCGCGCTCCCTGATCATGCGCAGCATCTCTCCCTTGGAGGACACACCGGTAAAATCAAGCATGTCCAGCTTCATCCCATGCATCCCCAGATGCAGATGGGAATCGACCAGACCGGGCAGCACATGAGCGCCCTCCCAGTCCACAGTGGAGTAAGACCGGCCTGTAAGCTGCAGGGCCAGCTCCTTGCCCTTCCCAACGGCGGTGATTACGCCGTTCTCAGCTACGATTGCATCTGCCACTCCGAGGTTGGACGGCAGCTTTCCATTTTTATATAGAATCGTTGTCATTAAGCTCTGCTCCTTTACGGGTCACTTCACCTTTTACTTTCTGAGATTATCACATATCCCTCGTCGCCATGAATATACTTTATTTACAAGCCGGCAAGGTCCGGCTTCACAGCGCAACTTATATCCATGGGGAGGTGGTCATCCTGTCGCAATCATCCGGTCCCTTTACCTTTGTCGTATCCAAAGAAGACTGGTCCCTGCACCGCAAAGGCCATCAGGATCAGGAACGCCATCAGCAGAAGGTCAGGGAAGCCATCAAGGATAATCTGCCCGACCTTGTTACCGAAGAGAATATTATATTGTCCGACGGCAAGCAAATCGTCAAGGTTCCAATCCGCAGTCTGGATGAGTATCGCATTATCTATAACTTCCGCAAGCAGAAGCATGTCGGGCAGGGTGACGGTGACAGCCAGGTTGGCGATGTGCTGGGGCGCGATTCTTCCTCTGCTCAGCCAGGCAAAGGCGAACGGGCAGGCGATCAACCAGGCCAGGATACCATCGAGGCCGAGGTTGACCTGGAGGATCTGGAGGATATTTTGTTCCAGGACATGGAGCTGCCGCACCTGAAGCCGAAGGACAAAGAAGAGATTGAAGTAAAGTCCATCGTCTTCAACGATATCCGCAAAAAGGGCATGATGTCCAATATCGATAAAAAGCGCACCCTGCTGGAGAATCTCCGGCGCAATGCCAGCAGAGGCACACCCGGCATCCACAGCATCAGCCCCGATGATCTCCGCTACAAGACTTGGGACGATATCACGGTTCCTCACTCCAATGCCGTTATTATCGCCATGATGGACACATCAGGAAGCATGGGTTCCTTCGAAAAATACTGTGCCCGCAGCTTCTTCTTCTGGATGACCCGCTTCCTGCGCCGCCAGTATGAGAAGGTCGAGATTGTTTTTCTGGCCCATCATACGGAAGCCAAGGAAGTTAGCGAGCATGATTTCTTCACTAGAGGTGAGAGCGGGGGAACTATCTGCTCCTCCGCCTACCAAAAGGCGCTAGACATTATCGATCAAAGGTATCCACCATCCAAGTACAACATCTATCCCTTCCACTTCTCAGACGGCGACAATCTCACCTCCGACAACGAGCGCTGCGTCAAGCTAATCGGCGAGCTGCTAAAGCGCAGCAACCTCTTCGGCTACGGCGAAGTGAACCAGTATAACCGCAGCAGCACACTGATGTCAGCCTATCGCCACCTGAAGCATGAGCAGTTCATGCATTATGTGATCAAGGATAAGAAAGAAGTCTACCAGGCGCTGAAAGCTTTTTTCGGCAAAAGAGAATCCGTGAACCGCTGACCGCGTTCCGATTGCCATTCACATTGAAAAAGGGCTGTCTCAAAATAGGCATATTCTTTGCTGAGAAGCCATCTGCTTAAAAAATAATGTAAAAAATAAAAAATGGCGGTGCTCAGGTGGATTCCTGAACCCGCCATTTTCTTTTTGTGGTAGACGATCCCCTTCTTGAGCAAGGGATGGGCAAGTGGGTGGGCATGCGATAGACATGCGATAGACATGCGATAGACATGCGATAGACATGCGGTAGCCGTACGAAAGTTATGCGACAGTCAAGCAACAGTCAAGCAACAGTCAAGCGACAGGAATGCGACAGGCATGCGATAGACTTGCGACAGCTAAGCGATAGACTTGCGACAGACTTGCGACAGACACTCGCTCTTCAGGCGCGCAGAGCCGCTTAAGTAACAGCGGATGTCATGCAGCGCTTAATCAACTGGAAATACTCCCGTTATTTATTCAAAAACGGCGTGTCTCCAAAAAATAACTGGAAAAACTCCTGTTAATCTCTAGCATACCCCTCGATTTTCATATAAAGAGGGAAATTAACTGGAGAATTTCCCGTTAATTCGAGTAAAACCCTTGAAAGGGGAGAATTAACGGTACATTTTCCTGCTATGAACGAATTAGTCAATTCCCCTGTTTTTCCTTTTAAACCAAAGGGTCTTCAATCCCTTGGGCACAGAGACAAAATGCGAGTCGTCGGCTGGCAATCTGCTATCCGTGGGTTGGTTACCACATATTATGCCTGCGTCGAAGGAGCTTTCGTAAACTGTTTTCGCACGTCAGATCATGGATCCTGTGCACAGGAAAATCACGGATTCTCCTCGAACCTTTCTCTTTGTCTCCATGCCCCAAGGATTCAATTCTCTCGGGATATTCACATTTTCCTATTCGGATTACGCCATTTTTTGTTCTGCGTCTACCGCAATCGACCAGATAAACCCAACTAACTCACGACCTATAGCAGCTATAGTTAAATTTCGATGTTTCCCACGTCTGACTAACTTTAGATACTTGCTGTGTAACCGTTCTTGGGCTTTCCATGACGTTTCATGGACATGAGCACTCTGTCCCTCCAGGCGCACGGCTAAATCTCCTTTTACAGCAGGACGGTGACGGTAACTCCATGCAGACTCTACCAAGGCGCGCCGTACCATGGAATTCCCGACTTTTGTAAGGCTCCCTCTTTGGGTGCTTGCTCCCGATGAATACTCCCGTGGTACAAGTCCCAGGTAACTCATGAGCTGGGCCGGTGAACGAAAACGCTCAAAATTCCCGATCTCGACAACTAAAGTCATCGCCGTTAGCAAGGCGATTCCCCGCAGACCTTGCAACGCTTGAATGACTGGCGCGTACGGACAAATCTGTGCTTCTTCTCGCATGGCGGCTTCAAGTCGCTTGATTCGCTCCTCCACTTCCCGGAGCTGCTGCAGAGATTCGGTGAAAACCCGTTCTTGAGCTACAGTATTAAACTTCAAGATGGACAGCCATTCCCGGTACCTTTTGGTCCAGCGTTTTTTCATGCCCTCTGGCGTGTGAATTTGGTGGCGCAACAGAAAATGAATCAGTCGTTGCCGAGCCCGATGTAGGTCTTGCCTAGCATCTTCACGGGCACGAATGAGATCTCGTAAGGCTTCGAGCTCTGCAGTCGGCACATAGATCGTGGTCAATTCTCCTGCTCGGTGAAGCTGAGCTAGTTTTTCTGCATCTCGGCGATCGGTTTTTATGGCATCGCCGGGGCGCTGTGGAATACGCGAGGGTGCGATCACCCCGCAGGAAATTCCCATCTTCGTCAGCCAACGATATAGGTCGTACCCGGTAGGCCCGGCTTCATAGCAGACCTCAAGCGTAATCCCTGCACCTTTGAGTTTCCGAATCAATCGAGCTACGGCATCGGGGGTGTGGGGAATGGCTCCATAATATCGAGCGGGTTCTCGACCTTCGTCTGCAATAGCCACTGCAATTTTATCTTTAGATACATCCAAACCTACGTATTTTATGGTATTCTTCATAATAACAGCTCCTTTCGCATGTAGCTCTGAAATGGTTGTCCTTTCAACTTCCATTTTAACCTACGGTGTGCGAACAGGGGCTGCCTTTCGTTCATCATAACTGTTATTCCGAAGCTCCGCTCAGAGTCCAGCTTCAAAGGTACGGTGTGAAAACTTACACCGGACTCTGACCAGCCGCCATGCACCCCATGCACAGTCATTCACCCATGTACTGCCATGCCCCGATGCACCGCCATGTACCGCCAGCACCATCATACACTCTCATGACCGCCTGCTCTACGACATGCGCACAACTGTACAAGCTCCCATTTCATTCACAACTCTTGAGCTTCCTACACCCTAAGAGAATCACTGAAACGAAACCAGCGATTTCTTCAGTTCCTCAGCTAATGCCTCCAGCTTGCCGGACAACACCACAAGTTCTTCGCTGACCACGGACTGCTCGCTAGACATGGACGCAACCTCTTGCGTGGAGGCATTGCTCTGCTGCACCACGGCGCTAACGCTCGCCATAGCGTCGCCAAGCTGCCGCTGAAAGGCAATCAGTTCGTTAACCGCAGCTGTAGAATTCGCAATATGCTCGAGAAACTGTTCCATTTCTGTCTGTACCTGACTGAAGATCACAGAAGATTCTCGTACCGAATCAATCTGCTTCCCGAATAGCGGCGCGGCTTCATTGACCACACTCACCGTATTCTCAATATTCTGCCCGATTTCCTCCGTAATCTGCGATACAGACTGAATGGACTGATTCGACTGGTTAGCCAACTGACGGATCTCATCAGCAATCACGAGAAAACCTCTTCCCGCCTCTCCGGCTCTTACCGCTTCTATAGAAGCATTGAGCGCCAGGATATTCGTCTGCTTGTTGACAGCAATCATTGGACTAAGGATGCTACGGATCAAATGTGTGCTTTCTCGCAGCTTGGCCGAATTACCCTGTATGAGATTCATCAGGTTCACCACCGACTCACTCTGCTCTACCAGCAGCCTCATGGTCTTCGAGCCTTCGCCGCTGACGGCAACGATTTTGCCGGCTGAGCTGTCCATGGTAGTGTTCAGCTCCGTCACTTCCTGCATTTTCTCCCCCATAATCTCCACATTACGGTGGCCACGTTCGGCCTCTGCGGCCAGACTCGCTGCCCCACCGGCGATTTCACTCGTGGCAGCGGCCACCTCTCTCGCATGTAGTGAGGTAGTGCCCGACACCTTTACCAGTTGCGCAGAGGTTGAAAGCACCCCGTCTGCCGACAGTCGACTTTGGGTAGCCAACCATGAAATCTGCTCCATCATCCGGTTGAAGCTGTGGCCGAGCCGGCCGATCTCATCCTGGCTTTTAAAGTTCGTACGAACCTGAAGGTTACCCTTCTCGCCCTCCTCCATCAAACCAGCCAGCTTCCCGAGCGGCTTGCCAACCAGGCGCAGCAATAGATACCCGATCAGCAAGGCAACAACCGCTGCTGCCAGCACGACGGATAACGTTATGTACAATAGTTTGTTGGCTGAGCTTGTAAAATCACTGACCGGCGCATAGCCGATCATCGTCCAGCCACCGATACCCAGCGGCTGATAGACTACCAATTGAGACCGCCCCTGTTCATTCGGTGCAGTGAAAGAATGGTTGGGCTGCATCCCTGCTGCAGCATCCGAATTGTCTTGGCTTTTCACTATGGCCGGAGCCTTAATGAAGGATTCCTGCTCCAGCAGCCTGGAGTCAGCCGCATACACAATCACGCCTTCAGGTGTGACAATGCGGATCTCACCGCCATTACCAATCTGAAGGTTGTCCAGCAGACCGGTAATGGCGCTTCCTTTTACCTCAATCAGCATGTAATATTCTGCCTCGGGATGCTGCATATTTCTCAGCAGTCGACCCATTGTCAGAGAAGGCTCGCTGTACACGTCGAAGAAGCCCTTCTCCCTTACAGGGAACCAGACCGGATTGCCCTTGGCGTCTTCGATCTGTTTCACTCGAGCGATTACCCCCTCATCACTCCGAACAGCACCAGTTCCCGTAGACTTGTAAGAATCGACATCGACCAGGCTTTTTGAGAGTAGCCGGATCCCGGACAGCCGTTTGTCCGAATCCCGGACAGAATCCAGCTTGCGGCGGATACGATCCTCCGCAGCGGCCTTGGACACCGTTCCTACTTGTTTATTATTAGCGCTCTCCAAATCGGCTTTTAATGCCGGGTCTACAGCGAACTGCCGTGAGAGCGCCTCATATTCAGCCAGCAGAAATTCCAACTTGTCCGCAGCCTGCACAATAGACTGGCTCGAAGCCGCCGCCACCTCATCCGTGATGATGCCCTTGGCCGTATAATAGGATGTCAAACCAAGCACAGTGGACAGCAGGACTATGGAACAGAACACAATGAGAAACAGCTTCATGCCAACTGACTTGAACCGTGTAATCCATGACCGTCTCATAACTCTTTCTCTCCCCATGATTGTAGAAATGTCAAAAAGGGATACAGCCCTCCACATCTTGCGTACAGGCTGTACCCCTTTCCCTTGAAGCTTATGTGTTGGCTTGCCAGTTGAACCGTATAAGCCTTGCGCTTGAAATTAACCTTTGCTAGCCCCCGCTGTCAGACCGTCTACAAGCAGACGCTGCAGGAAGCCGAACAGAATCATAATCGGCACCGCGATAAGCACCGCACCGGCAGAGAATAAAGTGAAGTTCGTATTCTGCTGGCTGTTGACCATATCCCACATCCCGACCGCCACGGTCCAATTCTCCTTGGAGCGCAGAATCAGGCGGGCAAAGATAAAGTCTACCCATGGGCCGACGAACTGGGTCAATGCCATGTAGGTAATCATCGGACGGGATAGCGGCAGAATAATCCGTGCGAAAATTCCGAAATTGCTCGCGCCGTCGATCCGGGCCGCTTCATCCAGCGAGCGCGGAATCGTATCCAGGAAGCCCTTGGCGATAAAGGTACCGCCGAGCGGTGCGCCAGCAGCGTAGACGATAATCAGCGCCAGATGCGTATCGAGCAGATGGAACTCTTTTAGCAGCAAATAGATTGCAATCATACTCATGAAGCCAGGGAACATACCAAGAATCAGAATCGTGGACAGCGCCGTCTTACGGGCCTTGAACCGGAATCTGGAAACGGCATAACTTGTGAGCAGTGTAAGCACGACCCCAATCAGCATGGACATGATCGAGATCTTCAGCGTATTGGCATACCACTGACCGAACATATAGACTGGTGAAGTAAACAGCTCGGTGTAATGAGCCAGCGTAAATTGCTCAGGGATAAACGTTTTGCTGTACAATGATTTACCAGGACGGAAGGACGCCATGAGAATCCAAATCGCCGGGTACAGCGCAGCTATCGACAGAATGACAAGTACAATATAGCTCGCAGTCAGGCGGACCGTTTTACCAAGTTTGTGTCCGATCATTGGATCATATCCTCCTCTTTGAACGACTTCGTCCGGCGGTAATTATACAGGGAGAATGAAGCAACAATGATAAAGATGATAATCCCTATTGCCGAAGCCATGTTGTATTTGTTCTGATCGAGCGTCAATTTGTAGAGCCAGGTTACGAGCAAGTCTGTTGATCCGGCATATTGATAGTCTCCGTTGACTGGGCTACCGCCTGTCAGCAGGAAGATGGCGTTAAAGTTATTGATATTGCCCGCAAACTGCGTAATCAGTGTAGGCGCTGTGGAGAATAGCACCATCGGCAGCGTTACAATACGGAATTTCTGATATCCGGATGCTCCATCAACCTCTGCCGCTTCGTACATATCACGCGGAATGGTAGTCAGGACGCCCATAATCAGCAGCATGGAGACCGGAATTCCGACCCACATGTTAACGATAATAACCGTTACTTTGGCCCAGAAAGGATCAGTTAACCACGGGAGACCACCTAGCCCAAAATAACCGAGATACTGGTTGATGGGTCCGAATTGTCCGTTGAACAAGTTGCGCATCAGGAGAAGTGAGATCAGCTGCGGTACCGCGTAAGGCACAATCAGAATGGCTCTCCAAATTCCCTTGAAACGAATACCCTGCTGGCTGACCAGTAACGCCACAAGCAAACCGCCAAAATAAGTGGTCACTGTAGACAGAACCGCCCAAACAATCGTCCAGGTCAAGACGCCATAGAAGGTATGGCTCCAGGATTTCAGCACCAGCAAGCTGCGGAAGGTCTCGAATCCGACCCAATCCACCAGTTTGGCCGGCGGCATATGTCCAGGTGCAGAATAGTTTGTGAACGCCAGCATGATCATGAAGATGATCGGCATGATGGTGAAGAACAGAATCCCCACGGTTGGCAGAATCAGAAACGTCTGCGCAAACTTGTAATCCATAATATAGCGAACCGTCTGCTTGAAGGTGTTCGCTTGATGACCGGCTTCGCGTTCGGAGCCGATCTTATAGGCATCTCTAATATTCATGTACCAAGCGGCAAGAAAGAGAATAAGTACAAGAATCGTGATCAAACTTTGAATCAGAATGAAAATGGAATGGTCTCCCTGGACCATCTTGCTAACGCCCTTTACCTTCTCCAGGTGGCTGGGAGTTTCCCCTAGCGTCACTATTCCCCATAAAGCTCTTCCGAGATTTTGAATAAAGTAATAGACGGCTAAAGCTTCAGCAGCTATGAAAATAAGTCCCTTGATGAATTGGCGATTATATATTTGTCCCAATCCCATGAATAACGTCGACAGTATTGCGGCTCTCGTTCGGTGTCGCTGCATTTCTCATCCATTCTCCTCTCCGCGCGGAATTCAAGGAAACTGCCCGCCATGCGGCGGGCAAATGAATTCCACTGTGTGCTGTTCAAGCTATTGCTAAGCGCACTTGCTATTATTGAGCCGATGTACCATTGTTCAGATCCTTGATTTGTTGAACTGCTTTGTCCATGGCTACCTTAGGATCAACATCCTTATCCCAAATTTCAGGAAGCGCAGCATTCACAGGACTCCATACGTTACCCATTTCAGGAATGGAAGGCATCGGTTGGGAGTTCTTGGCTTGTTCTGCAAAAGCGGACACGTATGGATCGTTCTTGATTTGCGGATCTTCCAACGCTTCTTTGTTGGTTGGCACCGAACCAATAATCTTGTTCAACTCAAGCTGGGATTCCTTGCTGGTTGCAAAATGCGCATACAACTTGGCAGCATTCGGATACTGTGTGAACGAATTGACTGCATAGATTTTGATACCGGAGAACGTGATTGCTGTTTTACCATCAACGGTAGGTACTGGCGCAAGTCCAAGGTTCTCGCCCAGAGCTTCTCTGTAACCGCCCAGTTCCCACGGACCTGTAATATCCATAGCTACGTCACCGGAGTTGAACAGGCTGCGCTTGATATCAGCATTGATATCGCCGCTCTTGATTGGCAAGACTTCCTTCAGCTTGGCAAAAACATTCAGGCCTTCGATGGCACCTTCATTGTTCAGACCAATATCATCTTTGTTCGTGCCGTTATCACCAAAGAGGTAACCACCAGTCGAAGCCACGAACAAGTAGTTGTAATACAGGTTGCCTACTTCCCACATGATGCCGTATTTGTTCTTGGATTTATCTGTGAACGTTTTGCTAAAGGCAATAACGTCATCGAAGGACTTCGGTGCTTCTTTTACCAGAGATTTATTGTAGAAAAGGGCATAAGTCTCAGCCGCTCTTGGATAGCCGTACAATTCCCCGTCAAACGTGGAGCCTACGATCGAAGCCTCTGTGTTGTCAGCCTTGGTCTGCTCGGCAAAAACATCGTTTGGAAGCAACAGGCTTGCACTCGCAGCTTTACCAAGGTTGTCATGCGGAATGTTGATAACGTCGGCAGCCAATCCAGATGGTCCGTCCTGGGTTAGTTTGGTCACTTGGTCTGGACCTGGCACTTCTTCGATTTTGACAGGAACATTATATTTGGCCGTGAATTGCTTCGCGATTTCTTCCGTGAATGGTCTTTCCTCTTTGCTCTCCCAGACGATCAAGGATGCGCCGTCTTCAGGGACGATGTCACCAGCAACTGCGTTCCCGCTGTCTGTATTCGTTCCTCCATTGTTAGCAGGTGCGTTCGTCGCGGCTGCATTCCCTCCATTATTGGCTGTATTGCTGCCACACGCTGTAATGGACAGGACCATAGAACATGCTGCGGTGAGAACCATGAGCTTTTTCAACTTCATTGCAATAACCCCTCCCAATTTGTATACCACTTTTGATGAAGCATTATGATGATGACAAAATGTTGTGCAAGAACTTGCGCAAACGATTTCAGAAGATACAAAAAAAATATTCGTTTTTCCGTTCGTTCTGTATGTATTCGCTTAAACAAGTTTTAGAAAGCGCTTCATCACTGAATTAATCATACAACAGGAATGAATGATTGTAAAAACGTTTGCACATAGTGTATTTAGGTATTTATCCTTATTTAGAAAATAAAATGGGCAATTATCTCGCTTTTTCGCACGATATCTCCTATTTAATACGATTAATTAAGATTTAACCATCAATTTTCCCTTTAATAGATACTTATATATCTTAGCAAGCGCTTTAAGCAGGGATTTTAGAACCCTTTAGACCCAAGAGGGGAAGATTTACAAAGTGAAAAATAGTGCAATGGTTTGAACAAAGTTATTGAACCCCTTGTTCTTCCATGCTATAATCCAAATCAATACAGGGCGCTCTTTCCAAATACAAAGGCAATGTTACTCTCAGGTACAACCTCGGCAGACTATTTTGCTAGGTTGTGCCTTTTTTGCCTTGATCGGGCAAGTACAGTGCGGGAGTTCCTGTCGCTATCCCTCACCCGCATCACCTACACTGTCTGCCCTATCTGCAACGTGCATCCTG
The DNA here is from genome assembly GCF_058133325.1 of Paenibacillus sp. MAHUQ-45. NCBI lineage: Bacteria > Bacillati > Bacillota > Bacilli > Caryophanales > Paenibacillaceae > Paenibacillus > Paenibacillus sp. MAHUQ-45. The sequence goes on from NZ_JBYUPV010000010.1 coordinate 105,257, forward strand.
ATCTATACCGAAGTTTGGTAACCGTTTTCCTGTTAGAAATCATGCTTTTGTTGCACAAAATTCTGTGCAAATCCATTATTTGTATGCATAAAAGGGTACACTGGGTTCATAAGTTCCCTTCAGGCATACGACAACCACATTTTAGGGAGGAATTCATTCATGTTATTGGAAGCTGTATACCATCGTCCGCGCTTGAACTGGTCTTATGCCTATGATGAAACTACCATTCACCTCCGCCTGCGGGCCAAAAAAGGGGATCTCACCGAAGTATTCGCCTGGGCCGGAGACAAATACGCCTGGGATGCCACCAAAGAGCTGATCCCGATGACGCTTTTCACCTCTGATTCTATGTTCGACTATTGGGAGTGCGAGTCGGTACCGTTGCACCGCCGCTTGAAGTACGGTTTTCTGCTGCAAAAGGACACTGAACGCATTTGGATGACCGAAAGCGAGTTTCAGAGTAACCGTCCCGAGAACCCCAACAAGCTTTTCGAGTTCCCGTTCATTAACCGGGTGGATGTCTTCACCCCCCCAGCATGGGTAAAAGACACCGTATTCTATCAAATTTTCCCCGAGCGCTTCGCGAACGGTGATCCAAGCCTGGACCCAGAGAACGTGCAGCCTTGGGGCGGAACCCCGGCACCGGACAATTTTTTTGGCGGCGATCTGCAGGGTGTAATTGACCACCTTGACCATCTCAGCGAGCTTGGCATCACTGGTATTTATTTCACACCCGTCTTCTCGGCGACCACGAATCACAAGTACGACACCGAGGATTATTTGAGCATCGATCCCCACTTTGGTGATACGCAGACGTTGAAAAAAGTCGTTGACGCCTGCCATGAACGCGGAATTCGTGTGCTGCTCGACGCCGTCTTCAACCACTCCGGACGAACCTTCGCACCGTTTGTGGATGTGCTGGAGAAAGGCGAAACTTCCCGCTACAAGGACTGGTTCCATATCCACAAATACCCGCTGGATGTCGTCGATGGTATCCCTTCTTATGACACCTTTGCATTCGAGCCGATGATGCCGAAGCTCAATACGGAGAATCCGGAAGTTAAAGAATACCTGTTGAAAGTAGCTGAATACTGGATCAAGGAAACCGGGATTGACGGCTGGCGCCTCGACGTGGCCAACGAGGTAGATCATGAGTTCTGGCGCGATTTCCGCAAAGTTGTGAAAAAAGCCAATCCCGACGCCTACATTCTCGGCGAGATCTGGCATGAGTCTGCACCTTGGCTGGAGGGTGACAAGTTCGACGCCGTCATGAACTACCCGTTCACCGATGCTGTGCTGGACTTCTTCGTTCTCGGCTCCCTGGATGCCGAAGGCTTCGCCAACTCCATTGGCAGACAGCTGTCGCGTTACCCGCTGCAAGCCAGCGAAGTGGCCTTCAACCTGCTGGACAGCCATGATACACCGCGCCTCCTGACGTTGGCTGGCGGTGACAAGAAGAAGATGAAACTGGCCGCACTGTTCCAGTTCACTTACATGGGCACGCCTTGTATCTACTACGGCGATGAGATCGGCATGGACGGGGCTGGCGACCCGGATTGCCGCAAGTGCATGGAATGGGACCCTAAGAAGCAAGATCGCGCCCTGTTCGATTTCTACCGCAGACTGATCGACATCCGGGCCAGTCATCCGGCACTGCGCACGGGTACGATCACTTTCCTGGAAGCGGCAAATCATGGGTCCAAGCTTGCATATGAACGCCGCCTAGGTGACGACATCGTCATTGTCATGGTGAATACAGATGAGACGGCTCAGACACTCCGCGTTAACGTTGATGAATCACGTTGGGAGAATGTAATCACTGGCGATTCACTTCGTGCTGACCGTGGCAAGCTTACCGTCAAGCTCCCGGCTTACGGGTACACGATTATTAAGGCTGTTGTTTAAACAGCTCACGCATACAAGACACTTTACCCTGTCTTCGTGACTGGCTAGATAGATAAATAGAAAGGACTATCCTCTTAGCGATATGCTCCCCGTATAGTAGACAGGTGAAATAATAAAAACCTGTTTCTGTACGGGGAACATACCACTGAAGCCAGAAATGGCCTGAGGATAGTCTTTTTTTACGCAAATGTACGATTTCAGCATTTTTCATACAGGGTTGTGAGCTAAGGCTCATGAAAGTTTTTTAAAATGACGGGATTGTGTATTGAGTGACACCTGTGGTGCTTTACTCACGATCTTGACTATGGTTCAGCTATAGCATAAAGCTTAAATAACTACTTCCGTTTTCGTTGATTTGGAGGCTTGATGATTAAGCTCAGTTTTCAGTCAAACATAGCGTGAAATTACAGTATAAAAAACCAAATCCCCTTTGCAGACAAACACAACTTACACTTCAAACCCAATGCATAAATTATTTTCATAACAAGATATTAATATTGTTGTATTCATTTTGGATATAACTCAAAATCAGTGATTGATTCTTGTCTCGGCAAGTAACGGACTCCAGAGGCTTTATTCCTATAGATTCAACCATTCAGCAAGACTAACGGACTCCAGAGACCTTATGCGCGGAAATCTTGTTCAAAATCTATTGTTTGGGACGAAATAACGTCACCTGAGTCCGTTTCACAATCCATTAGCAATTTCATGTGCAAATAACGAATATATAGTCCGTTAACTTTCACGTTTTAAAAAAACTTGACCTCAACTTAGGTTTAGGTTGTATCTTTTTAGTTGTAACTAACTGAAATATAAATTGGAGGGAATAAACATGAAGAAATTCGCCTTTGTAACAGGTGCTAATAAAGGAATTGGATATGAAATTGTGCGACAATTAGCGGAAAATGAGTATCATGTATTTTTAGGAGCACGAAATGAGGAGCTAGGGCAAAAAGCCGTGCATTCCCTGGGCTCATCAAATGTTTCGTTTGTTCCCGTTGATATTTCTGATACACAATCTATTCAAACCGCAAAAAATAAAATCCTTGAAGTAAGTGATCACTTGGATTTATTGATTAATAACGCTGGGATCGCCCTTGATTTTGGTATTCTCCCGAGTGAATTAAAACTTGAGACACTACGGCAAGAGTTTGACGTTAACTTCTTTGGCACATTCCAAATGATTCAAACCTTCTTACCTTTGGTGAAAAATTCTCAGGGTGGAAAGATCGTTAACGTAACAACAGATATGGCTTCACAAACCATGTTCGCGAATGGCGACATCCCTCAGCTCAATATACTGGGCTATAACTCAACAAAAACGGCTGTTAATTCATTAACATTAGCATTTGGTACAGAATTTGGTACAAGTGGGCCTGAAATTCTAGGGGTTACACCTGGCTTCACAACTACGGATCTTAATCATAATTCTCCAGGTGGTAAAACAACGGCAGAAGGTGCAGAAATCATTGTTAAATACGCATTAAGTGATACAAACTATAACGGTAAAATTCTTGATAAAAATGGGATTATCCCTTGGTAATCCTCCTGAGGAGAACGTAATGAATTATACTATTGGACAAGTTGCACAAATGAATCATTTATCGATCTCGCAATTACGCTTTTACGAAAATAAAGGACTGTTTCCTTTTCTCAAAAGAACCGAAAAAGGAGATCGGGTATTTGACGAGGGTGCACTTAAATTTCTGGAAATCATCTTATGTTTAAAAAATACCGGGATGCCAATAAAGGACATTAAGCAATTTGTTGATTGGTCGATGAGCGGGAATGATAACTCCCCTCAGCGGCTAGAAATGATGAGACAGCACGAAATTACTGTTCTACAACAAATTCGAGATACAGAAGAAAATCTTAAAAAAATTCAAGAAAAGATCTTAAAAATTGAATCTGAAATGAATTAAGAAATAGACATTTGGCTAAAAAAACCTCACCCTCCACTTAAGCGTGGAGGGTGAGGTCTTTTTTGGGTTATACCGAACCAGTACGAGCACTGGTTCGGAAACAATCTTTTGACTTGGTTAGTAACAACTTGGTTAGCAGCATCTGGTAGTAGTATTTGGTAGTAGTTTTGATAGAAGTATTTGGTAGTACCTTTTGGAACTCCTAATACTGCCTATTGTGCAGCTATTCAAATCCATGAGCTGCCAACCTTAGGTACTGCCCGCCCTGGCTTTAGGCGTTACAGCGCCAGCAGATTATAGATTACCTGCGCGCTTTCAGCACGAGTCAGTTGTTCCTGAGGAGCAAATACACCGTCTTCTCGGCCCAGCAACAGCCCAAATTCCACGGCAGTATTCACCTCAGACTTCGCCCAATCGCTGATACGTAATGCGTCGGTAAAGGTACTGGCTGCTGCCTGAACATTAAACTTCTTGTCTTGCTTGACCTCAAGCGCCCGGACAAGCATAACAGCCATCTCTTCACGGGTGATTGTAGCACTCGGCGCGAAAGCATCCTCGCTCCGCCCTTTAACAATACCCAACTGCGCTGCTGTTGTTACATAAGAAGCATACCAAGCGTCATCCGCAACATCTTTAAAATCGTTCTTTCCTTGCCCGTTCACGCCAAGCGCACGGATTAAGAGCGCGGTGAATTCCGCACGGCTGACGCTGCTTTTTGGTTCGAATACACTAGCCGATACACCGGTCACGACCTGCTTAGCTGCCAGTGATTTAATCGCAGGAGCAGCCCAATACGTCTGCGGCACATCCTTGAATGTGGTATTGATCTCAAGTGCGGCATATTTACTGAAATGTGTAACCTCAGCGGTTATAGTATCGCCCTGAATCACGCCGCCAGCGTACTCCGGTTTCCCTTGATCCGGCAAGTGGAAGACGCCGGTCCATTCCTTGTTCGGTTGACCTTTGAGCTTGAAGGACAAAGTCAAAGGCTGCTGGAATACCGTTACCGGGATGCGGCTTCCGTCTTTTTTAACAACATATAGATTGAAATCATAGATATTCGATACGGAAGTGGTGCGTACGCCGTCCTTGTTCAATTCATCCAACAGTGACCGGACGGCAGTTTCCTGCAATGCACTGATTTCGAAAAGAATCTGGGCCGTCTCCGCATCTTCTCCAGATACACGCCCTAACAGGTCTGCAAGCAACTTATTAGGAAGTGTAATACTCAAAGAATCTGTCTTAATAACCAGACTATTGGTTCCCAATACCTGTGCAGCTTGAACCGGCAGCAGAACCGCAGTTTTGCCTGGGATAAGCCCCACTTCAACCTTGCCGTCTTGGCTACCCTTCAGGCTGTCCACGGATACAATCTGCGGGCTACTGGACGGTGCAGTGGTTGAAACCGTGCCAGGAATGGAGCTCTGCGCTGGTAGTGCCGTAAATGGCGACGCAGACTCTGGTCTAGGTGTTGCCACCGGTGCTGGCGTTGCTTCCGGTGTCGATGTGGCATCTGGTGTAGGTGTGACCACAGGTGTTGGCTTCATCTCAGGCGTCGGTGTTGGTGTCACTACAGGCGTTGGTGTTGGCGTTGGTTCCAAGCCAGGCGCAGCACCAAGAATCACAGTTCCGCCATCATTACGACCAGGCAGCTCAAGCGTAAGCTTTTGATCACCAGATACAGTATAAGTTGTGTTGCTGTATTCGTCTTTGACAAGCGTTCCCGCCGCAAAAGGCACCGGAATCTGAGCAGAGACAGCATCACTCTTGGTGTTGATGACAGTCACTACATTTTCACTGTTGTACTGCTTGTTAAAGGCCAGATAACCCAGTTCGTCCGAGCCAGCCAGCTTGGTCCGTACTCCCTTGGCGAACACTTTGGAATACTTGGCCCGGATATTCAATAGCTTGCTGTAATGATCGTGGAGCCCTTTCTCCGCAGTCAATTGCTCCCAGGGCATATCCGAGCGATTCTCGCTGAACTCGCCTTTGGACATATCTCCGGCATTCTTGCCTGAGCGGCCCAGCTCTTCGCCGTAGTAAATAACCGGCTGTCCCTTGGCCGTTATCTGTAGCGCAGCTGCAACTTTCAGCTTGCCTTTGTCCCCGCCGATATATTCGGACAAGAAGCCGTCTTCATCATGGCTGCTCAGGAATTGCGCCATCATCCGGGCATTGCCGATTTTGGCTTCCCGGTCTTGAAGATAGGCATCGGTATCATTGATTTTACCATTTGTGAAATCACGGGCAGCGCCCTTGAAGCCGAAGTCCAGCAGACTGTCCATCTGTCCACTCTCCAGCGTTCCCCCGTCATTGTCGGTCGTTCCGCCAAAATATTCTCCTACTAATTTAAAGTTTGGATCGATGGCAGTTAGCGCGTTCTTGAAGGCTTTCCATGTCGTATCCTCCACATGCTTCACAGTATCCACGCGGAAATAGTCAATAGTGTCTCCGCGCTGCGTCCGCGCATTGTTCAGCCAACCGCTTTGCCAAGCAATAATTTGCTCGCGCACTGCTGGATCTTCCGTCCGGAAATCTGGCAAGCCTGCGAGTTCACCTCGTATAGGATCTGTGTCCGCAGACACACCATCTGTGCGTAACATGCCGGCAAAACGCGCCTTATCTTCAGGAGTGATGTTCGGACTGTTATCCTCTGGCTTCAAACCGTACCCTGTATGGTTGAGTACAACGTCCACCATGATCTTAATCCCCTTGTCATGCGCCTTGTCGATCAGCTCCTTGAAGGTATCCATATCGCCAAGGTGCTTGTCGAGCTTGGTGAAGTCTTTGGCCCAATAGCCGTGATAGGCGTACTGCTTGCCACCAAAGCTAGCCCCTTGATTAAAATCAATATTATCCACAATCGGCGTGATCCACAGCGTATTGATGCCAAGTTCCTGCAGATAATCGAGACTGTCGATCATCCCTCTGAAATCCCCGCCATGATAGGCTTCGAGGTGATTTTTATCAACATTCTCATTATTACCTGGATCTCCGTCCTTGAATCTGTCCGTCAGGGCAAAATAAATCCGCGCTTCATCCCAGTCAAAATCAAGCTGGTCACCAGAATACGTTCTGGCTTTCACCTCAAGGGTAGCTGTGTGCTTATGCTTGTTGCCATACTGATCGACCAGGACAATCGGAATATTCTTTATTCCCGCCGGGATGGCATCCTTGACAGCCACAGTCTGCTGCATCAGCTCCGTATCCAGCTTCACCTTGGCAGGCCCGCCCAGTGCAGTTAGATCCATATAGGCTTCCTTATACGTTACAGTCTCATCGGAATTCGTTTTAAGGGTTACCACCGCATTCTGATTGGAATGAATTGCAGCGGGGTGTACCTCCGAGACAATGCTGACGTCTGGAATATGGTAGACGACCAGGGACTCGCCATTCACTGTATTTTTCGGATCTGTAAATTCGGTGGTACTTCCATCTTTAGTGACCAAGAATGTGTATTTGTAGGTTCCCTGCTCTATGTCAGTCAGAGAATAGCTGAACCATTCGCTAGCAGGGTCGTATGCCATCGGATATTCTGTACCATTCACCTTGACCTTGACGCCAGTGATTGCGTCTTGGCTTCCACTTCTGAACAAGACCTCATCACGGTATCGGAATGTAATCGTCCCGTCTTTCAGTACAGGGCCACTGATGCTCGGCTTGATATCCAGCTCTTTGACCATACTGGTGACATTGACCTTGGTGAACATCTCTCCTGGTGTGAGCGGAATTAGCCGATCATCCGGGTAATCCTGCTTTGCCGTGTTCCAGTCTGTGCCTTTACGAAGCACAAACCCGACATTCGTAGCGTTCGGTGCCACTTCGATCAGAACGCTTGCGGTTCCTTGTTCAAATGTTGTGAAGTCGATCTGATCGTTCTTGGCGCCAGTGTTCCAGACCCAGAGATTCCAGCCTGTATAATTCTTGTCCTCACGGGTATAGGTAAACTGGACATAACGCTTGTTATCCACTGGTTCTGTAGTGACTTTGACTGTAATCTTCGTCGATAAGCCGCCATAAGAGACAGTAATCATAGCGGTTCCCGCTGATTTGGCTTTGACCAACCCTTTGTTCGTGACTTCAGCCACATCCGGTTGTTCAGACACAAAAGTTGCTTTTGCCGTCACATTGCTTCTGCTGCCATCATCATATTTGGCGAATACAGCACTCTGATGACTGTTGTTCACCTGAAGCGCATAACTCGCAGGATCACTCTCCAGCGAAGTCAGGACAGTTGCGGCAGACGCTTTCTTGATAATTACTGCGGTGAGCGGCTCCAGTGTAATGGAATGGGTCGTCAGATTGAACCCGCTCTGGCTCGCGGCAGGAATAGGTGTTGTTCCGGCCTGAGCACCGTCAACCAGCACCTCACCGTTCGTCAAATCCTCAGATAGCGTAAGCGTTCTAGCGGTGCTATCTCCGTTCATAAACACATAATAGGTGCCGGTGCCATCGGTGGCCTTGTTTTTGTAGCCGATGACGAGATCGGTGGCTTTAACCTCAGGTGACGCAATCAGAGTCACGTTGGAATCCACGAGGCTTTTGTCAGCCAGTCGGAAAGCATTGGTCGATTTCCGCAGCTCCACCAGGCCAGTCGTGTACTTTCTCGTGATATTCTCCACCGGGAAGCTTACTTCATCCGTTGCTCTGCTCCAATCGAACATATTGATAGCATCCGAAGAATCATAAGAGTCATGGATAAAATAACCGAAGGAGACCCCATCCTTATCCTTCATCTCCGTATATTTATCCTCAGGAATGCCGCTGTCCTTCCACTGCTTCGTGCGTCCGTACTCCTGACCCGCATGGATAAACGCCGTGCCTTGAGAAGTCAGCACCAACAGGTTACCCAGCCTGATTCGCTTCTGGATCTCCAGCTCATTCTCCGGGATCGCCGGGTCTTTCTTGATTGACTGCGCAATCACGTCATGGAGCGGCAGATTGTCATGGGCATCAATATACTGCACCATATCGCCTGGACTATCCGCAGGCGTATTGGACGGCTGTGCCTTGATATTGTTCAGGATCGTGCTGATCTGACGCGCACCGCCTGTAATGAATCTCGGCTCGCCCTCAGAACCAAAGCCGGATTTCAATTCATTGCGGAACTCGTCAGAGAACACCCCGACACTGTCCGTCTTATCCATCCAATCCTGATCCGCACCTTTGCCAGCAAGGGATGGATCAGAGGCCCCACCACCGAAGGTCCGCCAGCCTTCACCGATGAACAGTGCCTTCGGATTTAGCGCAGCAGCGGCATCATAAGCGTTCTGCACCGAATCGTATGTGGCATCGCCCATCATGTCCCAGCGCATTCCGTCGATTTTATACTCGGAGAACCAGTACCTCACAGAATCCACCATCAGCTTCTCGGCCATCTTGTGGTTGGTCGCCAGATTATTGCCAAAGCCACCGATAAAATTGCCATTCGCATCCTGGAACGCATAGTAGTTCGGCACGATGTCGTTCAGCAGTTCTGTCTTCGCCATGTGGGTGTACACCACATCCAGCACCACACCCATACCGGCTCGATGCACAGCATCAATCAGGCCCTTCAATTCCTTGATCCTTAGTTCCGGGTCGGCAGGATTCTGCGAATAAGCCCCGTCCGGAGAGAAATAACTGTGGGGATCATACCCCCAGTTGTACTCATTTCCTTTTGCCGAATAATTCAATTCCCGCTGATCCATCTTCGTCTCATCCCCGTAATACCAAGCCATTACAGGAAGCAGTTGAATATGAGTCACGCCCAAGGACTTGATGTAATCCAGCTTCTTCTCAAAAGCCGCATATGATCCCCAGCGCTTGCCATCCAGACTGACTTCAATAGAAGGGTCAGAGGTGAAATCCCGGACATGCACTTCATAAATGATAGCGTCTTCACGTTTCTCATAACCACTAATATCGGCATAATTGAAGCCAGCAGGATTACTCCCACTCAAATCGACAATCGCCGCTTTACCAACAGTGTCGCCGCCCTCTCCCGGCGCTCCTGTTGTGTCTACCGTGAATACCGCCATGGATTTGGCATAAGGGTCTAGGACATCTTTCGTTACCCCATCATTAGTGACTTCATATTGATAGTAAAAGCCTCTCACATCGCTTGCTGCTGCACCTGTCAGATCTTCCGACTTCAGCTTGACCGACCAGACACCCTGTTCGCCCCGTTCCAGCGAAACTGTGCCCACAAGGACATTAGCGTCATTCTTATCGTAAATCTTGGCTAATACCGAGCTGGCTTTGGGAGCCCACAGCTTCAGTGTCGCCGTCTTCTCGGCGGGATGATAGGTTGCACCAAGATCGTCTCCCGTATAGTTGTACATCTCATCTAGCATTCTCCACCCGGAAGAAGCCGCTACGGTCTTGCCCGCATAAGTCACACTCAGTGGTGTCTGATCCAGTTCAAAGACTTCGGTCTCCACTTCGATCGCGGTGGGGCTGGTAACCGTTACGGATGTAACCGGAATAACGCTTCCCGCCTTATCCTTCACGGAAATCGCTGATTGCAGCGTACCCGAATCGAGCCCGTCCGTCAGGGTGAAGCCCAGAAGGATTTTCTGAGTGGATAGAACCTCAGCAGATACCAATCCGATCGGTACCTCGCCAAACGGAGAGACATAGACATTATTATCGCCTTCCCGTACCCAGAGCTGATTGTAGCGGTCCAGCAGTGTAAAACCTTTATCTCCACCATCCTTATCGCCGTTTGCCGGATTCAGGACAAGAAAGCCGATTTTCTTCGCATTCTCTTTCAGCTGAATATCGGCATAAGCCCCGAAACGGTCTCTTTGTCCATCCGAAAATGGCGTGGCCCCACTCGGCCAATTCGCGGATTCTGCCGCAACATCTCCCCACAGCCACAATCCATGCGCGCCGTAGCTGTTGTCCGATCTAATGTAATGCACCCGCACCGTATTAGCAGGAAGTGTAACCGGCTCATATGGTGTAATTACGTCAGAGCCTTCCTTGATCCAAATTTCGTTCGTCTGCGGTGTATTGATTGCAAAAAACTTGTCCCCGGCATCCTTCGCCTGCGTGCTGCGGTTCACTACCAGGAACGAAAATTTCTTGGCCCCTTCCTTCAGCGGGATGTCTGCATAAACACCATAGGCATCCCTCTGTCCTTCTGGAAAAGGTGTTGCCCCACTCGGCCAGTTCTCGGAAGGTGCTGCGGCACCGTCCCACACCCACAATCCCTGATTTGCATAATCTTCGGACACCCGGTTGTAGTGAACCCGCATGTGTCCGTCTGGTACAGGGCTTACTATACCTGGTTCCGATAAAAGTTGCGTTTCAGCACTTTCACTTTGGGTCGTCTCATTGAGTTCCAAAGCCTCTTCTGTTGCTGCCGACTGAGAATTGTCCACAAGTATGGCTTCCGTCGCTGCTGCCTGTACAACTGCCGGATGAAGCCCTAAGCTGGATAACAGCAGAACAATAACCATCCCTGCCGCAAAATATTTCTTGATCCAAAACGCCCGTTTCATTCCGTTAACCCCTCCATGAATTCCTTGATTTCATCACAAGTGTGCTTTATTCATAGGTTACTGTTCTAATTCTCTCATCCGATTCAACTGCCTGATCCCGGAGTTCTTAAGGAACTCTTTATGTAAGTTTTGCCCCAGTAGTTATCGCATGGCAGGCAGCTTCTTTGTCCTATGGCGGCTTGTCAGGCCTCTGTTAAACACCACATCCTCCTTCACAAAATAAGCCAATGATATTTTTAAAGAAATACATAGCAACGTGAACATCTGAAAACATCACTCTCTAGCGGTTAACACTACTACAAAATTGCGCAAACGTTTGCAAAAAGTTCTAAGAAAAATCTAATCTACTAATAATTACATAACCTTTCTATCATCTTGCGATAAAAAACAATACTTGAAAGCGCTTGCCGCAATTTGATTAACATACTAATCCCAAAATCAAGAAGTTGTCAATAAGATTTTGTAGTATCTCCGTTCAAATCTCACTTCCTAAAATCTCTTTTATGCACAACGTTTGCACTGAAATATATGCAACAAATCATCATTTATACCCTATTTTCTCCTAAAAACTCATGAAATCATCGCTATTCTAGCTCTTTAGTGAAAATATACAAACCTGGTGGCAAAAATCCTGTACCCTCTCCAAAAGTGGCTTTTTCCTTGTCCTGACGGACTTTTTCTATTTACAATTGACAGTACTTCGATTAATATTACTGTGTAAAGCAAACGGTTCCATAAGGAGGTTTCTATGACAGTTACCATTAAGGATGTGGCGAAGAAAGCGGGAGTATCCCCCTCCACAGTATCCCGGGTGTTGTCAGGCCATCCCAGAATCAGCCTGGAAACCTCTCGTAAAGTTAAAGCGATTATGGAGGATATGGGATACACTCCCAATATGATGGCCAAGAGTCTGGTATCGAAGACTACAAACAGTATTTGCATTATCCTTCCGAAACCCGCAGAAGAGCTGTTCTCCAACCTGTTCTTCATGGAATTGATTCGCGGGATTGTTACGCAGGCCAGCCGATCCGGTTACGATGTACTGATTAGCTCCGGTGCGAATGAAAAGGAAGAACTGGAAGCCGTCTCCCGCCTACTGAAAGGGCGCCGTGTGGACGGTGTAATTCTGCTGTATTCACGCAAAGATGACGCTGTGATTGATTTTCTACAGGCGGGTGACTACCCCTTCGTACTAATCGGTAGAAGTGACCGCTATGAGAATATATTATCTGTCGATAATGATAACGTCATGGCAGCGTACGACGCTACGAATCACCTGATTTCCATGGGACATGAGCGTATCGGCTTCGTCAGCGGCCCGCCCAACCTCATCGTTTCTCGCGATCGTCTGGAAGGTTACCGCAAAGCCATGCAGAACAGCGGGTTGACCATGCGTCCGGAATGGATTGTGGAAGGTGAATTCTTGCAGGATAGCGGCTATAGGGCGATGTCTTTCTTCATGAATCTCCCGAACCGCCCCACTGCGCTGGTCGCAGTGGACGATATGGTGTCCTTTGGCGTACTGCGCGGATTGAACGAACTGAAATATAAGGTTCCCGAAGATCTGGCGATTGTCAGCTTTAACAACATTCCGTTGTCCGAGCTGTCCAGTCCCCCTATCAGCAGTATTGATATCGGTATCTACCATCTGGGCTATACTGCCTCGCAGGTACTGATTCAAGGCATACAGAAGCCGAACAATGATGCCGGTTATACGAATAGATTTGTAATTCCACACCGTCTCATTGTCAGGGAGTCTTCCATGCACGCACCAAGCAAGCCGTAACAAACCAGGAACAAATAAATGAAGCATCCAAGCTTCATTTATTTTTTGGATCATTGTTCAAACGTTTGCGCTAATATGCAGAACAATTACTTTCTCGCTCCATTCAAATGCGCATGCCCAGAAGAACTGCCGCGTATATCTTTCTAGGAGGTTCCATTCATGACAACCATTCATGCCTGTTTATTCGATTTGGATGGTGTACTTGTAGACACCGCCAAGTATCATTACATCGCCTGGAAGGAGCTGGCTGATGATCTCGGCTTCCCTTTCACCGAGCAGGATAACGAACGCCTTAAAGGCGTCAGCCGAGCGGCATCGCTCGACATTCTGCTAGAGATTGGAGGGCTAACTGTGGACGAGAACGAAAAGGCTAGGCTGGCTGATAGAAAAAACGCCCGCTATGTTGAGTACATCTCCTCCATGGACAGCTCAGAGATTCTACCCGGTGCCCTTCAATTCCTGCAGGAATGCCGGCAGAATGGCATCAAGGTCGCTCTCGGCTCTGCCAGCAAAAATGCGATGACCATCTTGAACAACACCGGATTAACCCCATACTTCGATGCTATTATCGATGGCACTCATACCAGCGCTGCCAAGCCTGACCCTGAGGTGTTCCTGCTGGGAGCCAAAGCCTTGGGCGTAGAGCCAGCTCACTGTGTCGTCTTTGAGGATGCCGAAGCTGGCATAGAAGCCGCTACCCGTGCCGGAATGGTTAGCGTCGGTATCGGCTCCCCAGCCACCCTTGGCGCCGCCAATATGGTCATCCCTTCCCTGAAAGAGCTGAAAGTTTCGGCGCTACGGGAATCTTTTACCAGTGTTTAACCAACATTAAGTTATACACCTAGCGGCCGCGAAGCGGCCCTGCCTTATTCAATATGAAATGAATAAATAAATGTTTTGGAAGTTGGGAGTGGAAGTAACGGAGAGGAAAAATTGGGAACTGTAGAAGCGATAGCGCTCGCCTGAAAGCTTTCTGCAGGAAAGCTCGCATCGGAAGCATAAGCTAATCAAATTTCTACCCTATCTTAAAGTTTACATAGGAAATAGGATTATAACAGCGATCGAAAGTCCAAACTTTCCTTGGAGTTACTGACCTTTTCTCCCAAGCACCAAGAGAATTTATTTTTTCAGTTTATCCATCCCCAACTTAAAAGGAGCCGATAATCTTGAAGCAATATTTGAAAATTGATGAATGGTCCATTATCGAAGAATCGTTTGATCCGGGAACCCAGGAAATTTCCGAGAGTGTGTTCAGCATCGGAAACGGATATATGGGCGGACGCGCCAATTTCGAAGAGCAATATAGCGGTCACAGCCTGCAAGGCAGCTATATGGCAGGCGTATACTATCCCGATAAGACACGGGTTGGCTGGTGGAAGAACGGCTATCCCGAGTATTTTGCCAAAGTACTGAACAGCACGAACTGGATCGGGATCAATATCGATATCGACGGGACTACACTCGATCTTGCCAAATGCACAGTGACCGATTTCCGCCGGGTCTTGAATATGAAGGAAGGTACGCTGTCCCGCAGCTTCACGGCTACACTGGAAGATGGCAAACAAGTCAAGGTTGAGAGCATTCGCATCGTCAGCATGACCCGCCAGGAAATCGGCGCGATTCGTTATTCCATCGTTCCACTCAACTTCACTGGCCAGCTCTCAATTACGCCTTACCTGGATGGCGACATCAAGAACAAGGATGCTAACTATGACGAGAAATTCTGGAATGAAGTCGAGAAGAAAAGTGAGGGAGATAGCGGCTATCTCACCCTGAAGACCAAAAAGCTCGATTTTCACGTTACCTCGGCTATGGCCTTCGACATTCTCGTAAACGGCGAGAACACAGCGGCGCAGGCGGAAGCCATCGAGCAGGAAAAATACGTAGGCAGCCAGGTTGCTATAGCGGTACAGCCGAACGATCAAGTCGTGATCTACAAATATGCTGCCAACGTAACGTCTCGCAATCATGGTCTCGGACAACTGGTGGATGCCGCCAAGAATGCACTGCAAAGCGCACGGGAAGCTGGTTTTGTGGCACTTTTGACTGAGCAAGCAGATGCCTGGAGAGATAAATGGAAGGAAAGCGACATTATCATTGAAGGCGACGTGTCCGCACAGCAGGCGATCCGCTTTAATATTTTCCAATTGAATCAAACCTATAACGGTGAAGACGACCGTCTGAACATCGGGCCGAAGGGCTTTACCGGTGAAAAATATGGCGGCAGCACATACTGGGATACCGAAGCGTATTGCGTGCCTTTCTATCTCAGTACGGCAGATGCCTCCATCGCCCGCAACCTGTTAATCTACCGTTACAAGCACCTGGAAAAAGCCAAGGAAAACGCCCGCAAGCTCGGCTTCACCAAAGGCGCCCTCTATCCGATGGTGACGATGAATGGCGAGGAATGCCATAACGAATGGGAAATTACGTTCGAGGAGATTCACCGCAACGGGGCGATTGCCTATGCTATCTATAACTATGTGAACTATACCGGAGACCAATCCTACCTCGGCCAATACGGACTTGAAGTGCTGGTGGAAATCTCCCGCTTCTGGGAAGAACGTGTGCATTATGTAACCCACAAAGACAAATATGTCATGCTCGGCGTTACTGGACCGAACGAATACGAGAATAACGTCAACAACAACTGGTACACGAACCGTATTGCATCCTGGACGATGGAATACACGCTGGAAGCCCTAGCTTACTTGCAAGAGAATGAACCAGCCCGCTACGCAGAATTATTGGAGAAGCTAGAGCTTCAAGATAGCGAGCGGGGCAAATGGAGCGAGATTATCGCTAAAATGTACTATCCTGTTGATGAAGAGCTGGGGATTTTCCTCCAGCAGGACGGATTCCTCGACAAAGAGATCATTCAGGTCAAGGATGTGCATCCAGATCATCTACCACTTAACCAGAAATGGTCATGGGATCGGATTCTACGTTCTTGCTTCATCAAGCAGGCGGATGTGCTGCAAGGTCTATACTTCCTCGGTGACCGTTACGATCACGATACGAAAAAGCGGAATTTCGACTTCTACGAGCCGATCACCGTGCATGAGTCCTCCCTCTCCCCTTGCATCCATGCGATTCTCGCTTGCGAGCTGGGATACAAGGAAAAGGCTTATGAAATGTACCTGCGCACCTCCAGACTGGATCTGGACAACTACAATAATGATACGGAAGACGGCTGCCATACCACAAGCATGGCGGGAACCTGGATGTCGATCGTTCACGGCTTCGGCGGTCTACGCGTACTGAATGGACGGTTGAACCTGAACCCTTCCAACCCAGGTCACTGGACGTCCTATTCCTTCAAAATCATGTTCCGCGGCTCTCGTCTACTGGTTAGCGTAACCGATACCCAGGTAACCGTGACCAATGAGACCGATATTCCGGCCTCGCTCACGATTTATGGTCAGGAATATACAGTGAATGGACTGAGCAATGTGACTGCTCAAGGGACCAACGTTACCGCATAATCTGCCCGTATTCTCCCGGCCCCCGAGGCTGTCTGCTTTCGGGGGCCGGGTACTGTTTAGCGGTTTGTATTCGGATGGAATGTAAACAACCTCAAAGGAGATCTCACTATGAAAAAAGCATTTTGGAAAGAGGCTGTTGTCTATCAAATTTATCCCCGCAGCTTCATGGATAGCAACGGTGACGGCATCGGCGACCTGAAGGGCATTATCTCCCGTCTCGATTATCTCCAGCAGCTTGGCGTAGATGTCGTCTGGCTCTCCCCTGTCTACAAGTCGCCCAATGACGACAACGGTTATGACATCAGCGACTATGAAGATATCATGGATGAATTCGGTACACTTCAGGACTGGGAGGAACTATTGGAAGGCCTCCACACCCGTGGGATCAAGCTGATGATGGACCTCGTGATCAACCATTCTTCGGACGAGCATGCCTGGTTCGTGGAATCCCGTTCTTCCAAGGACAACCCTTACCGCGATTATTACATCTGGCGTCCCGGCGGTCCAGACGGCAAGCGCCCTAACAACTGGAGCTCCATTTTTAGCGGCCCGGCCTGGGAACTGGACGAGACTACTGGTGAATACTATCTTCATCTTTTCTCGCGCAAGCAACCGGACCTCAACTGGGAGAATCCGCAGCTGCGCGATGCGCTCTACAAGATGATTACGTTCTGGCTGGATAAAGGTGTGGACGGACTGCGGATGGACGTTATCAACCTGATCTCCAAAACGCCAGGCCTTCCTTCCTCAGGTGATGCCGAGCTTGGCGGTGGTGGTGAATACTACATGAACGGCCCAAGAGTGCATGAATTCCTGCATGAAATGAACCAAAAGGTACTCTCCAAGTATGACGTCATGACCGTCGGCGAAACGCCAGGGGCGTCTGTGGAAGATGCCATTCTATATACTGGCGAGGATCGGGAAGAATTACAGATGGTCTTTCAATTCGAGCATATGGACGTTGACTCCGGCCCTAGCGGCAAGTGGGAAGTAACACCATGGACCCTGCACCAGCTGCGCGGAATTCTGCATAAATGGCAAGTCGGCCTGGCTGAGCAAGGCTGGAACAGCTTGTACCTGAACAACCATGACCAGCCACGCATGGTATCCCGTTTCGGTAATGATGGGGAGTACCGTGTCATCTCCGCCAAAATGCTGGCGACCCTGCTACATACGCTGAAGGGCACCCCGTATATTTACCAAGGCGAAGAAATCGGGATGACCAACGTGAAATTCCCTGTTCTGGAATACTATCAGGATATCGAGACCCTCAACATGTACCGTGAAAAGGTCACTGAGGGCGGCGCCGATCACGACACGATTCTGAATGCTATTTATGCCAAAGGACGGGACAACGCCCGGACGCCTATGCAATGGGATGGGTCTGCCAATGCAGGCTTCACTACCGGAACACCTTGGCTGCGGCTAAATCCGAATTATAGCGAGATTAATGTGGAGCAGGCAGTGGCCGATCCCGATTCGGTGTTCCACTACTACCGCAAGCTGATCGCGCTGCGCAAAGAGAACCCGATTATGGTCTACGGAGCATACAAATTGCTGCTTCCTGAACACGACTATATTTATGCATACACCCGTACCCTGGACAAAGAGCAGTGGCTCGTGCTGCTGAACTTCAGTGATGTTCCGCAGCCTGTAGATCTTCCATCGGAGCTTGCAGCCGTCAAGGAACTGGTGATCGGAAACTACGGGGAGGCGTCCTCTGACCGCAGCGTTCTGCGGCCATACGAAGCGAGCGTGTATCGGTTAGGGAACTGACGAGGTTCGTGCTAAGCAACTGCAGAAAACCGTGCTCGGTGACTGGCGAGATCCGTGCTAAGCAGGCGTATTCCGGTTAGAGAACTAAAGAGGTCCGTACTAAGTGACTGACGAGACCTGTGATAAGAAGACGTATTCCGGTTGGAGAACTAATGAGGTCCGTACTAAGTGACTGACGAGACCTGTGATAAGAAGGCGTATTCCGGTTGGAGAACTAATGAGGTCCGTACTAAGTGACTGACGAGACCTGTCTCCCTGAGTTATACTATTAGAAAGTTTGAATTTTGAACTGAAAATAAGAAGCTACCTCAACATCAGTGCTTGCTTCGCCAAGTAACGGAACCCAGAGTCCTTATTGCTTATAAATCCAGTTATTCTGGAAGATAACGGACTCCAGAGACGCTATGGGCAGAAATCGTGCTCATATTCCGCTGTTTGGCAGGAAATAACGTCATCTGAGTCCGCTACATATTCGTGGGTACTTCATGTGGAAAATAACGGTTTTACAGTCCGTTAGCTCCCATAAATGAGCCTGAAACTACTGATCCGGTTGTGTTTATGAAGTAGTTTTGACCAAGATCTTGTGGCAACCATTGATTATGATGTTGGGCCGTAAAAAATAGAAAGAAAAGTTTGGAACTGTAGGAGGGATAGCGACCGCCTGAAAGCTTTCCGCAGGAAAGCTCGCATCGAAAGCATAAGCTGTCTCCAGATTTCCACCGTTTGAAACGGAACCAATCAAGAAATCTGGAGACAACAGCGGCCGGAAGTCCAAACATTTTCTGTAGTTACGACCTTACTCTATTTAAAGATATCAGTTCGGTCACCTGTCTTCAGAACGCACGGAAGAACCGGATGAACAGACCCGGGAATGATAGTATGGATTCAGAAGGAGATGGCGCACTTGGAATGGTTGATTCGAATGAAGGATGCTCTGGATTACATGGAGAACAATTTAGAGGAACCGCTGAATATTGATGAGATTGCAAAGGTAGCTTGCTCTTCGCCCTTTCATTTTCAGCGTATGTTCAACCTCCTAACCGGATTCACGGTATTCGAGTACATCCGCAAGCGGAGATTGTCGCTTGCGGCGCAGGAGCTGAGCGTGTCGGACATTAAAGTGCTGGACGCAGCACTGAAATACGGCTACGATACCCCTGAATCTTTTTCCAAAGCGTTCCGTAAGCTGCATGGGGTGTCCCCTTCAGCCGCTCGCGAGAAGGGCGTGCAGCTCAAGGCCTTTCCACGCCTCTCTTTCCATCTATCATTGAAGGGAGATAAAGAAATGGAATACAGAATTATCGAGAAAGATAGCTTCAGAGTGATCGGCAAGTCTATCGAGGTATCCTTGAAAGATGGAGAAAACCTGCGGGAGATCCCAGCCTTCTGGAGTGCCGCCAACGGAGACGGGACCTCTGACCAATTGATTGAGATCGGCGGAAAAAAGGATATCCTCGGGATCTGCATGGGTGTGGACCACCCCAACGAGAAGCTCTCCTATTGGATCGCCGTAGAAGATGAGTCCAATACGGACCCGCAAGAATATGAAACGGCTATTGTTCCCGCCGCCACCTGGGCTGTCTTCACCTCGGTAGGGCCGATGCCGCATACGATTCAGGACGTCTGGAGCCGAATCTTTCAGGAATGGTTCCCCAGCACAGCCTATGAACATTCAGGCGGACCCGAACTTGAACTCTACCCTCTCGGTGATGTGAGCGCAGAAGACTACCGCTGTGAAGTATGGATTCCGATTAAGCAGAAATAAGCGTTACATTTCCCATTACCCAATGAATCTCCATAACCCAAGACGGCCGCCCGAACACCGGGCGGCCGCTTTTCATATCATAGAGCAGATGCTTGGCATTCTATCCCCGCGGCTATTTTCCATTTTGAGAAATGGCTTCGACTTGGTATAATAAACAAATTATGTGGATTATATAAAAAGATCCGATACTCGGTGAAGGAGAATTTCATGTCTACTGTAAAAATTTTTTCAGACAGCACTTCCGATTTGCCACAAGGCTGGAAAGAGAAGTATGATGTCGGCATCGTCCCGCTATATGTAATATTCGACGAGGGTACTTATAAGGATGGAGTGGATATTACGCCCGAAGAGGTATACCGCAAGGTTGCTGCCAAAGGCAGTCTGCCCAAAACCGCCGCACCTTCGCCGGCTGACTTTATAGCAGCATTCACCCCGGTCATTGAGAGCGGCGGCGATATTGTCTATATCAGTTTGTCCTCTGCCATATCTTCTACATATCAGAATGCCCTGCTAGCTGCGGGTGAATTCCCAGATGGAAGAATTGAGGTCATAGATTCGGAGACACTGTGCGGGGGAATCGCCTTGCTCGTCATGAAGGCCGTGCGTGCCGCCGCCAAGGGGCATAGTGCAGCCGAGATCGCAGAGCTCCTTAAGACCGCCAGAAGGAATATGGACACGCAATTTGTAGTCGATACACTAGATTACTTATATATGGGCGGACGCTGCTCCGGTATGCAGAATTTTATCGGCAGCCTACTCAAAATCCGGCCGGTGCTGAAGCTGATTGACGGTAGTATTGTTCCGGTCAGCAAAGTCCGTGGCAAGAAAGAAAAAGCCGTCGAGCAGATGCTTCAGAACGCGCTTCCCGACATCAAGAACATGGATAAGGAACTGCTTATTGTAGCCCATACCATGGCTGAAGAGGATGCAGAGTACCTTAAGCGTGCGCTGCAGCAAGCCACAGGCGCTCAAGAAATTGCCGTTATTGAGGCCGGTTGTGTAATCGGCAGTCATTGCGGTCCGCATACGGTGGGTCTTATGTATTTGCGTGAATCATAATTTCAATACTATAAAAGCAAGCATGGCGGGCTGCCCGGAAGTCAGAAACTGACTACGGGCAGCCTTTGTGATCTGACGGCTAAAGCGCCTGGTCACCAATAAAGTAACCCTTTGGACGACTGTAGTCTACCACCTGTACTTACAGTTCAAACTCGCCCATGTCCTCCTCCTTCAAAAAGGGCAGCATGAAGCGAAAGGTAGAACCTCGCCCCTCCTCACTTTCCACAAAAATCGTGCCTCCCATCAGCTCTACCAACTGTTTACAGATCGCCAGCCCGAGGCCTGTCCCACCATATTTACGCGTATGCGACGGGTGAAGCTGGGAGAAGGATTGGAACAAGAGATTCAGTTTGTTGTCGGCAATGCCGATACCTGTATCCCGTACCGAGAACTCCAGCAGGTAATTCGGCGAATGCGGCAGTACGATGTTCTTCACGGACAAGGTGACGCTACCCTGCTCCGTGAATTTCAAGGCATTGCCTACGAGATTAACAATGATCTGCCGCAAACGGCTGGGATCGGTAGTCAGCACTTCGGGGACACTGGTATCGGCCCACCATCGCAAAGCCAGCTTCTTCTCCTCGGCCTTGGGTGTGAACAGGTCTACAATGCTGGACATCATTTCCCGCAGATCGAACATTTCCGACTGTAGGGTCATTTTGCCTGCTTCCATTTTGCTAAAATCAAGGATATCGTTCAGAATACTTAGCAGACTGTAACTGCTGCTGCGCAGAATCTCCGCATAGCTCCGCTGCTCCTCGCCAAGCTCCGTCTCCAGCAGCAGATCCGCCATCCCGATCATCCCGTTCATCGGCGTCCGGATCTCATGACTCATCATGGCCAGAAAGTCGGCCTTGGCCCGAGCAGCCTTCTCTGCAAACTCCTTGGCCCGAATAATCTCCCGCTCGTTCGTAATATCGCTGAATACAATAACAGCGCCTTCGATCGTACCATTGTCCACGATTGGAGCTACCCGGTAATTCACTAAAAAGCTGGTTCCATCCTTACGCCAGAAGATTTCTTCCTCCATACTACGTGTAACCCCGTCTCTGACCGTCCGATTGATTGGAGATTCCTCCAGAGCGTAATGCGAGCCGTCTGAGCGGGTGTGCTGGATATGCGAGAAGCTGTGAATGCCGATGAATTCATCCAGCGTATAACCAAGCATCTCCATTCCCGCCGGATTGATGAAGATCGTATGTCCTGTTTTGTTCACCCCGAAGATGCCCTCTGATACGGAATTGAGAATCAGGCTATGCCGATCGTTCAATTCTTTGAGATGCCCGGGGCTGCGGATATCGTCCACACCAATGTAATTGGTGATGTCTTTGACAATCGCGTAGACGCCTGCCACTTCGTTCTCAGCTTCTATGGGCAAAAAGGTGATGACCACCCGGTGAAATTCCCCGTTAGGACGTACCGTATCCATCTCAAAGCTGGAGGATTCACCCTGAAGCGCCTTGGCAAACTGCCGTCGGCATACCAGCTGATAGTCCGCAGTTGAAGCCTCCAGCACCGAATGGCTGTTCAGTCCTTCAAATTCCACTCCTGACCGTTCCTTGGCAGAACGGTTCACGCCCAGGCAGTTCCCCTCCGTGTCCAAAATGTAGATGGGATCAGGGTGATTCTCATATAGAATAGAGTGGTTTTCCTTATCCATAGCCTTCATCCTCTCCGTACTCCCCCAAGATTAGCTTGTACAAGGGCATCATTGCGTTCAATCCACATATTATAACAAGTTCTGCAGGGTAATTCATGAGTAAAGAGAGGTGTTTTCTATACCAAAAATAGCCTCCTGCACAAGTGCAGGGGCTATTCTATGGCCTAAGGCATCAAGCGATATCCTCTGTTTCGATCTTACGAATAGATAAATACGCAATGGCGATTCCGATAAGGCCAAGGCTGATGGAAACGGCGGCAAAATTGCCTAAGCGCGACTGGTCAAATCCGCCGGAAATCAGCGTCACAAGCACCACCGACGAAATGATCGTGGCTGAGATCGATTTCTTCCGCATCCCGAAGTACAAGGGAATGAGTCCAATCCCTGCTGCATAGAGTGCCCCTGCTCCCAGCTTCACCAATTCGTCTTTCACCAGAATCCAGGTTAGTTGACCAGGAATGATCTGGAAGAAGTGATTGATCCAGAACAACAAGGCCCCTAACACCAGATCTGAAATAATAATCGTACAGAAAGTGAAGAGAAAGACGATCACCAATTTGGCGATAAGTAGCTTTTTACGTGGAATAGGATACATGAAGAGTACGCTAATTGTGTTGCTTCTGTATTCTTCGATAATCAGTCTGCCCAGCAAAGCTGCAGCAAAGATAATGAATACCGCTTTTACAAAAACGAACAATCCTTCAAAAACATCCCCGAATGATGTGAAGGCAGGAACCTGCTCATTCTGGTCCATAAACAGTACAAGTACCATAAAACCCAGGATGATTGGGTTCGCGATGAGCACGCCCTTGATGGTTCCTGTCAATTTATACTTACGAATTTCCAGTGATATTAATTTAAGCAATGCCCTCACCCCCGATCAATTGCAGAAAATAATCTTCCAGCGAATGCTGCTTCCTGCTAAGGCTCGCAATATAGACATCTCCGAGAACGAGCGCTTTGTTCAGTGCCTGCTGCGAAACACCTTCGTCATATACGCGGATGATTCCAGCGTCCATCGCCTTGAAATTCGTGAGACTCAACTTATGCTGCAGCACATAGACCGCCTTGGTGATCTCCGGGGTCGATAGTTCGATATAATCTGTATTGAGTCCACGAATCGTGTCCATCGCTACTTCGTCCACGATCGGAGCGACCCGGTAATTCACTAGAAAGCTGGTTCCATCCTTACGCCAGAAGATTTCTTCCTCCATACTACGCGTAATCCCGTCTTTGACCGTCCGATTGATTGGAGATTCCTCCAGGGCGTAATGTGAGCCATCTGAACGGGTGTGCTGGATATGCGAGAAGCTGTGAATGCCGATGAATTCATCCAGCGTATAACCAAGCATCTCCATTCCCGCCGGGTTGATGAAGATCGTATGTCCTGTTTTGTTCACCCCGAAGATGCCCTCTGATACGGAATTGAGGATCAGGCTATGCCGATCGTTCAGCTCTTTGAGATGCCCGGGACTGCGGATATCGTCCACACCAATGTAATTGGTGATGTCTTTGACAATCGCGTAGACGCCAGCCACTTCATTCTCAGCTTCAATGGGTAAAAAGGTGATGACCACCCGGTGAAACTCCCCGTTAGGACGTACCGTATCCATCTCAAAGCTGGAGGATTCACCCTGAAGCGCCTTGGCAAACTGCTGTCGGCATACCAGCTGATAGTCCGCAGTTGAAGCCTCCAGCACCGAATGGCTGTTCAGTCCTTCAATCTCAGTCCCTGATCTTTCCCTCGCCGCACGATTTACCCCAAGACAGTTGCCCTCTGTGTCCAGGATATAGATGGGATCTGGATGGTTCTCATATAAATCCTTAAACACATATTCTTGCGAAATCATGGGCTTCAGAATAGAATGCTTATCCTCATTCACAACCCGCATCCTCTCCGCTCTCTATAAGATCACTCCAGCTTCAAATCAATCGCCAAATCAGACTATTTCTCTATCATAACAAGATCATTGAACGAATTCATGAGTAAAGAGAGGTGTATTATAGCCAAAAAATAGCCTCCTGGCATCAGACAGTGGCTATTTCAGTGGCCTGAAAGGATCAGGCGATATCTTCGGTTTCCACATTGCGAATCGATAAATAGGAAATTGCAATCCCGATCAGACTAAGGCCAATGCATACAGCAACCATATCACCCAAGCGGTATTGATTGAAATCCCCGGAGATGACAGAGGAGAGAAGCACCGCTGAAATAATGGTAGCGGGAACTGATTTCTTAAGCATCCCGAAGTATAGCGGAATTAGGGCAATGCCAGCGGCATACAAGGATCCGGTTCCCAGCTTCACAAGTTCAGACCATAGCAGCGTCCAGCTCATCTCCCCCGGGAGGATGCCTGTATAATGATTAATCCCATTCATAATGGCCCCCAGGACAAGTCCGGATACGATAATGTTCATTAAGGTGAACAAGAAGATGCAGATTAACTTAGCAGCGAGCAGCTTTTTACGCGATATGGGATACATGAAAAGTACAGTGACTGTATTGTTCTTGTATTCCTCAATCACCAGCTTGCTGATCAGAACCGCGGCAAATACAATATACACCGCCCTCAGTAACATAAATAATCCGTCAAACATATTTTCAAGCGTAGTGAAGGCGTGTGAGGGTTCGTTCCGGTCAATCAGCAGCATGAACACCATCATAGCCAATACTGCCAGATTAGCGATAATTATCGCTTTGGACATGCCCTTCAGTTTATTTTTGCGGATTTCCAACGAGATGAGTTTAAGCAATTCCTTCACCCCCGATCCGTTCCATAAAATAATCTTCCAGCGAATGATGCTTTCTACTAAGATTCTCAACGCCGACATCACCGAGAACGAGCGCCTTATTCAGATCGCTTAGTGTAATCCCATCATCATAAATACGAATCAGACCCGGGTCCATTACCTTGAAATTGTTCAAGCCCAGCTGGTGCGACAGTACGTACACCGCCTTGGTGGAATCCGGTGTAACCAGCTCAATATAATGCGAGTTCCGGCCGCGGATGGACTCCATCGATACTTCTTCCATCAGCCTGCCCTCACGGATTACGCCGATCGTATCGGCAACCTGCTCGATTTCTCCCAGCAGATGGCTGGAGATCAGCAGGGTCATTCCGTACTCCCGGCTCAACATTCGGAATACATCACGCAGCTCCTTGATCCCAACAGGGTCGAGACCATTAATCGGCTCATCTAAAATGAGCAGTTCCGGCTTCGTCATTACCGCTCTGGCAATGCCGAGCCGCTGCTTCATGCCCAGCGAGAATTGTTTTACCGGCTTATTATTAATATCTGACAGCTTTACCAGTTCCAAGGCCGCGGTAGCGGATTGGGGATCATAGTAGCCCATATACTCCCCATGCAGCATTAGATTCTCCCTGGCGCTTAGTTTGTCATAGAATACGGGATACTCAATAATGCAGCCCATCCGTTTCAGCATTTCATAAGAGCCGGGGGTCATTTTTTCACCGAAAAATTCAATTTCTCCGCTTGTCGGCTTGACCAGGTTCGTGATCATTCTCATCACTGTAGTCTTCCCCGCCCCGTTCGGCCCCAGAAAGCCATAAATCTCCCCCTGCTTGATGGTCATATTAACATCGCTTACCGCTTCCTTACCTTGGTATACCTTCGTTAAATTCCGTGTCTGAAGGGCTGTTACCATATCCACTGTCTCCTTTGTCATTCGTCTCATTCATATTTCTTATTGTACATAACGGAATCTTCTTTTTTCTTAACCAATCCTTACGAAATTCTTAAGTTCAGGGACGTTACCGCTCTATGTGGGAAAAAGAAACTGTAAACGCTGTTCGGACATGCGGTTTGCTAACTAATGCAATCGTCCCGTTCATCTGCTCGGTTAATCTTTTCGTAATGGTCAGACCGAGTCCGCTGCCCTGATAGGTTCGATTGCGCGAATCCTCCAAGGTGTACAGCCGCTCGAACACCTGATTCTGATGAGTAGCCGTGATGCCTTTCCCGCGGTCCCACACCTCTATATTCACTTGTGACCCGTTTGTAAAAAGCCGTAAGCCCAGCACACCGCCAGCAGCGCCGTAGTTGATTGCATTTGACAGCAGATTGGATAGAATCCGGTCCAGCGCTTCCTCATTGCCCATGATGTACACCGCTTCGTCCGGAATATCAATCTGCACCTCGCTGCCCTGGCCGCTCAGCATATCGTAGAAAGAGAGGATATTCCTCCGGCACACCTCGTTCACATCGATCCGGGAGAGGGGGATATCACGATCCCCTGCTTCGAGCTTCGCCAGATCAAAAAAGGTATTCATCAGGGAGATCACTTCCTCCGCCTTGCGGTGTATGGTATGCAGCATAACGTCCCGTTCCCGGGCAGGCATACTCTCATCATGCAGGACGGTCTCGATGTACCCCAGTACAACCGTTAGCGGTGTTTTCAAATCATGCGATACATTGGCTAACATGCTCCGCATTTCTTTCTCCAGCCGGACCCTCTCCATACTTGCCTTGTGGTTGACGTCCAGCAGACGATTCAGATCAGTCAATAGGACACGCAGCTCCGGGTTGCGGCTGAACAGCAGCAGCCTTTCCTGTGAACACGTATCCAGAATACTGTTCAGCTTGTGATGAATATAGGCAAGCTGGCGGGCAGTTGTCCTCGACTTTCGGTACTGCCACAGAACGACCAGCAGCAGGATGACAATCACCACGCCAAGGATGGCGATCATTGCACCTCAGCCCCCAGCTTATATCCGATCCCCCACAGCGTCTTGATGTATACCGGCTCAGAAGGATCATCCTCAATCTTCTCCCGCAGTCTTCTCATATGTACATTGATTACATTCTCTTCGCCATAATACTCATCCTCCCACACGCTGGCATAAATTTGGGCTTTGGTGAACACTCTGCCGGGGTTCTGCACCAGAAGCTTAAGAATATGGAATTCCTTGGCCGTAAGCTTCACCTCTGTCCCATTCTTTAAGGTTGTAAAATTATCCAGGTCTACGATCAGTCCC
The DNA here is from genome assembly GCF_058133325.1 of Paenibacillus sp. MAHUQ-45. Taxonomy (NCBI): domain Bacteria; kingdom Bacillati; phylum Bacillota; class Bacilli; order Caryophanales; family Paenibacillaceae; genus Paenibacillus; species Paenibacillus sp. MAHUQ-45. The sequence continues at coordinate 133,099 of NZ_JBYUPV010000010.1, forward strand.
TCCAGGTTAATCATCTGCCGGGCCGGGGCCGCTGCTTCTATCCTAGCGTTCCTCGCTGCGGCATAACCCGCCCGGCGGATCGCTGCCTTCACCCTCGCTACTAGCTCAATCATAGAGAAGGGCTTCGTGATATAGTCATCCGCCCCGAAGCCCAGACCGAGTGCCTTATCTACATCGCTGTCCTTTGCAGACATGATCAGAACAGGGACAAGGCTATTAGCCCGAATCGTCTGTAGAATATCCGTCCCGCTTCGCTTGGGGAGCATGAGATCCAGCAGAACAAGCTCATACGCGCCGCTGCGAAAGACGCGCTCTGCCTCCTCACCGTCATACACCGCCTTGACCTCAAAACCTTCTTTTACAAGATAAGATGAGACCATTTCACTGATGCTTTCATCGTCTTCGATCAGCAAGATCCGCTGCTGCATTCCATCGTCGCCTCCAATAATCAAGCTATTAAATTGCTGGATAATCTTCTATGTAGAGCGCATTTAAAAACAAACATATTTAAGAAAAAAGAGAGCTTATTTAAGAAGGATCGAAGTTAATTAACGGCATTTTCGTACCTTAAATCCTCTGCAACTAAGGGTTTTTGGAGATTAAGTGCAAAATTGTACCTTAAATCTTCCAGAACACCCCATCTAACGTGCTTTTTCAAAAAATAAGATACAATAATGACCTTATTTTCCTCATTTACCTATTTCAAAGAAAAATAAGGCGCAAAAATGCTGTTAATTGAAGAGGTGACCCTCTTTTTCACTGCTAAGACGACTGATGAAGGGGAATATACCACCTCAAGCGGTTGAAATCTGGCTGCAGCCTTTGCTTCCGATGCGTGCTTTCCTGCGGAAAGCTTTCAGGCGAGCGCGGTGCTCCTACAGTTCCAAACTTCTCCCTTCGTTCCTTCTCGCTTTTCGTTACTATCTTTTGTTCAACTTATATAGCTGAAATTCATATTCTTTTATCAAAGTATACCAATTACTTCTAGATCTGAGTAGCAAAAACAGGCCGCTCATCAGTCAAGAATGACTGTTAGCGGCCTGTTTATTTATATGTTGCAGACGACTATCTAATTATCGAACAACCACCATCAACCATAAGCACATGACCAACGACATACGAAGCCATGTCGCTCAGAAGGAAGACTACCGCGTTGGCTACTTCTTCTGGCGTTCCGTAGCGTTTCAGAACCGGAAGTTGGGCAATGGCTTGCTCAAGCGCATCTACATCGTCTGTGAGCAATTCTTCATAGCGTCTCATCATTTTGGTAGGAACTGGTCCTGGAGCGACAATATTCACCCGAATTCCTTTAGCTGCAAGCTCGGCCGCTGCTGATTTACCCAAACCAATAACCGCATGTTTACTTGCAGAGTAAGCAACATCCCCCGCCATAGCAATTGTTCCATGCAAAGATGCACAGTTAACGATCGCACTGCCCGGTTTCATGTGTGGCACTGCATACTTCATCAGAAGCTGTTGTCCTCTGACATTGACATCAAACACTCTGTCGAAGGTTTCGGTCTTATAATCCTCAAGAAGCTCATTATCCCCTGTAATCGCCGAGTTGTTGTACATGTAGTCAATCGAACCAAAACGTTCAATGGTTTGGTTGACCAGGGAAATAATTTGTTCTTCCTTGGCCACATCCGTTTGGATGAATGCCGCACTTCCTCCAAGCTCCTCAATTTCGCGTACAGTCGCAACGCCATCCGCTTCAGACCGGCTTGCGATCACAACATTGGCTCCGAGCTCCGCTAAACGCAGTGCTGTAGCTCTGCCAATGCCTGTACCCCCACCTGTGATAATTGCTGTCTTCCCTTTGAATTCCTCAAATACTCTGAACATTATGAAGCACCTCGTTGTTAGTTTTTCAGAATACGATTGAACCATATACACCCTGTGGAGGTATAGGAAAATCTATCCTTTATCTATCATAACATCTCTAGAATTAATTCATATGTAAATTGTTCCATATCGATATTAATTTAGTTCTTAATTATTACTTTCATAGATTCTTACAAAGAGTAGGCCGTCATTGCGGAGAATGTTTGGACTTTCGGTCTTTGTTGTCTCCAGATTTTTCAATTGTACCGCTTTTCGCGGATAACATCCGGAGACAGCCTGTGCTTCCGATGCGAGCTTCCTCCGGAAAGCTTTCAGGCGAACGTGTTATTAGTATTATGAATAAAGAGGCTCTTGAAGTTAATGCTCTTCAAGAGCCTCTTTATTGATCCAACGTATCGATACGCTAAGGAGCCTGCTTACCCAACATTTAGATTATCTATTTCGTAAATTGTTAGTTAAATCCACTGCCCCATTAATAATATCCATTTCATATTCGATGTCATTATTTTCAAATGCTTCAGTATTTAAATACATTTTATCTTGTTGAGCTTGTTTCACCATTTGATATAGATTAGTTTGCAACTTGTCATCTAAGTCAGTAAAGTATTCTTGTTTCACAATAGACAGCCCTTTATCATAAAGGGTGTTAGCTATTTTAAAAGCAAGATCATATTCATTTGGATAACCATCACTTAGTTCTAAATCAATCTCTCCGTTCTCGCTTAAGATTTCATAAATAATCAATTGAATCTCGTTCACTAAATCATTAATTTCAATTTCCGCTAAGAATTTACTACGGTTGATTTGTCTTTCCTGCTCTCTATCATCCCTAAAGTAATTAATAAGACTTAACAATAAAGAAATGGCTTCCATAAAAAAATAAATACCTCCGAGTTATTTAGATTAATATCAATATTATAACTATTATTTTTTCAACCAACTGAGACTATCACTAATTTTCACTCATAAGTTTTTTAACGTATTCACAGTATTAGCAGTGTTTCACTTATCCCACAAGCAACCTAGCTCATTTTTAATCTATTTCAGAAAGTGAGATGTACGCCACTGGGTTGCCCCTACCAAATTTCTTTAACAATTGACCTTGGGCAAGTTGCAATTTATTGAAAATCTCATGACCTGCGTCGGTTCCTTCAAATTTCAGCTTCCCCTTATATTCTCCTTCTTCTACAACTTCCCAGCTAGTGGGTTCAAAAACACATACGACCTTGCCCTGGTCGATACCTACTGCATACTTAATGTGTTCGATACGGTTCTTGTTCATTCTCCAATGCTTTCGCGTAGCTTCATAATGATTTCGTTCTCTCAGGCCTCTATGAATTTTAAATAATACAATTTCTTCTCTCATCTATAACATCTCCTATTCTATTACTTACAGTCTCCAGATTTCTGCTGCAATGCCAGCTAACTTCTCAGTTCGTGCTTGGATTGAGACGATATCCCACTTCGGATAATCAACAAGCTGCTTGGTCATTAGAATTGATGATTGCTCATAATTCTTCTTCTTTTCTTCAAAGGGGTTATTGGATGCTGAAATATTCAAACTTGAACCCAGTAGAGTCAGATTCCCAATTTTATTGACATGGACACCATGTAAAGCTGAGTTGTCCACCCCCAAATACAACTCCCAGTCGCTGTATTCTTTCTTATTACCTCTGGATTTGATCGTTTTTGGCATAATATGCTCGATATGGACAAGAGATCGGTTTGCTATACTCTTCTCTTTACTGAAGTTTACATGGTAATCCTCAATACGCTCCAATATGTATTTACATTGATCATCTTGTCTAAAATTCTTCGTTGTAAAATTAGCAATGAAATCTTCGTCCGATGGAATATAATCAGCCCTTGTCAGCACCCCTTTTATAAATTCTACACAAGTAGAATCTACCGGAGCATTTAGCGCCAAGTGATTGAAGATTGGATCGAGATTATTCGTCGACCAGCTACAGATCGCTCGTCTCAATGCAAATGTCTCAATCAAGGTAAGTACAGTTACAAGCTGCTGTTCCGTCACTTGGTTTTTAAGTAATTTCAACAAGAGCGTATAGCTAGTCGCTACTCCAATTGCATTGATCGCCCGTAATTTTTCATTAACAGATTGATACTTTGTAGTGGCTGTACATATTTGGTTATATAAAACCGCATATTCTTTGAGATCGTCTACCAAATCTACAATAGAATCTGACTTATCAACTACGGTTTTATATCGATCATATAATCTATTAAAAGAAAATACACCTTCAGTCTTGGATAGCAATACTTGTCTAAAAAAGCGAAGATGATCCAACTGCCCAACAAGCTCAACTATTTCATCCCATGTTTCAACAATATCATCAAGTTCATCTTCGGAAGTACGCGCAGCTTTACTTAAGATGTAGTTTTTTATCAGGTCTGCTGCTGAGAGAGATAATCCCCGATCATTCAGAGTTTCAAATAATCTAAATGCATCCTTATGGGACATAACTTGAATTAAAACTACTTTCAATGAGCCGATAATCGTCTTTGCTAATTCCACCAAATCATTTTGTTTAGAAAACTGATCAATAAAAAATTGATACCCCGAATACATATTCGAATTCGTCATCTCTTTTATTTTCCGATCAACAATCGTTGCAAAATCATCCTTGTCCAGCTTACCTGGTATAAGTTTAGGCAGGTTTTGGCTGAACATTGTAGAACAATGCAAATATCCGTGAAGAGCCTCTCCAATTGACAATTCCTGTGCACCCCCGCTCTGAATTAAACTGTCGCGCAGAGCAGCAATGAGCAAGGAGAGCGTTGTCAGACGTTGTTGTCCGTCAACAACTTCAAATTGATTCAACTCAATATTATGCTGAGGATTAATAACCACTATAGAACCAAGGAAGTGATCTTCCCCAACTTCTATGTTCTGAATATCATTCCATAAATCCATCCATTGGTCTTTGCCCCATAGATATCTTCTTTGGTACACAGGGACAATAAACTGTTCATTTCCAACAGAAAACAAACGCATTACCGACATTTCATTAGCTTCAATGGTTTTCTTCAATGAAAATTACCTCTCTCTAGTTCAATGGTAGTATATTAATGGGAATATTCGACATATACACCTATAAAACCTTCATATTTGGAAATTCCAAGCGTATAACCTTTGACTTAGAAACCAAGAAATCCCCCTCATCATACTTCTATCTCTCCACCCATATACATAAGAAGAACAGCTCCCGCTTAAGCGCGGAGCTTACGTTAGACTCTGCCAGTACACGGTGCGTTAGAAGAAGGAAGGAGAGATGGGTTCATGCCCGGCGATGATGAACTGAAAGCGCTAGAGAGGGCCATTGCGGAGATTACGGAGATTGCTACCGGCTTCGGGCTGGATTTCTATCCGATGCGGTATGAGATCTGTCCTGCCGATATTATTTACACGTTCGGTGCCTATGGGATGCCGACCCGGTTCGGCCATTGGAGCTTCGGAAAAACTTTTCATAAAATGAAGTCTCAATATGATTTCGGCTTAAGCAAAATCTACGAGTTGGTCATCAACTCCAACCCGTGCTATGCGTTCCTGCTGGATGGCAATTCGCTCATCCAGAACAAGCTAATTGTAGCTCACGTGCTGGCCCACTGCGATTTCTTCAAGAACAATGCCCGCTTCTCCATCTCCAACCGGAATATGGTCGAGAGTATGTCGGCTACGGCTGACCGGATCGCCGACTATTCGGTGACCTACGGCACGGAGGCCGTAGAGAGCTTTATTGATTCCGTACTTGCGATCCAGGAGCATATCGATCCTAGCTTAATCCAGCCGCGCAAGCTCGGTAAGACCCATCTGCTGGAAGCGAAGATGAAAGACCGCAAGGATACACCACCCGGCAGCAACGCTCCAGCCAACCCTTATGACGAACTATGGAAACTGGATCAGGTCAACGCAGTTCCCCCGGAGCCAGTACCTAGTAATCGTGCTTTTCCGCCAGAGCCGGAGAAGGATATCGTCTGGTTCATTCAGCAATATTCCACATCGCTCGAGGATTGGCAGCGGGACATTATGACGATGCTGCATGACGAGATGCTCTATTTTTGGCCGCAGATGGAAACAAAGATCATGAACGAAGGTTGGGCTTCCTACTGGCATCAGCGGATCGTACGCGAGCTGGACCTGACGTCGGAGGAAACAGTGGAATACGCCAAGCTGAATTCCTCAGTGGTGCAGCCCTCCCGCCAGAGCCTGAACCCCTACTACCTCGGCCTAAAAATATTCGAAGATATCGAGCGCCGCTGGGATCGCGATAAAATCTTCGAGGTACGCGAGCTGGATTCCGACACCTCTTTTATCCGCAGCTATCTGTCCAAGGAACTGGTCAATGATCTGGATCTTTATGTCTTTGAGAAGAAAGGTCCTGAGTGGAAAATTACCGACAAAGCCTGGGAAAATGTCCGAGACCAGCTGGTACTGGCTCGCGTGAACGGTGGCTCCCCTTACCTCGTCATCAAGGATGCCGATTATGAGCGGAACGGCGAGCTGTACATTGAACATCGCTATGAGAGCATTGAGCTGGACCTGAAATATTTGGAGCGGACGCTCCCGCATATCTATGCCTTGTGGGGCCGCACGGTGCATTTGCAGACGGTTGTGGAGGAGAAGAAGGCGCTGTTCACCTATGATGGGAAAAAGGTGCAGCGGCGGTTTATGTAACAAAAGGTTTGACCACCGCGTTGAGCCAAACCTCGCGCCCCGAGAGGCACACGCGGTACGGAAATTGCAAGAAGATGCATATATAGGAAAAGCCCGCTCGCACTATCCTGTGCGTTGCGGGCCTTTTTGACGATCGATACAATAGGAATACTATCAGACAAATATTGTGAGGGGCGTAGAAGTACAATCCCTCGTCGGTTAGACTTTTAACCAAACCACATCTGGCACGCAGATTATTATTGCTCTGATCGTTCTTTCACAGGCACATAAATCTCCATCACCGTATCTACCCGAGAATGACAGCGCTCGTCGTAGAACTCAAAATCCAGCTTGCCCTCATCATATATATAATTGCTCCCAGGAAACCAGTCTTCAAAAATATACTTCCAAGTGCTCTTGATCACCTGAACAAAATCCCTCTGATCCTTACCCTCCGAGGTATCCACGGGTGGCGTAGTAAACACAGCATATTCGGCTTCAGGAACTTGGGCAGTCAGCATATCCCCGGTCACCTGGTCGAAGTCTTCTACAATCACACCCAGCAGATATGTGGCGTTTCCGTTTTCAGAGGCAGGGATACATAACCCGACCTCCCCATGCTTAGGCGGATTCAAAATATCGTACATTTTGGATTCCAAATTTTCTCCTTCATATTGACTCCAGAAAGAAGCGACATCCTTCGTATAGTTACCTTCAGCCACATTCGTTTGGATTCCATAACCGGCAACCTTGAAAGCTGGCTTCTTTACAATAATAGGGTTCATCAAATAACCTCCGATTTCAAAAATAGTTCCATCCTGAAGAAATCCATCCATCCGCGCAGCATACTGCGAGGGGCTGTAACCAAAAGCTTTGCGGAACGCCTTGGTAAAACCGCTCTGTGTCTCAAAGCCATAATCTTGCGCGATATCTATGATCCTTCTTCCATTAAATAATTCAATTGAGGCCAAAGACAGCCTCCGGCTCCGTACATACTCCATTACCGTCATTTCTTTGCACAAACTGAACACCCGGCAAAAATGATACAACGAGTACCCGGATGCAGCGGCAATATCTTCAGCCGTTAAATCTTCTTTAATATTTTGTTCAATGTATTCGATGCATCGCTCAATATCCTTACTGTAATTCAAGCACTCACCCAACCTTTCCCCGTACGGTGATTTCATTATAACAACTGGCTGCCAAGGTGACTGTTCCTGTTTTGCTAAAAAAATCGGGGTTGGGAAAATACCCTCATCGCTTTATGTTGTGTCATTCAGGTTCCAGGATGAATAGAATAGGCTGATATCATTATCTTACAAATGGAGGTATTCCCATGAATTATTGGCACCAATATTCCAGCCGGCAAGATCATCCACAGCCCGTTTATCCATATACACCTCGTTACACTCAGTACCCTTATTCTCATTACTTTCATCACCGTTCGGAAGGTATTACAACTCCTCCTCCCCAAGACAACCAGAATCCGAAGCAGCATATTGTGAATGGTCAATTGAACGCAAGTGTGGACAGTGGGCAAGGCATTACTGTAAAAACAGGAGCGGACGTTGGCGGTAAGCATGGCGCTGGGTTTAATGCCGGTGGACATCTAAACTACAATGGCGTAGGTACGTATGCAGATGGTCACCTGGGGTCAGAGCAATATGGCATCCACGCACAGGCCAACACTCATCTGAACAGTAGTCAAGGCTTTGGGCTCAATACCGAGGCACAGGCCGGGGGCAAATACGGGATTAATGCACAAGCGAATTCGCATCTCAGCGCCAGTCAAGGCGTCGGATTTAATACTGAAGCGCAACTGGGTGGCCAGTACGGATTAAACGCTAATGCAGAGGGGCACTTAAGCCAAAGTCAGGGTGCTGGGTTCAATACCGGATTGCACCTTGGTGGAGACAATGGTGTTGGGGCACAGGCCAAAGCCCAGTTTGGGGGCGGTCAGGGAGCTGGCCTTGGAATCAACGGGCACTTTGGCAAATACAACGGGGAGTTGGGCTTTAATCTAGGCGGCAAAATCAATGAATCCAAGGATTCAGAGGAATAAAGAAAAAGGAATATCCTAAGCCAGTTGCGATGGCTCAGGATATTCCTTTTTAATTTAAATTATATAGCTGCTGTCCCTTAAGTTACTTCCCGTTCAACCTATATATTCATCAGCGGTTCAGCAGGCTGCCGACATAGCGCAACAGTTCATTGGCGCATACTGGGCAGTAGTTGTGCTCATCGATGAGACGTCTCGTCACCTCGTTGATCCGTTTCAGCTGGCTCTCATCCGGGGTTTTGGAGGAGGTTGTGATTTTGACAATATCCTTGAGATCGGCGAACAGCTTCTTCTCAATGGCTTCACGCAGCCGGTCATGATTGTTGTATTCGAACTTCTTCCCTTTACGGGAATAGGCGGAGATCCGAATCAGAATCTCTTCCCGGAACGCCTTCTTGGCATTCTCGGAGATGCCGATCTGCTCTTCAATGGAGCGCATCAGCCGCTCATCCGGCTCCATCTCCTCATCGGTGAGAGGATCACGGATTTTGGACCAGTTGCAGAAGGCCTCGATGTTGTCGAGATAATTCTCGAACAGTGTTTTGGCCGACTCTTCGAAGGAGTAGACGAATGCCTTTTGCACTTCGCTTTTGGCTAAAATGTCGTATTCCTTGCGGGCAATGGAGATAAAGTTCAGATACCGCTCCCGCTCCTCCTTGGTGATGGAAGGATGCTGGTCCAGGCCGTCCTTGATCGCCCGCAGAACATCCAATGCATTCATGCACTGCAAATCACCTTTGATCAGCGCACTGGAGATCCGGTTGATGACATAGCGTGGATCTATGCCGGACATCCCTTCGTCCTGATACTCAGTTTGCATTTCCTTCAGGTCCGCTTCCTTGTAGCCCTCAACCTCTTCCCCGTCATACATCCGCAGCTTCTTGATGAGATCCATCCCCTGCTTCTTGCTCTCCTTCAGACGGGTCAGAATCGAGAATATCGCAGCGGCACGCAGCGCATGGGGGGCAATATGCACATGCTTCATGTCGCTTTGGGAAATGAGCTTCGCATAAATTTTTTCCTCTTCAGAAACTCTGAGGTTGTACGGAACGGGCATGACGATCATACGGGACTGCAGCGCCTCATTCTTTTTATTGGAGATAAAGGATTTGTACTCCGTTTCGTTGGTATGGGCCACAATAAGCTCATCCGCACTAATTAACGCGAACCGCCCAGCCTTGAAGTTCCCCTCTTGGGTCAGCGACAGCAGGTTCCAGAGGAATTTTTCATCGCATTTCAGCATCTCCTGGAATTCCATCAGTCCCCGGTTGGCTTTGTTCAACTCCCCGTCGAAACGATATGCGCGCGGATCGGACTCTGAACCGAATTCAGTAATGGTGGAGAAGTCGATGCTGCCAGTCAGATCGGCAATATCCTGCGACTTGGGATCGGATGGACTGAAGGTACCGATGCCCACCCGCTCTTCCTCCGACAAAATGACGCGCACTACGCCAACCTTCTCAATGTCGCCACCGTATTCGTTCTTCAGTCGCATTTGGCAGGAGGGGCACAGGTTGCCCTCGATGCGCACATCAAGCTCTCGTTCAATCTCGGGACGCAGCTCATGCGGAATCAAATGCAGCGGGTCCTCATGCATCGGGCAGCCCTCAATAGCATACACGGCACCTTCCGGCGTTCTTGAATATTGCTCCAGGCCACGTTTGAGTAGCGTAACGAGTGTCGATTTCCCTCCGCTGACAGGCCCCATCAAGAGCAGAATCCGTTTGCGAACATCCAGGCGCCGCGCAGCGGAATGGAAGTATTCCTCCACCAGCTTTTCCACGGCCCGGTCCAGACCGAAAATCTCCTGTTCAAAAAACTTATACCTCTTGCGTCCATTAATTTCCTCTACGCCGTGAGATTTGATCATGTCGTATACACGGGAGTGAGCGGTTTTAGCGGGAGATGGGTCTTTCTTCAGCAGTTCAACATATTCCTTGAAGGTGCCGTTCCACGCCAAACGGTCGTTCTCAGCCCGATACGAAGCTATACGCTCAAAAATGTCCATTGCTCGCTGCCTCCTCTTGCGCTCCTATTGCTCCTCTATGGCTCCAAATGGCTTTCAAAAGTGTATTACATACCTATGCGGCAAGCCCCGAATAGTTGACCTATTTTTTGCTGTGCTATAATAGAGAATCAGTAAATCACCCCACAAAGTCAGGCATGGACGATTATGCCTGTTTTAAATATCGGGCGCAGACCCTGCGAGTATGGGGTACAGGAGTGACAAACTATGGCCGTACGGCATGAAACGGAGCTGTATGCTCCATTAAAGGTTTTTTTTGAAAAGCAGGGTTATGAGATCAAGGGCGAGGTACGGACCTGCGACCTGGTAGGCATTCGTGAGAACGGGGAGCCCCCGCTGATTGTGGAGCTGAAAAAATCCTTCAACCTCGCCCTGCTGCTGCAGGGGGTTGAACGGCTAAAGCTTAGCCCGAACGTCTATCTTGCAGTCGAGCGCAATCGGGACAAGAAGGGTGCGGTCAATCAGCGCTGGGGCGAGCTGAGCGGACTGTGCCGCCGGCTCGGCATCGGGCTCATCACCGTGACCTTCTATAAGACGAAGGCGCCGGTGGTAGAAGTGCTGGCCGAGCCGGACGAGACCTTGCCCGCCGGGCGCGGCGGTGGTCGAAAGCGCGAGCGCCTGCTCTATGAGTTCCATGAGCGCAGCGGCGACTACAACACCGGCGGCAGCACGGGCGTTAAGCTCGTCACCGCCTATCGGGAGAAGGCGCTGCGCGTGGCTCTTGCGCTGCAGGAGGCGGAAGCCGAGCTGCAGGGAGTCCGTTCAGCGCGCGGCAGCGCTGAACGGGACGCTGGGACGGCTGCTGCGGGGCAGCCGTCGGAGTTCGCTTCCGCCGACACAGCGGAAGCGAAACAGTCCGAGCTGCAGCTGCTGGCTGCTCGGACTGAGATGGCCGCCGCTGGCAGCGCGGCGGCAGAGCGCTCCGCCGGCATCACCCCGGCGGAGCTGCGCAAGCGCAGCGGAGTGCCCGGCGCGGCGGCCATCCTGCAGCACAACTACTACGGCTGGTTCCTGCGGATCACCCGTGGCCGCTACACCCTCACCAAGGGCGGGCATGCCGCCCTGGTGGAATATGCCGCTGTCACCGGAAACCGGACAGCGGGCCTGTAACAGCAGCGATCCTTTCCGGCCCAGCTTTATAGCCAACTAATTCACCAGTAACCACACATCAGACCTGTGACACTAGAGATCCTATCCGGCCCAGCTTTATAACCGACTAGTTCGCTGGGAACCGGACAACGGACATATATCAACAGCGCCGTCAGCAGCTTCCGGCAGGGCCAAAGAATAGCTCGCATGCATATGACTCCGCAAGCGCAATCCGAGCGGCGGCCAAACTTCACCGCCCTATAAACAAAAAGCATCCCGGCCCACGGGATGCTTCTTCACGTTATTCAAGTCACGCCTGTTCCGGGGCAGCGTACACCCGACCAGCCACTTTAGCTACGGGCGGTAAACTCGGTAACCGCCTCGCTCATCAGGTTCATGCCGAGCAGCAGTTCATCACGGCCCGGATGGGTAAAGTTCAGACGGATATATTGCCCCCCGCCATCTACACTGCACAGAGGTCCGGGCAGAAAGGCAACTCCCTTACCAAGCGCGCAGCGGAGCAGCGCATGGACGTCCAATCCCTCTGGCAGGGACACCCAGAGGAACATGCCACCGACCGGAAGATTATATGAGCTTTGCTTCCAGGCGGGGCGCTTTAGCAGCTCAATCATCAACTTGAATCGGGTATGATACTCCCGGTTCAGCAGCTTGATATGCTCCCGCAAATCAAATGCGGAAACATCCAGCAAGTGATGTAGCAGCCGCTGGTTCAGAGAACTCGACTGCCAGTCCGCCATTTGCTTGGCCGCAGCCATCATTGAAATCAGCTCCCGGCTGCCAGCCGCCCAGCCCGTGCGCAGCGCAGGAGCAACCGTTTTACTAAAGGAGCCGATGTAGAGTACATGTCCACCGTCACTGACATTTTCCAGCGCATAGAGCGATGGGTACTTGGCGACAGGATGCTCATTGTACCGCTCAAAGTGCAGATCTCCATAAGAATCATCCTCTACAATCAGCACATCATGCGCGATACAAAGCTCCAGAATCTCCTTGCGCCGCGCAAGACTCCATAGAACTCCGCTTGGATTGGTAAAGCTCGGCGCTGCATACAGCATCTTGGGACGGTGCTGAAGGATCTGGCTTCGCAGATGATCTGGAAGCAATCCATCACTGTCGCCCTGGACTGGAATAATCACCGCACCTTGCATCCGCAACGCCTGAAGCATGCCCGGCGAAGTTGGATTCTCGACCAGCACACAATCTCCAGGATCAATATAGACCCGGGATAGTAGATCAATAGCCTGCTGGCTGCCTGTTGTCAGTAGCACTCCGCCTTCGGCGACGGCCACTCCTTTGGCTTTGAGCCAGTCCCCCGTTAGCCATTCACGCAGTGGCCCATACCCCTCGGGATCTCCATACTGAAGAGCCCCGGCATCAACAGAGATGACCGTGGATGCTGTCTCGGCAAGCAAGGACAGCGGGAATAACTCTTCCGCAGGTAATTCTTCGGCTAACGATATCATGGAGCCTCTCCGCGTTTGGGTCCGTATGCTCAGGAGCTGTGATGACAACAGCGTGTGCGCACGTGCGGAAAAGTCGTATTTCATGCGAAATTCCCCCTCCCTCGTTCCAAGAATATTCAGACCCTGTCAGCATTATGTCGTCCTGCTCTAGCTCAAGCGTAGATTTGTCGATGCTGTCTGGAGAAGAGAGCGAATTTCTCAATCGCTTGTGCCCTTGTGGTGACATCCAGCTTCACATAGATTTTGCGAAGATAGTTATCAATGGAGCGCCGACTCACATCAATCTCCAGCGCAATTTTGTCATATGTGACCCCCTGCACAATTCGTTCCATTATAAAAGTCTCTGTCTGGGTTAATTGCAGAACGCTGTCGAGTCCTTTGGACGGGGATATCGGCCAGAAGCCCTTCTTGATCCATTCGAGCGGAACAGAGAGAAAACCTTCCCGTAATCCATTAATCAACTGAAGCAATTGTCCGGGTGAGGCACCTTTGGATAGTATGCCGCTGGCCCCAAGTTCTATAAATGACTGCAGCAGTTCTCTGCCATCTTCATCGGTCATAACAACAAAATGAGAGGTTGGCGAACTGTTCTTCATATCAAACAGCACACTCTCTACCTCTCCATCTGGCATTTGATAATCGGTAAGCACCAGATCAGGCTGCTTCTCCCGCACTACTGCGGCCCCTTCGGTCCATGTAGAATACATCCCCAGAACCTCCAGCTCTCCCCCTTCTTCCAGAATCAATTTCGTTCCAAGCATGCTTGTGGGATGACATCCCACAATGACCACCTGCCAAACCTTCATCATTGACGCCCAGACCTCCTGCTTTATATGTATTTACCCAGAATGGAAAGCGCCGCGGCGTTTCCGGTTTGACGCAAGCAAGGATATATGATGTCTTATTGATTTATTCCTCTCTATTACTTACCTTGAATACGTCCCACAGATATTCCAATCTATAGCAAATTGTATCGCAGTAGTTTAATAGGATGCAATTATTTTTTATCATGATCTGACTCTCTTACATTTTTGCGAAAATAATCAAAGTCTGATAGAATGGGGACTTGAAAAGAACAAGCCCCGAGGTGATAAAATGCAACCGCTAGCGGAATCGACACCGATTCAATCGCGCCGTACAGCTGCGAGAAACGGCTCGTCCGTAAAATGGTTTTTACTGTTCTGGGTTGTGATGATCGGAATTGGCGTTTATGCCGTGTATAGTTACACCAACCATCTGAAGCAGCAAGTGCTGAGTCAGCTCAGCGCGCAAAGCCAGCAGCAGCTTACCGTTTTGAAGACCGATTATGAGTCCAAAATCGCCGCTCTCTCTGATGAAGTGAAGGAACTGCAGAGCACTGTGCAGACCTTCAATGAACTGTTGACCTTCACCAAGGACAATGCGAGTGCCAAGACAGACAATAGCAACAAGCTGTATACCCAGCTTAGCGAGGTACGCAAGCAGCTTGATGCCCTCAAGAAAGAAATGGATCTACTCAAATGATGACACCTGTCAAAAGAGTCAACCGCTTCTTCATGATGCTAACCGCTCCGTTCATCGGCCTCTTGATTGGTCTATGGTGGATTCAACCCCCGCTTGATTTGCAGCTCCATGTAGATCAATTCTCTCCTGTTCAGGGACCTATGGCGGAGACTGGCTTACTCAAACAAGAACTGATCCAAGCCCAGGCTACTGCAGCCTACACCATAGATTCTGTGAGTGCCAGTGCCAAGCTCTACAAAGCCACCACCAACGAAATGAACCAAATTGTGAATACAGCTCAGACGCAGGCCTCGCGCCCACAGATCATTTACAATCGCCGGATTAGCGCCAGACTTGGCATTCCTTCCGAAGTCGTTAGCAGCGATCGTGTTGTCATCGAACTGTTCCAGCTTAATCCAGGAAATTATAAAGCTTATGCTCTGAAAATCAAACTTAAAGATGCATCAGCCGCAACCATGAGCCTCGCGGATGCAGTGAACGGAGCGGAGACCACAATGCAAGCCGTCAGCCGCAGCGGCGCTATCGCCGGGATTAATGCTGGTGGTTTTGCAGACAAAGATGGCAAACGCTATCCGTTAAGCACAACTGTAATCGGGGGCCAATATTTGAACGGCTTTGAGTCCAGCTATAAGGACCTTAGCTTCGTCGGACTGAATAAGAACGGCAAGCTGATCGGCGGTAAATTTTACAGCCGAGAGCAATTGGACCAGTTGGAACCACAATTTGGCGCAACCTTCGTTCCTGTTCTTTTGAAGGACAGCATGAAGATGCCGATCCCGGAGAAGTGGAAGACATCACCCAAGCGAGCCCCTCGCACAGTGATGGGCAAATATAAAGATGATCAGCTCCTGATTCTGGTCGCTGACGGATACAATGAAAATGGCAGTTCCGGTGCTACGCTGGAGGAATTACAGAACAAGCTCTTTAATATGGGAGTTATAGATGCATATAATTTGGATGGAGGAGGCTCTTCCTCGCTGATCTTTAACGGAAGAGTCGTGAACAAGCCTTCGGACGGTAATTTGCGGCCTGTGCCTACGAATTTCCTGTTTTTTAAGTAATATGATAGATTGTCTATGCCACTTCTCACATTTACGTTTATTTTTACCAGATGAACGGGTATAATCATGATAACGAATACAGTCCCTTTTGGAGGTGCCCGGCATGTCGTTTTCATTGACCTTTTGGATTGTTACCCTTGTTTTCGCTTTATTCCTGACAGGCATTTTGACTGCCTCTTACAACGAAGATAAAACCAAAGGCCTCTAGAGAATTTTCGATTTTGCGTGAAGCAAACACAGGACCGCTTGGCCCCTCTTTCAAAAAGTGACTGGCGAGCCCGGCTGAATAAGAAAAAGCACCGCAGAAGCGCGGTGCTTTTTCTTATGTAATCATAGTTTGAGTGACCTCTCTATCCGAGAAGCCGAAACCGTTATATTATGCATGTCTTTGCAAATGAGTCATCTCTGTAAGGCACTCGGCACAAATATAACGATCTTTATACTCGCTTACTTCTTCCATCGATCCGCAGAACACACATTTCGGACGGTAGCGCTCCAAAATAATATGGTCGCCTTGTACCAAAATTTCCACCGGATCTCCTTCATTCATTTGATATCTCTTGCGTAAGGATTTTGGCAGAACAATTCTACCAAGCTGATCCACTTTGCGAACTACTCCAGCAGGTTTCATATCTAACTTACACCTCTCCTGTTCAACTAAATAATGGATTACATATTTATATCGGACCTGTACTAAGATTTCGTTATGAAATTGTCGAATCCTGCTGAATTATTAAAAAAACATGTCTTATTTTAAACAAGTTGTGGAAAATCCAGCTGACGAAGCGCTTCGTATACAATAATCGCTGCCGAATTTGACAAATTAAGCGATCTCACCGCTGTACTCATCGGCATCCGCATGCAGGTTTCCTTCCCTGCTTCGAGAATCTCTGCAGGAAGACCCTTGGTTTCCTTGCCAAACACAAAGAAATCGCCATCCTGGAATTCAAAATCACTGTACCGCTTGTCCGCCTTTGTCGTTGCATAGAAAAAACGTCCTTCGCTGTATTTCTCCAGAACTTCCGCAAAGGAATCATGATATTCAATGTGGACCGCATGCCAGTAGTCCAGCCCTGCCCGTTTCAGTGTAGCATCATCCGTGCGGAACCCCAGCGGGCGTACCAAATGTAGATGCGTACCTGTCGCCGCACAAGTGCGTGAGATATTGCCGGTGTTTGCCGGGATTTCCGGCTCGACCAGAACGATGTGAAGTGCCATAGTCTGTAATTCCTCTCTGTCCGGACTTAAAGCCGCCCGGGATTGTTGATTTTTAAAGCAGAAAACCTTCCGCCTATTGGCGGAAGGTCAGGAACAGCGATCATTAACCTTGAGTTTGCCGGAAATGCTTCATGAAATCGGCAAGTGCCTTAACGCTCTCGTAAGGAACAGCGTTGTAAATGGAAGCGCGCAGGCCGCCAACACTACGATGACCCTTGAGACCGATAAAGCCTTCTTGTTCAGCAGCTTTTACAAATTGCTTCTCCAGGTCTTCCGACTGCATCCGGAACGTAACGTTCATGATGGAGCGGCTGCCTTGATCTGCAACGCCACGGTAGAAACCGTCGCTTCCATCAATGTATTCATATAAAAGACCGGCCTTTTCACGGTTTTTGGATTCAACTCCAGCCAAGCCGCCCTGCTCTTCAATCCATTTTAACACTTCATTAACCATATATACAGAGAAAGATGGTGGCGTATTGTACAGAGAGTTATTCTTCGTATGAGTGCTGTAGCGCAGGATCGTCGGAATATGGGAAGGAGATTCAGCAATAAGCTCTTCCTTCGCGATCACAACTGTTACCCCGGACGGTCCCAGATTCTTCTGGGCACCTGCGTAAATCAGGCCGAACTTGTTCACATCGAACGAGCGACTCAGAATATCACTGGACATATCGCCAATGAGTGGAATAGAACCGGAATCCGGGTACTCCGCGTACTGTGTGCCTTCGATTGTTTCATTCGACGTTATATGCAGATAAGCCGCATTGTCCGCAGCCTTGATGGAGCTCAGCTCAGGAATCTTCAGAAATTTCTGATCTTCCGAGGAAGCTGCGACATGAACACCGCCCACCAGCTTAGCTTCTTTGTAAGCTTTATCAGCCCAGCTGCCCGTCATCACGTAGCTGCCCACTTTACCTTCGGAAAGGAAGTTGAGCGGGATCATTGCAAATTGGGTACTCGCTCCACCCTGAGTGAACAAAACCTTATAGCCTGTCGGGTTGCCCAGCAGTGAAAGCAGACGCTGTTGTGCTTCATTATGCACAGATTCGTATATGGCTCCACGGTGCGACATCTCCATAATAGACATTCCGCTCTCCCGAAAATCCACAAACTCCGCTTGTGCGCGTTCTAGTACTTCTAACGGCAATGCCGCAGGACCGGCATTAAAATTGTATGCTCTCTTGCTCAAAACTCTCCCACCCTTTCTCTACTATGAATCTGGATATCGATATGATAGCAGTAATCTCACACACCAGCAAGTATAATTATTCACATAAGAGATGAGTTTATACCCTAAGAAAGCTTGAAAAACTCATAAGAACGGCGCCAGTGCTTGCTTTGACGCGGTAAAAGACTAATGTTCACAAAAACTTCAGGAGAGATCACATGGCCTTCTCCCCACAAAGCTATTTTTGAAATCGGGAAATCTCCGCTTTCTCTCAGACCGATTCCACTTGGCTTATGAATCAGCTCCCAGTTGAAATCTACTTCGCCTTTGGCGCCTATGGAGAGCAGGCAGTAGAATGGACGATCCGGCTGGCGCTTCCACCCCAATCGTTCTCCATCCGTCAACAGCAATTCCGATGTATAAGCGGATTCGGGCTTCTCAACAGAAATAACCCCTGGCATCCGTAGTTCATAGTCCACTCCGACCGGATTATTGTCGATCCCGACAAAATTATGAACATATTCTTCTGTTTCGATAGTCTTTGTTCCTTTGTTTTCAAACGTATAGTCAATGGTCAATGTATTCTGAGCGATGGCTATCCTCTTAGTTAAGAGCATACTGTACCCATTACACTCCATTGGCTGTACCGTATACGTGATGGAGTCCGAACTGGCCTCTATTTCAGTAACAAACGAAGTCCGCTTGTAATCCCCCATAAAGGTGTAGGGGTCCAGATCCTCCCTCTGCAACAGGCCGACACCTGGCTTCGGGAACCAGCCGCCCACCGGAGCCTCGTCATATCCAATGGCCTGAGAAATGGCGAATTCGTTACATAATCCGCTGCCGCCGCTACCATGTCCGGGAATCAGACTTTCCGGCACACAAAACGTGTGTTTTCCCTGCTCTAGAGTTACTTGTGTGATAAATCCTGTCCAGTCGAAACGGGAGCCTGTATAGGCTCCCAACTCAGCAATTTCGACCGACAGGATGCCATTCGATAATATATTGCTCATATAGAATGCGTCCTTTCCGTAATACAAGGGTTAGACTTGGAACAAATGATTACGCCAGCTCTACTTCAATTAGATGGCGCTTATCGGTTGATAGAGCGTTCAGTTCTGTACGTGGGATGATAACCCCTTCTACACTGCGCTGCAACGCCACAGGGTTACCATTCAGTGTAACTCCCTGGATCTGATACTCTCCATATGCAGAACGATTAGCGGAAGTGTAGACGACCTCCAGTTCACGCCCTGCGAAAATAGTCTTAATTCTTGCCTGCCCATTGTGGTCGAACTGCTCTTGTACCAGTTTAGGCTGAAGCAACAAGTCGCCCAGCTTTCCTTTGATACCGAACACTTCTGTCACCATAGTCAGCAGCAGCCAGCTGGCCGAACCGGTCAAATACGTGTACATACCGCGGCCCTGCTCATTGATATACTCCGGAATTCCCGGATACATCCGGCTGGTGGCAAAGTCAGCACTAAGCTGATACAAGGAATCCAGCACTTTCCGGCCTTCCTTAACATATCCGCGTTTATAGAGTGCATTACCATACATAATCGTCATATGGCTGAACATTGCACCGTTTTCTTTATGTCCGAAGGCAAAACCAAAGGCACGGCCCAGGTTCTGCTGAATGCCGCCAAAACGGGAATTCAACCGGTAGCCGATTTTGTCATCCAACAGATTTTTCTCAACAGCGTTAATAATACTCGGAATCTGCTCAGGTGCAGCAGCATGGCCGAGAAGCGGGAACACCTGACCGGTCAGCGTCATGCGGACGCCGCCAGGGAATTCTCCCTCTACGCGTTCACCGTCATTATTGTAATAACCGTTGAACCAGCCGCCGCCGTCTTCGGTTTGTACCCATTCATTGCTGCGCAGGTGATCGAAGATCCAATTAGCCTTACGCTCCAGATCTGCTACTACCTTGTCAATATCCAGTGCCACCCGCACACCACTAACTTTATTCGGCGCTGCCGCATAGTAGCGCTCGAGCTGTTCGTGCTTGCCGGATACCGAGGTGTAGTCCACACCTTCGCCAAGAGAATCGAGCAGCAACGTCATCTCTTCCGCCAGTTCGACGGTCGACAGACCCTTGCGCTCCTTCAGGTCGCGCAGCAGGCGGGCAATATCAAGCAGGTTGCTAGCATAGAAGGATGTGAAGGTCACACTCTCTCCACGGTCTGCCCCCATATCCAGTCCGTCATTCCAATCGGCGCCTTCAAGCAGAATGTTGTTGTGCTCTCCGACGTTGAAGAATGGAACCAGGTTTTGCAGGAGAATATGTTCCAGAATGGTACCGGTATAGACTTCGCCGGAGGTCGTTCTTAGCGAGCTACCTGTCTCGGCATCCCATGAAGTATCGCGTTTCTGGGCACGATTCATGAAGACGTCGCGGAAGTAGATTTGCTCCTGCAGCAAGAAATCAAGATCTCCGCTCTGATCCAGATACAGCATGGTAGTCAGGAACGGCCAAGCCCCGTGGTCCATCCATACCCGCGGAATGTTGTTGCGGTCAGCGATGAATTCGCCAGGCTGCGAGCCAATAATCGTCGCATTACTGCCGTCAATCCGCACACCGGCATAGTTGTTCAAGAGCAGGCTCCGTACTTCTTCCGGCTCCATGATAAGCAGGGCGAGGCAGTCTTGCCAGAGGTCACGCCAGCCGCGTCCCCCTCTGCCATAATCGTGATATGGCAGGAAGGAGTTTCCGTAAAGTCTTCTCAGCACCGGTTGAAGGGTTACCCATTTCATCCACTGATCGACATCATGTTCACCAGTGTGGAATTCAACGGTGTTCACCTTGTCGTTCCAGAACGATTTATTCTCTTCCAGTTTAGCATCAAAGGCTGCAGCTGTACCGTATTTCTGCATCAGCACAGGAATATTGATCCGCTCGCCTTCAATCGCCAGCACAATAATGTAAGAATGGCTTTCGCCTGGATTCAAGACCGTCTCCGCAAACCGAAGTCCACCCAGCGCCTCATACCCTTCCAGCTCGGCTTCAGCGTAGGTGGCTGGCTTGCTGTTCAGCACTACAGCCTCCGGCCAGTCCAGGCTTCCACCTTCACCAATAAATTCTTCCTGCACAGGGAAGAATCCAACTGGACCGCTTCCGTTCTCTTCTGCTCCGAATACCCCATACGAGGTGTGATTTACACGGTGACCGCGTTCATCGAAGGAGAGTGCCGGTTGTACTTCAATGCCGAACGGGGAGGTATAGACCCGGTTCAGCAGCGATGTCACATGACGGTGATCGCGCAAGTCATCCGCAGACCGGGCATACAGCGGAATAGCCGCTGTCGATGTCAATGTGATTTTCTCAATTCCTGTATTCGTTAGAACGACCTTCGTCAACTCTACCTTATCTTCACCGCATGGCACAAAACTGGTAATCTCGGCAGAAATGCCGAATTCTTTATTGCTACGGGTTACCCGGTGATAGAGAAGGCCAGCCTCGAGCTCAGACTCGTCAGCGTTGTCCTTATAGAAAGCTGCGTTTTGTTTGGCAGAGTTTCCTGCTGCCGACCACGCCCCTTTACCTTCTACGTATACCCAGAAGTTACGCGAAGCCCGCGAATTATGCAAATCCTCAACCGACAAAGGCGGTGTCAGAAACGTATTATGTCCTGAAGTAGCCTGGCCGTGAAGCTTAGGCGTGATCGAAGACATCATGCCACCCTCATTTACTAAAGGAAAATATAAAAAACTGCTGCGATCTGGCTGTGGAAGATTGAACTCCCCATTGTTTCCTATAAATTTCCAGCCTTTGATTTCATTGCGCTCCACTAATATCCATCCTCTCATTTGTATTGCTGTTTACGCTTTAACCGCACCTGCCAGTGCACCATCGACAATGTATTTCTGGATGAAAGTGTACAGAATGATCAGCGGAGTAGATACGATCATAATACCGCAGGCCAGCATCGGCCAGTTATTGCCGTATTGGCCACGGAATTCCTTCAACCCGAAGGTGATCGGATAATTATCCGGGCTAGGCAGATACATGACCGGGCCGACAAAGTCATTCCAGATGCCGATGGCTGTCAAAATGACGCCGGTGGCAATCACAGGTCTCATCAATGGCATAATAATCTGGAACAGATAGCGGTTATAGCCACAGCCGTCCATCCCTGCTGCTTCGTCAAGTTCACGGCTAATGGATTTGATATAGCCAGTGAACATCATAAAGACGATGCCTGTTCCGCTTGTTTTTAACAGGATATAACCCAGTTTTGTATCATAACCTACAAATCCGAGTTCCTGCTTCATGGCGAGCATCAGTTTGAACTGAGCTACCATTGGATTGGGCAGAAACTGCGAGAGCAGGAAGAACATATAAATAAAGCCACTCCACTTCACATATCCCCGTGCCACCGGAAAAGCGCCGAAGAGCGACACGATGAGTGTCAATACCGTGGCAACCCCCGTATACAGCAGGCTATTGAGGAAATAGTTAGAGAAATTCCCCTGTACCCAGGCATCCTTGTAATTGTTCCACTGAATATTAGAAACAATTCCCATAGGGTCCAGTAGATACTCCGTGAAGGACTTGAATGAAACGTTAAAGACGAAGAGTAGCGGTATGATGTACAGCACGAGAAGTATCGCTACAACGACGTAAGAAAGAGTTTTGGCGGATCTGGAGTCTTTCATCTAGTATTCCACCTCTCTCTTGCGCATTTGTTTTACAGCGATCACAACAAAGACAAGAATGATCAGGAACTGTACAACAGAAAGCGCAGAAGGCAGACCCATCTCCAGACTGCCACGGAAGGTCTCTTTGTAGACATCATAAGCCATCGTTCTGGTATTGAAGCGTCCGTCTGTTGTGGCCAGAATAATATCAAAGGTGGACATGGCACCGATGATCGACAGGAGCATATTGACCGTAAAGGAAGGAGCGATCAGCGGAAACGTAATGTTTTTGAACGATTGCCATCTACTTGTACCGTCGATATATCCTGCCTCGTACAGATCCTTCGGTACGGATTGCAGTCCGGCCAGAAAGATCAGCATGGAATAGCCCATGTACATCCAGATTTGTACAAATATAATGTAGCCGAAGGCATGGGTGAAGCTTCCAAAGAACATATCTTTATAACCGAACAACGCATTGTATAGATAGTTCACAGGACCGCTGAGCGGATCAAACATCATGCTCCATACTAGCGCCACTACCGCAACACCAAGAACTACCGGTAGAAAAAATACCGCACGATAGAAATAATCACCCTTTAGCTTCTGATTAATGATCACAGCCACCAATAGCGCAAGTCCGTTCTGCACAACCGTAACAATCACCATGAAATAAAGAGTTCGTATAATGGAGTCCACGCGTTCGCCTGAATTGCCAGAGAAGAATACATCATAGTAATTCTGCAGACCAACAAACTTCAATTCACTACCAGGCACATTCTTTATATTTGTAAACGAATAAATGACCGTCATCACTGAGGGTCCGAAATAGAAAATAACATACAACGCCAATGGCACCAGCAAAAATAGAAAGGGCACATAGCGCTTTATACCTTTACCGAAGGGATACATTCGCTCACCTGCCTAATTTTGATTCAAAATAAAGGATCGGGGCCTGCACAGGACAGACCCCGAAGCTGCACAGTATGTTTAATTCTTGAACCTTTAGCAGTTTATTTAGGCGCAGCCGCTTCCCATTCTTTCTGTTGCACATCGGCGAGTTCTTTGGCCGTCTTGAATTCGCCGCCCGGAGCCAGGTATTCTGTGTGTACGCCTTCAGCAGCAAGGTGCTCGCCGACATTCACACGGTTGATCATCAGAATTTCGTAAGCCAGTTCAAAGTCTCCGCGCAGGTATGGCGAAAGCTCTTTATCGATGAACTCGCTCTCGGTTTGAATATTGTCTTGTGTTGGCAGGAAGCCGGCCGCTTTCACATACGCTGTGTAGTTATCCGGCTCAGAGAAGAACTCCAGCCATTTCAGCGCGCCCTCTTTGTTCGGGCCTTTCTCTGCGGCATACCAGGTTACATCGTATTTTCCAACAAGAGAATTGTTCTTCGCTGCATCTTCAGTAGCAGGGATCGGGAAGTACCCAAATTTCAAATCCGGATTAGCAGTTGCAATAGTTGGTGCATCCCAGGTTCCGTCGGCAATCATCGCTACTTTACCTGTAGCAAAGAAGGACGGTGCTGTTGCATAGTCGATACCCATAAATCCATCAATGATGTATTTATCCTGAAGCGTCTTCATCTTATCCAGAACCTCTACAGATTCTGCATCATTGTAAGCCGTTTCTCCCTTCCATACACCCTCGATCCATTTGTTCTGGTCACCGCCGCCAAGAATTTTCGCTTGCAGACCGAAGACTGGCAGTTTCAATGGCCATACGTCTTTACCAGCCACTACGATTGGCGTAATGTTCTTATCTTTCAAGGTATCCAGCACTTTGATGAACTCCGTCCAGGTCGTTGGAACGGAAAGCCCGTTTTGCTCGAAGATTTCTTTATTGTAGAAGAATCCTGACATCGCGACTTTACCGGTTGGCAGGGCATATACTTTTCCGTTATAAGTACCCGCCTTGGCAATATCGTTGGCATTGTAGTTCTTCACGAAAGCTTGGTCGGATAGATCCGCAATCAGACCGGAATCGATCCACTGCTGCCAATCTGGCACTTTCGCACCCGGTGTCCAATCCTTTGGAGACAGTCTCATCCCGGACAGGTCGGCAAGAACGTCAACATCACCAGCGGTAATTCTTGCTCTTTGCGCCTGTTTAAACTCGTCATCAGGCCCGGTAGTGGTGTACTCCACCTTGTATTCAGGATATTTCTCTTCAAATTTCTTGTTGATTTCTTGAATAGCTTTGTTAATGTTCTCTTGCTTCCAATGCAGGATCTTAACAACCTTCTTCTCACCGGATGCAGATTTTCCCGTTGCCGCATTCGATGGAGCGTTTGTAGCTTCCCCACTTGCACCATTGCCGTTATTTCCGCCTCCGCATGCTGATAATCCCAGCAAAAGAACAGAACTTAGCAAGACTGCAGAAAGCTTCTTTACCATTTTGTTACCCCCCAGAATAAATTGTTCTAACATTACGAAACACATGTCCAGAAAATATCTGATGTTTCGAACAATAGAAGCCAAATCCAGAAAGCGGTTTCGTAATTTTTATTATTACATCGTTGTTTATTTTTGTAAAGCGTTTTTTAAACCCCTGGCTAATTCCTCAAAAAAACCTTGTAAAACAAGGATTCCCCCTCAATCCCCCCTGTAACAGCCTGTTCAAGCATTGACTACCTTTCGTTTAAAATATAAAATAAAATCCGAAACTATTTCGTAAATATGCATTCAATTCATTGAAAAATACAGAAACATATAAAATTCCCGCCTATCACGTTGTTATTTAGAATAAGGAGGTCTTTTAATGACCTATAACATTAAGGATATTGCTAAACTTGCAGGCGTTTCGGTATCGACAGTTTCTAAAATCATCAATAATTACAGTGACATTTCTGCTAGTACACGCGACAAGGTGCTACAGATTATCCAAGAAACTGGCTACGCTCCTCCCATTTCATCCAAACCACGCTCAACCAAATCTTCACATTTGATCGGCGTTATTTTTGCCGGGATGCTGAATATCGATTTCACCCCTCCATTTTTCGTAGAGGTTCTAAACGCCTTTAAAAAGCAAATGGGTCTGCTGGGTTATGATCTTATCTTTTTCTCCAATGAAAAGTTTACAAACGGGGGTATCAATGATTATCTGGCCCGGTGCTGGCATTACAACGTCGATGGATGTGTGCTGCTCTCCGGAGAAGAGCTAGAGAATTCCATCACAAAACTGGATCACAGTTCGATTCCTTGCATCGGTGTCGATATGAAGCTGTTCGGGTCTAGCTCCGGCTACATCATGTCCGATAATTTCAAGATGTCCGCTAAAGTCGTTGAGCATTTCTATTTGCAAGGCTACCGTGAACTCGGTTATCTCGGGAGTAATCAGGAGTCAGAGATATCAAATATGCGTGAGAGCGGCTACCGCAAAGCTATTGAAGATCTGGGAATGTCAATCAACGAGGACTGGTTTTTGAACGGGGATAACTTTTTTGAATCCAGCGGATATGAAGCTATGACGCGAATGATCGCTAACGGCAACCTGCCCCGGGCGATCTTCGCTGCCTCCGACCAGATCGCCATCGGCGCAATGCGCGCACTCAAGGAAGCCGAGATTTCGGTACCTGATACAGTCGCCATTATCGGCTGTGATGACATCGAGGCTTGCAAGTACACGACACCCTCTCTAAGCACAGTCCGCCAGAATAAAAATAAACTTGGGCGGCTCGCCGCCTTGATGCTTTATGACCTTATTAACAATCAGTCGAGCACCAGTTCCTTTCTTGTTGAGCCTGAACTTATCATTAGAGAGTCCTGTGGCGCCTCTAAGCCGTCATGTGGCCTATCACTACCGAAGACTACCACTGCACCGCTGTAAAGCTCCAAGGAGCTCTGAGAGGCCCTCAGCATATTAATTGACAGAAAAGCCGCTAAAAAGCCCCCGGGAGGTGTCCCGGGGGCTTTGCAGGTTGAACATTTATTAGATTAGCAACGGATTAGCAATCGAAGTACAGGGAGTACTCATGTGGATGAACACGGATATTCACTGCTTGAGCCTCAGAACGCTTCAGACCAATATAGTTATCGATGAAGTCTTTGGAGAATACGCCGCCTTCTGTCAAGAACTCATAGTCTGCTTCCAAAGCATCAAGCGCTTCGCCTAGGCTTCCTGGAACACTGCGGATCTTCTCTTTGTCTGCATCTTCCAGTTCATAGATGTTCTTGTCAAGTGGACCATAACCCAATTCTTGCGGGTTGATCTTCTTCTTGATTCCATCCAGACCTGCCATCAGCATTGCGGAGAAGGCCAGGTAAGGGTTCGCTGTGGAATCCGGTGTACGGAACTCGATGCGACAGCCCTTAGGTGTCACAGCAGCTACCGGGATACGAACTGCAGCGGAACGGTTACCTTTGGAGAATACCAGGTTAACCGGAGCTTCGTAGCCAGGAACCAGACGTTTGAAAGAGTTAGTGCTCGGGTTAGTCAAAGCGATCAGCGCCGGAGCATGGTACAGAATACCTCCGATGTAGTTCAGCGCCATTTCACTCAGGTTAGCATATCCGCCTTTTTCATAGAACAAAGGAGAATCGCCGTCAAAGATGGATTGGTGCACGTGCATACCGCTACCGTTATCACCGAACAATGGTTTTGGCATGAAGGTTGCTACTTTGCCGTATTGACGAGCTGTGTTATGCACGATGTATTTATAAGTCAAAAGGTTGTCGGCTGTTTTCTTCAAGGTGTCAAATCGGAAGTTAATTTCCGCTTGACCTGCAGTTGCTACTTCATGGTGATGACGCTCGATGCGCAGTCCTGCTTCTTCCAAGATACGGCACATTTCGCTACGGAGATCTTGTTGGGTATCAACTGGTGCTACAGGTACATAGCCGCCTTTTACACCAACTTTGAAGCCGAGGTTACCGCCTTCTTCCTTGCGTCCAGTGTTCCAAGCTGCCTCTTCGGAATCCACGAAGAAGGAAGAGCTGTTCATACCACTCTCATAGCGAACATCGTCAAAAATAAAGAATTCAGATTCCGGTGCAAAGAATGCTGCCGTACCTACACCGCTCTTTTGCAAGAACTCTTCTGCTTTAACTGCGATACCACGCGGGTCACGCTCATAACGTTCGCCATCAGGAGTGAAAATGTCGCACATGATGTTAAGCGTCGGGTGTGCCGTAAAAGGATCGATATATGTCGCTTCAGTGTCTGGCATCATAACCATGTCAGATTCTTCAATTCCGCGGAAGCCGGCAATGGAAGAACCGTCAAAAGCTACACCATTCACAAAAGTTTCTTCTTCTACTTCAGAAGCAGGCAACGAAATATGATGCGCACGTCCACCCAAATCTACAAACCGGAAATCCACCCACTCAATGTTGTTCTCTTTGATAGTTTGCAACACTTTTTCAACCGACATGATATTTTCCTCCCCAAGTTTCCGAACATTAAGCCGCTCACAGTATGCAAATGTTCTTGTTTTATATTTTTTTTGCTGTCGTCATTATAAATCTCATACCTAACATCGTCAATGCTTATGTCAGGTATTTCTTGATTCCATGTAAGATTTTCTAACGCTTTAGTGAAAATGGTAAAAAAGGTCCGTCCAGCCACACATCTTGTCCGGTCCAAAATCAAATAGCCCGCTTATCCCAGTAATGACGCGGGATAAGCGGGCTATTTGAACAGCAGATATGAGCAAAAATTACACAGTTACTACAGGTTCAGGGCCTTGAGAGAACTTACGTCCAACCAGCGGAGCGAGCTTCTCAAGATCTCTAAGCAGGTTGTCGAACTGATCCGGGAACAGTGATTGTACACCATCGCCAGTCATGGAATTGTCCGGATCGGTGTGCATTTCGATAATAAGGCCGTTGGCGCCTGCAGCGACGGACGCCTTGGACATTGGCTCCACCAGTTCACGACGTCCGGTGCCATGGCTAGGATCAGAGATGACCGGTAGATGGCTCAGACTTTGCAGAACCGGGATCGCCGAGAGGTCTAGTGTATTGCGGGTGTACGTCTCAAATGTACGAATACCACGCTCGCACAGCATAACATCACGGTTACCGCCTGCCAGGATGTATTCTGCTGCATTCAGCAGTTCGTCATAGGTCGCACTGAAACCACGTTTGAGCAGCACAGGACGCCCACAGGTGCCCAGCTTGCGCAGCAAATCGAAGTTTTGCATATTACGTGTACCTACCTGTAGAATATCTGCGTGCTCCGCACAAATATCTACGTATTCCGGAGTCATAACTTCGGTAATCGTCAACAGACCATGACGTCTGCCGGCTTCTGCCATCATCGTCAAGCCTTCTACACCCACGCCCTGGAAGCTGTATGGTCCTGTACGTGGCTTAAATGCACCGCCGCGGAGCACTTGAGCACCAGAGGCCTTCACTAGGCGGGCAATCTCATCGATTTGTTCCGGGGATTCAACAGCGCAAGGTCCGCCCATGATGACGAGGTTCTCGCCACCAATTTTGACACCGCGAATATCAATGATTGTATCTTCCGGGTGGAAGTCACGGCTCGCCAGTTTGTAGGATTTAGAGATTTTAACGACATTCTCTACCCCTTTCATCTGCCGCAGATGCTCAGCCAGCTTAGGTGTAACACCTCCAATCAGACCAATGACGGTACGGTCAGCACCGCGGGAGAGGTGGACCTGCAGCCCCTCTTTTTCAATAACTCTGATAATATCCTGCACCTGTTCTTCCGGAGTTTGGTTCGATGTAATGACGATCATAATTAATCTTCCTTTCCACATTTAACGTAATTTATTAGTCAGTGTTTGTGCACTTCGTTCCACTATGACGCTTTTAAGCTTTTTAGCTTTTTAGCTTTTATGCTTTTAATCACTAAAGCAATTCTAGCGGAAAATACCCATTTCGTCAACCCGCCGTGGCCCATTTTCACAAAACAGCCCGATTTGAAAACGCTCAAATTTCCAGACTCTAAAGCCTGAAAAAGGATTCAGCAAATTACGAAATGGAAGCGAAAGGAATATTATCATTACATCTGTAAGTGTGGTTGAGAAAAGTTCTATCCCATAACAAAAAAGCGCACACGCCGAAATCCGGTGTAATACGCTCTCTTAATCCATCCTATAAGTTCAATGTCAGGAGATTAGTTCGTGCTCGCTGTCTTGTTCTTGACCGGCGGCAGCAGCTTCGCCATATTCACAGTACGCTTAATCTCCCAGGTTGCCGGAACCTCAGGATCATACTGCTCCAAATAATTGATGACTTCCTTCGTAATCGGGGTTGGTGTAGAAGCGCCTGAAGTTACCCCTACCTTCTTAACACCCTGCAGCCATTCCGTCTTAAGCTCGGAGACGTCCGAGATTCGGTGGGCGGGTACACCAGCAATTTCTTCCGACACTTGTGCCAGACGATTGGAGTTGTTGCTGCGCGGATCGCCCACGACAATGACAAGATCAGTCTGTCCCGCTTGCTCTGCCACAGCCTCCTGCCGCACCTGGGTAGCCATACAGATCTCGTTATGGACCTCGGCGCCGGGATACGTCTCCAGCAGTTTTTTCATAATATGCTTGATATCCCATTGACTCATTGTGGTCTGATTCGTAATCACAATTCGTGAGGAAGAAACCGAGAGATTCATGATCTCCTCTTCCTTCTCGATCAGGTGCACATGCTCCGGCGCAATACCGACCGCACCCTCAGGCTCAGGATGACCCTTCTTGCCGATATAAATGACTTCATATCCTTCTTCAACCTTTTCCCGAATCAGGTCATGCGTCTTCGTCACATCGGGACAGGTAGCGTCTACAGTAGTCAGGCCTTTGGCCCGGGCCACCCGGCGTACCTCTGGCGACACTCCATGCGCAGTGAAAATTACTGTACCGCTGTCGATCTTGTCCAGAATATCCAGACGATTAGTACCATCGAGGGTAATAATTCCGTCGTCCTCAAACGAGTTGGTAACGTGACTGTTATGCACAATCATGCCCAGTATATAAATCGGCCGGGGCAAATCGAGATTTTGCGCGGCCTGCCGTGCCATAACCATAGCATCGACCACACCGTAGCAATAGCCCCGGGGCGATATTTTGATGACTTCCATGACTTCACCAGCTTTCTGCTGTCGTTGACTGCTGTAATAGTTCTCCTAAATTATACCCTATTCCAGCGGCGGAGCAAAGAGAAGGGGCAACCAGATCACGAACGTGGTGCCTTCTCCCTGTCGGGTGACAACTTCAACCGAGCCGTCATGCTCGTCAATAATCCATTTGGCGATGGAGAGACCGAGGCCAATTCCTTCCGTGATCCCCCGCGATTCGTCTGCACGGTAGAAGCGATCGAATATATGC
This sequence comes from Paenibacillus sp. MAHUQ-45, assembly GCF_058133325.1. Taxonomy (NCBI): domain Bacteria; kingdom Bacillati; phylum Bacillota; class Bacilli; order Caryophanales; family Paenibacillaceae; genus Paenibacillus; species Paenibacillus sp. MAHUQ-45. Next base: position 164,164 of record NZ_JBYUPV010000010.1, read on the forward strand.
GGGATCTCATCTTTATCCATACCAATACCCGTATCACTGATCCGAATACCTACCTGGTTCTGATAGAAAACAGTATCAAACACTACCTCACCAGATGGTGTGTATTTGAAGGCATTGTCGATGAAAATAAACAGCATTTGCTGCAAATAGTCCTTGTTGCCGACAATGTATTTGCCATTCAAGTGCGACATAGACCCTGGTCGCCATTCCGCCTGATGCGGCAAGAATGACGCACGTCGCGCTACTTCCATCATCATCGGCTCCAGCGCAACCGGTTCCTTGTCAAACGTTCGCCCGGTATCGGCACGGGCCAGAGAGAGCATATCGGCCACAAGACGGCTCATCCGCTTGGATTCATCCGCAATGTCCTTCACCGACTCAAGAGACAGCTGGCGGATGGCGGCATCGTCCAGTGCAGGATTCCCTCCTGGTTCCATCTCCCAGACCTTCTGCAGCAGATCAATATTCCCCCGAATCGTCGTCAGCGGAGTTCTGAGTTCATGGGAAGCATCTGAGACGAAGCGCCGCTGCGCGGCATAAGAATCTTCCAGCTCTGTATAAAAACCCTCCATCCGCCCCAGCATGCTATTTACGGTCTGAACCAATCTGCCGATTTCGTCCGGAGGACCGTCATATTCGATGCGGGAACTGAGATCTGTTCCGGTCTGAATGCCGTTCGCTGCCTCGATTACCTTGCCGATGGGTCTCATAGCCTTGCGGGCCAGGAACAGACCAAAGGTAAACGCTGCCACCAAGGTCGCAAAGGAACCGGCGACCAGAATGTTTTTCAACCTTTCCATCATCCGGTCTTCCTGGTTGGTTGGCGTGGCTACTTGCAAAACAGCCAATGGGGCACTGCCAGGCATCGGGGTCAAGGGCGTCTGATACATGATGAAATGATAGCCTGCAAGCGTCACCTGCTTGAAGCCTTTTTCCTGCATAATGTTGTTCTTATCGGGAACATCGAATTTCAGCCCCAGGCTCATCATATTATCCGACTGCTGAATAGCTCCACTGTCATAGATACTTATCTGCACCAACATATTGGCTTCCTCGAGGCGTGTTGCCTGAGAAGGAATCACATTGACGTTGAGCAAGGAGCCGTCGATTCCCCAACGCGGCAGAAGCTGCAGCTGTTCTACCTGCTTTTCAACACGGTCCTTCAAATCACCGTAAGTATTTATATACACAAAAGCATAAATCGCGGCTGATAGTCCCAGCAGCATTATAGCCAAAATCCCCGAATACCAAGCAGTCAGCCGCAGCTTAATAGACATGCTAATTGTCACCTCTTAGAATGTAGCCGGCTCCCCGGATAGTCTGGATCAATCGTTTGCCGCCGTGTTCCTCTGTCTTCTGGCGCAGCATGGCGATATATACTTCAAGCACATTTGATTCTCCGCTGTAGTCGTAGCCCCAAATCTTGTCCATAATGAGATCGCGCGATAGCACCCGTTTGGGATTCTGCATGAATAGATGCAACAGCTCGAATTCCTTGGCGGTCAGTTCCAGCCGCTTGCCATCACGCGTAACCTCCCGAGAGTCCACATCAAGGGTAATATCCTCATAAGCCACCGCCTGATCACTGCCACCACCCTGCTCGCTCTTACGCCTTAACAACGCACGGACACGGGCCAGCAATTCCTCTAATGCAAACGGCTTCACCAAATAATCGTCCGCGCCTAGATCCAGGCCTTTGACCCGGTGCTCAATCTCATCCTTGGCGGTGAGCATCAGAACGGGCACATTGCTGCCGCCTTCCCGCAGCCTCCGGCAGACTTCAAAGCCATCCACCTGTGGCATCATGACATCAAGAATGACCACATCGGGATCATTTGCTATTACCGCACGCAAGCCGTCTGCGCCATTCGCAGCCGTCTTGACATCGTAGCCTTCAAAAGCCAGGCCACGCCTCAGCATAGAGATAATTTTCTCATCGTCATCAATAATTAGAATATTCGGTCGCATCCAAACAGCCCCCATTGTCCAGTTCTATATATAAATATTGTACCAGCGAATCGGAAAAATGACATCTTTGTACATTAAAGACGGAAGGGCGAACCCTTCCGTCTGATTGTATCGTGCCTCTGTTATTGCCGTTGTTTCTGTGTAGTATCAAAATCGTTCTTATTGCCAATCGTAACATCAAGGTTCAGTTGCTTACCGTCACGGACAACGTTGAGTGTAATCTTGTCACCCACCTTGAGGGATTGGATATAAGTGATCAGATCCTGATTGGTCGCATATTTCTTGCCGCCTACTCCGGTAATAATGTCGTAAGGACGAAGGTCTGCGTTATAAGCGGGAGATCTGAAGACAATATCTGCAACCACAGATCCTTCTTTAATATCAGTTCCCATTTGTTTGGCCACTTCATCAGTAATCGTCATGAGAGTTGCACCAATGAACGGAACGGGCTCTTTTGGAATCGCTTGGTTCGCTTCCAGCTTGTCAACAACATTCTTGATTGTATTCACAGCAATCGCGAAACCAATACCTTGTGAATCGGTACTTACAGCTACGTTCATACCGATGACTTCACCGTTCACATTGAGCAACGGACCGCCAGAGTTACCTGGATTGATAGACGCATCTGTTTGGAGCAGGTTTTTATAGTTTCTTGTGCCACTGCCGTCTTCTTCATTGATATCAATGCTGCGGCCTTTGGCGCTCAGCACGCCTGCAGTAACGGTATGGTCGAACCCTTGCGGGTTACCAATCGCTACGACTTCCGAACCGACCTTCAGCGAATCGGAATCGCCCAGCGCTACTACAGGGAAATTGTTGTTGCCTTCAATCTTCAGTACAGCCAGATCCAGATCTTTGCTGGAGCCGAGCAGTTTGGCTTCGTAAGGTTTGGTGTTACCATCTACTGTCACCTGAATGACATCTGCACCATTGATTACGTGCTGGTTGGTCAGGATATATCCAGCCTTATCGTAGATGAAACCTGTACCAATCCCGTATGGAACCAGTTGAGAGGAAGAACCCTTGTCAGATGGAGCTTGCTGATCCGGTTCTGACTGGGAAGAACCACCGCCACCGAACTGATCTCCGAAAAAGAATTGCGAGAACGGATCATTGTTGTTCGGGCTGCTTTGTCCTCTGCCGCGCGAGCTTTGGTTCACGAGCGTCTCAATCTTGACGACTGCCGGTCCTACATGATCCACCACGCCTGAAACATCGCCTTTTCCAGTAACCAGGGACGCCGTTGTCGTCGAAGGCTTCGCCATGGCGCTTTCGCTCGGCGCTGAGGCAGATACATTTGATCCGCTTCCGTTACTTGAGCTCGCTGCATCTGGTGTGAACCAGTTGCCGCGGTCCGCCATGTACATCGATCCTGAAAGGACGATCATTCCGGCGAGAAAAGAAACCAGCACTGTTTTAAACGAGCTTTTCGGCTTGCGATTGTATTGCCATCCGTTACCGCCGCCGTCACCGTTTCCACCATTGTTACCCTTGCCTCCACCGTTTCCCTCATAACCTGTAGGGCGGATCGTCGGGCTGTAAGAAAGTGATTTTACGGGCTGAGGAGGTGTAATTTCCACCCGCTCCGGTTCCCGCCGGTTGTAGTGTTCTACATCGCTGTCGTTGTCCAGTTCTTCTTTATTCAAGGATTTAAAAGGTCCGTAAGAGTAATAGTATGATGAGCTTGTTTCGGAGGACTGGTTGCTATCGCTACCGTTGTTCCATTCCCGATCAGATTCAGGTTCGTTATCACGGTTAAATCTGTTTTTGTTCTCGTCCATGTTTCTTTCCTCCCGTGCCCTGCCTATCGTGTGGCAAGGTTTAATTTGTTTTCATGGTCTTATTTTGTACTTTAAACCTTAAGGTCACATTAAAAACAATTTAAGCGCAGATAAAAGATAGGCGCAGGCGGATAGAAATGAAAAGATAGAGAGTAGAGGGCGGAGATTACTTGTGTAATTCTAGATGGGATCGCTTAGTGGGGATCATAATCACGTGGGCTGGGATTGCCGGCGGAATCATATCACGTGGGCTGGGATTGCCAGCGGGATTATATCACGTGGGCTGGGATTGCCGGCGGGATCATTTCACGTGGGCTGGGATTGCCAGCGGGATCGTATCACGTGGGCTGGGATCGCGGGCGGGACTTTGTCGAACTAGTGCTGAATCAGTATTAATAAGTATCGCTGAACCTTTAAAAGTTCATACCTACTACAAAAAGGCACTATAAATTGGATCATACCTCCAACTTATAGTGCCCTTCTATTTTTATGACCGACTTGGAGAATATATAGAACGCATTAAAATAACAAACAAAGCCTATAAGTTACTCCGAAGAGTAATTAATGGCATTTTTGTACCTTAAATAGTCTGCAGATGGGTGATAGATGGGAATTAAGTGCAATATTGTACACTAAATCTTCCATAATAACCCTTTGAGGGTGCTTTTTTCGAAATTAAGATACAAAAATGCCTCTATTTATATTATTTGTCTATATTAAGGAAAAATAAGGTGCAAAAATGCTCTTAGTTGGGAAGATAGCGCCATTTTCACTGTTAATAAGACTTGTGCAGAGGATAGGAGATCTTTGAGCTAAAGTCCTAACTTTAGCAGAATAACGCCTGGTATTCTGTGTGAATATGAACTACAACTTTAACATAAGCACAATACCTCTACTTTAACTTTAACCTCAACATAAGCACAGTACTTCTACTTCATCTTTAACTCAACATAAACTCAGCACTTCTACTTTATCTTTAACCCGACATAGCTTCAACTACCCCTGCGCCCAGCCCTTCCGGTAGGCGTAGATGGCAAGCTGCGTGCGGTCATCCAGCTCGCACTTCATCAGCAGGTTGCTAACATGCGTCTTGACGGTCTTAATGCTGATATGGAGTTCTTCGCCAATATCCTTGTTGCTCTTACCCTCGGCAATGAGCAGCAGCACTTCCTTTTCTCGCTCAGTGAGACCAGAGGAGTCCCCCTGCACAGTACGCTGACGGATGCCGCGGGTCAGTGCCTGCGACACATCGCCGGTCATCACTGGCATGCCTCGGTATGCACCCTGCAGCGCATAGATCAACTCCTCTGCGGAAACAGTCTTCAGCACGTAGCTGACCGCGCCGGCTTCAATCGCATCGACGACCAGATCATCCTCGAGAAAACTGGTCAGGATGACAATTTTGAGGCCGGGAAACTCCGACAAGACGGCTCTGGTCGTCTCTGCCCCGTTCATAACCGGCATCATCAGGTCCATTAACACAAGATCAGGCAGAGTCTGTTCGTCGCTAGCACGCAGCATCTCCAGCGCTTGCTGTCCATTTGAAGCTTCACCAATGACCTCAAAGGTCGGCTCCAGCATGAGATAGGTTTTGAGGCCCATCCGAACCATATCATGATCATCCACCAGCAATACTTTTATGGCACTCATATCCTGTCCTCCTCTTCCCGGTATTCAGCATCAGTGACCTTCGGCAGTTGCCGCTCCTGGTCACCCTGAATAAATTTGGGGATATGTACGCGAATGGTCGTTCCTGCTCCCTTACGGCTAATAATCTCTACCTGGCCGCCCAGCTTTTCCGCACGTTCGCGCATTGTGGTGAGTCCATACGACCCTTGTTTTTGCTGGACATGCTCAAAGCCCTGACCGTCGTCGCTGATGCTCAGCACTACCTGCCGGGGCCCTTCACGTAGTGACAGACTAACGAGACGCGCCTCCGCATGCTTGACGATGTTGGCCATCGCCTCCTGAATGATCAGGAACAGTTGGTGTTCTATGGCCTCGGATAATTCCCCCTGCAATTCCAGCTCTTTAATACCCTTTAAGCCGTTTTGACGACAATAATCAGGGAACCATTTTTCCAGTGCTTCGAACAGGTTCCTGCCTTCCAGCTCTACCGGACGCAATTGCGCGATCAGCGCACGCATCTGCTTCTGTGCCATTTGAGACATCGTAATCAGCTGATTCATCACAGTCTGTCCGTGCGCCTGGTTGATTTCCAGCACTTTAGGCAGCGAAGAGGCGGACATATGGATCGCGAACAGCTGCTGGCTCACCGTATCATGCAAATCACGGGCCATCCGCCGACGTTCCTCCAATACCGCACTCTCCGCTGCCTTTTCCTTCTCGATGACTTCCTGCTCCCCAAGACGCTGCAGAAGCTTCATCTTATTCTCCACCGTATCCATCATCACATTAAATTCATGGTACACCCTGGAAAAAGACTGATCGTCACTCTCCGGCATCCGCACAGATAAATTACCTTTGGCCACCTGCAGCATGTTCAGATCCAGATGATCAATCCGCCGCTGCATGCGCTGTCCGGCCATATATCCTACAATGACGGCGAACAAGACAATGCCAATCGTCAGGTATACCCACATCCGGTAGTCCACGACCTCAATATAACCGAGACAAGTGCCCGCATAGACAAGCCCTGCGGACACCCCGCCGCTGAGCAGGAAATAGAACAACAACACCCATTTAGTATTATGAAGTATTGTTCCCATCTCTCTAGCCCACCGACTTCACTTTAACATCTCCGATAAAAGCACTGACGGTGATACGGACTTTTTTGCCGCGTTCCTTATAATATGGCGTCTTGAACTGTACATTGCTCATGAACCCGCTACGAGATTCATCCAACACTTGCATATCCCCGATGAACGAGCTGCTGTTAACCGAAACGCCCAGATCCATATCATCGGGAATAAATACCTTAATGTCACCGACAAAGGCGGAGATGTTAATCTTGGTCTCCCCGTAAGCGATCTGCGCGTTGGTGAGGTCAATGACAGTGTCGCCGATAAATTGCGAGATGTTTGTGTGCTTCAGTTGAAAATGATCGCGGCCCATATGAATATCACCGATAAACGCCGACCGGTTACTTGTCTCCTTGCCGCTGTGATGGTCATACTCCTCGTCCCATTCTCCATGTCTGCGGGCGTGGCGTTCCTGACGCTCCTGGTGTCTACGTGCATGACGCTCCTGACGCTCCTGATATCTTTGAAAATGACGTTCCTGCTTCTCTCTATAGCGGGGTCCGGAAGAGCCAAACTGGCCCTCCTCTTCCCGCTCATCCTTGTGCAGATAACTTTCCCACTCCGTATCCTTTGGAGCTGCTGCCTTCGGCTCTTCAAAGGAAGAGGATCCCGAAAACTTGCCGAATTTCTGCTCAAATTGCTCATCCAGTGTGGACTCCATCGGTTTTGGAGGTTCGACATCCAGCGGATTGTTCCCCGAAGGGAAGTAGCCCGGCGGCGTTGGCGGCACAGGAGGATCATTCCTGCGCGGCTTGAAAATGACATACAGCCCACCGCCGATCAGCATCACCGGAATGAACATTTTGAAAAAATCACCGGCCGACAGGTAGAACCAACCTAAGTTTCGTCCCAGGAAATAGACCCCGATCGCCAGAAAAAACAGTCCTCCAATGGCCGATGACCCCCTAGAGCTATAATCTCCGGTGGACAACAGACGTTGCAGGCCCAAAAAAATCAGAATAGCCGGCCAGAAGTTGGAGATCACATACCCTATGCTGAAATCGGTATATCCCAGCTGCCTCAGCATAAACATGCCACCGATGCCGATGAGCACTAGCCCGCTCAGGATCTGGCTCGAAACCCTTCGTTTCATGCTTGATTTCCCCCTTTAAATGGAATTTCACTCTTCGCTTACCCTATGACCTCAGTTTACCGGAAGACAAGGTCTTGGTACAGCGGCGGGAGAAGGAAAAGTCCCTCAGTCTAGAGGCTGAGTCGTATGGGATTATATTGAAATTAAATACAGATTATTAGCGATTTCCGTGAATTTTAAAGCGGAGCACGAGGTGCCGCAACTGTTCTGCCATCTGGCCCAAGCCTACGGAGGAAGAGGTTATTTCCTCTGTAGATGCAAGCTGCTCCTCGGTAGCCGCTGATACAGAATCCGTAATACTGGCAGACTCCTCAGAGATACTCCGAATCTGTTCCATATGCTCTGTTACCCCCGCCACCTCATGGGTCATGGCCTCCACTGCACTGGCGAGCTCCTCCAGGGTTGAAGCCGACTGGTTCACGGTTCCTGAAATCTCGGCAAACGAATGGCCGGATAGACTGACTGCTTCGATACCGCTGGACACTTTCTCCTTGGCTTGCTGCATTTCTGCAGTCACTTCCTCGACATGTTGCCGGACGGATTGCACCAATTCACTGATACGGGAGGCGGATTCCTCTGAGTTAAAAGCAAGCTTCCGCACCTCGCTGGCGACCACCGCGAACCCCCGGCCCTGCTCTCCGGCACGAGCTGCCTCAATAGAAGCGTTAAGTGCCAACAGGTTAGTCTGACGAGAGATACCAGTAATCACATCCACGATAGTATCAATCTCCAGCGAGCGTTCCTCCAGTTTGAATACAACCTGATCCAGCCGTTCCACTGTCTCCTGCACACGGTGGATTTGCTGGACCGCTTGCTCTGCGGCTGCATTACCGTCCGTGGCCGCTGCAGAGGTCTTAATCATCCCGACTGATACCTCCTGCATTCGGCTCGACAAGCTCCCCATTTCTTCAGATATATACTCCATACTCCGCGCTCCACTTTGCACACGCTCGACCTGTCGCTCGCTCCCCGTACACAACGCCTGTACCGCCACACTAACCTGTTCTATGGCCTGATTGGTCTGCTCGGCGCCAGCAGTTAGCTCCTCAGCAGACGACGATACCAAATCCGTCGTTTCCTGAACTCCCATAATCATTGCTCTCAGATTATCAACCATGTTCTGAAAGCTGCGGGCTACGTCGCCAAACTCATCCTTTCTTCGGGTATCCACATTTTCTGTCAGGTCGCCTTTGCTAATCACTTCGGCAGCGGTCTTGAGCTTGTTCAGAGGTCGAGTAATAGTGCTGACAATAAACAAGCTGGCAGTGATCGTAACAATTAGAATGATGGCAATCGTAATATTCACTGTATTTTTTATAGCCTCAGCACCCTCATTCATCTCGCTGACGTAGAGCGTCCCTCCTATTTTCCAGCCAGTTAGATCATTGGTCGTAAAGAACATTTCCTTCTCACGGTCATCCAGCAAATACTCAAAGTTTCCGCTCTTGCCAGCAAACATCTGCTCCGTATAGCTGCTTCCACCCGGTTCCGCCGGTTTAAGGTTAGGATGCACCACTATCTTCTTGTTACTGTCCAGCACAATAACATACCCTTGCTTGCCAATTGTAACGCTAGACTCCGTTCGGATCGCGTCAAGATTCAGGGATACACCTAACACGCCCGCTCCATTTGCAATCGCTTTCGACATAATGATCTCAGGGCTGCCCTTGGCATCCATCACAACAGGAGTAATGCTGATTTGACCCGGCGCTGCCAAGGCAGACCTGTACCAATCCTGTTCACGGGGGTCATTGTTCGAACGTTCTGTACCGCTACCCTGGATGGTTACACCTTCTGCAGTACCTATGTAGGCATTATTGATATCGGGGTTCAGTCCTAGATATTGTTCCAGCATGGGGATCAATTTCTGAGCATCCGGACCTTGCAGTGTAGAACTTGCCAGTGTGTTGGTGAGAAAATCTACATCACTTTTTTTGGACTCGATGCTGTAGCTGATAATTGAATTAACCGTCTCCACGCTTTGCTGGGCACTGCTTAGCATTTGCTGACGCATATGGTTTCGAGAGCTTTGCGCAGCCATCACACCAATGATCAGCGAGGGCACAATTACTACTACAATTAAAGAGACCACTAATTTTACTCTTACAGTTAATCTAAAATGCCTCTTCTTCATACAGACAAAACCCTCTCATCACATATTTTATGTACTCTATTGTATTTATCAGCAGAACATGGAAGAAAATATTCGTTTTATCAATATTAGCATTAAATTTGGTTAAAATATACTTTTTAGGTTGAAAATTATCATCTCATAATAAAAAGACTGCCCCCATCAGCTTGATGCTGATGAGAACAGCCTGATTCTTCAGCAGAGGTCTGCTGTAAGATGATTATTGTTGCGGTTTTTGAACCGGCTTCGCAACAGAAGTGTTGCTTTTGCTGTTTGCGCCATCATTTTCAACCGCAAACTCAGCATTGTATTTTTCATTCGGTGTTTTATAGTTTTCTTGAACTTTTGATTTCTTGGAGTTAGCCACGGAATTCACCTCCCTTTTTTTCCTCATGTCATGGTTGCACCAGGCCAGTGAGGTTGGTCCGGAAGAGGCAATGAATCATTGCCCCAGTCCGTATTATGGGAAGTGGCAGCATAGATTATGCATGACCAAGTGAATTATATTTCAATCCGTGTAACAGATGCTGCAGTTCTCACTGTTAGATGACTTCTTCCAAGAGATTTGGTGGAACGGAATTGTAGGTTTGGATCGCGTGGCTGAGATTCTTCAGCATGGCTTCTGTACATTTACCGTTACCCCGCTTGATCACGTGCACCACCACTGTTTTTTTGCCCCATTCCTTATAGACCTGCTTGGTAGTGGCAAAATAAAGATCAATCTTCCGTCCTTTAATCGCAGAACCTGTATCTGCTACCACCGCATAGCCATAGTCAGGAACATAAAGGATGCTGCCCAGCGGCAGTACTTTAGGGTCCGCTGCTATCGTTGAGATCGTATTCTTGTCCCGACGAACCTTGACACCAGAATACGTAATGCCGTATTCCGGATGCTTGGATGTTTTCCCGGTCGATTCATACCCTGCGGTATAGCCCGTTGCTGTGACCTTCATTGACGTGAGAATCTGTTCCCTTGCTGGTGCTGCTACCGGTACAGACGCCGGTGTTTTCGCCGGAGCCTGGCTTCCCTTCTTCTGCGTTACAGGCGGTGTTGAAGCTTTAGGAACTTGTACTGCATTCGACTGCACAGCTGATGCCGAGACTGGTGGTGTGTAGACTTCATTCGCATATATTGTCGCACGGGCGGTCTGGATTTCAGGACTCAGACCCTTTGCTTGCACCGTCTCTTGTTGTGATTCCGGGTATATTCCGGCTACACCCAGTAGAAGCGCTGCAGTAACGATTAAACACCAAAACCTCTGAAACATGCCCATTTTGTTCATAAGATAAACCTCCCCCTATTAGCGAAGGTTTCCCTATTCTCAAAATTTTATACGTGGAGAACAGTAAAACTGTCCCCCACAGGCATATAATCAGAGGTTTTATATAAGACGAACTTAATATCCTAACGTAAAGCTCGGTCGTCACTACGGTGAATGTTTGGACTTCCGGTCGCTGTTGTATCCAGATTTCTTCTTTATCAGCCGCTTTTAACGGTTGAAATCTGGATACAAAGGCGAGCGCTACGCTCCTACAGTTCCAAACCTTCCCCTTCGTTCCTTCTTGCTTTTGTTAATTTCTTATGTCCGTTTATACATTTGGTAGCATAAATCAGCTTGTTGATCTTAAGAGATCACACGATCAGCGATTTCCTGGGACAGCAGCTCAATGACTTCCTGAACCGGCTTGGCTCCAAGGTCGCCTTCACCACGCTTACGGACCGAGACGGTACCCGCATTCATCTCGTTCTCACCCACGATGAACATGTAAGGCAGCTTCTCCAGCTGTGCTTCACGAATCTTGTAGCCTAGCTTCTCGTTACGCAGGTCAGCAACCGCTGTGATTCCACGGCGACGAAGCTTATCAGTCACTTCGTTGGCATAGTCATCGAAAGCAGTGGAAACCGGAATAACCTTAACCTGCTCAGGCGATAGCCAGAGCGGCAGGGAACCCGCGAAATTCTCCAGCAAGAAGGCAACAAAACGCTCCATTGTACCCAGAATACCACGGTGCAATACAACCGGACGGTGCTTCTGACCATCATCACCAACATACTCCAGTTCAAAGCGTTCTGGCAGCAGGAAGTCAATTTGGACTGTGGACAATGTCTCTTCCTTACCAAGCACTGTCTTGATCTGCACGTCAAGTTTCGGACCATAGAAGGCCGCTTCGCCTTCAGCCTCGTAGAATGGGAGGCCCGCTTCCTCTACAACTTCACGCAGCATACGCTGAGCGGTTTCCCACATTTCATCATTGGCAAAATATTTCTCAGTGTCCTTCGGATCACGATAGGACAACCGGAAACGGTAATCGTTGATACCGAAATCTTTGTATACCTGCTGGATCAGCTCGATAACACGGATGAACTCACCTTTGATTTGATCCAGACGACAGAAAATATGCGAGTCATTCAGGGTCATTGAACGCACACGGTGAAGACCGGTCAGGGCACCAGACATCTCGTAACGGTGCTGAATGCCAAGCTCGGCAATACGGATCGGCAGATCACGGTAGCTGTGCATAGAGCTCTTATAGATCATCATATGGTGTGGACAGTTCATCGGACGAAGCACAAACTCCTCGTTGTCGATAGCCATTTTCGGGAACATGTCTTCCTGATAGTGTTCCCAGTGGCCCGAGGTCTTGTACAATTCTACGTTACCCAGTACCGGAGTGTATACATGCTGGTAGCCCAAGCTTGCTTCCAGATCGACAATATAACGTTCCAGAATGCTGCGCAGCTTGGCACCCTTAGGCAGCCAGATTGGCAGACCTTGACCAACGAGTTGATTGAACGTGAAAATCTCCAGTTCTTTTCCGAGCTTGCGGTGATCGCGTTTCTTCGCTTCCTCAAGCAAGCGCAGGTGTTCATCCAGTTGAGCTTTCTTGATCCAGGCTGTACCGTATACACGTTGCAGCATCTTGTTCTTGGCATCTCCACGCCAGTAAGCACCGGCTACGCTCATCAGCTTGAAGACTTTGATCTTGGACGTGGACGGTACGTGCGGACCACGGCACAGGTCGAAGAACTCGCCCTGTTCATAGATTGTAATAATACTGTCCTCAGGCAGCGCCTGAATCAGTTCCAGCTTGTAAGGGTCACCCAGTTCTCCGAAAATATCGAGCGCTTCCTTGCGGCTGACCTCTTTGCGTACGATAGGCAGATTCTCGTTAATAATCCGCTCCATTTCCTTCTCAATCTTGAGCAGATCCTCAGGATTAAGCGGATGCTCCAAATCCATATCATAATAGAAGCCATCTTCAATCACTGGACCAACGCCCAGCTTGACTTCCTTAGCTCCGAACAAGCGTTTTGCCGCTTGCGCCATCAAATGCGCGGTACTGTGGCGCATCACTTCAAGACCTTCTGGCGAATCCAAAGTCACGATCTCTACCAGCGCCCCTTCCTGAAGCGGGGTCGACAAGTCGACGACGATTCCGTTCAATTTACCTGCAGCGGCGTTCTTACGAAGTCCGCTACTAATGGAAGCCGCCACATCATCGATGGTGCTACCTTCCGCATATTCCCGGACTGAGCCGTCCGGTAACTTAATGCTTACTGCCATTATATTTCCTCCTCAAAAATCATTAGACCCGTAGGTCGTTTATTTGTACGGAACGAGATGTTCCATGCAACAAAAAACACCCGTCCCGCAAAGGGACGAGTGATTGCACCCGTGGTTCCACCCAAATTCGATTCCTTCTCCTATCGCCAATGAAGTGGCTTTCGAGCACAGAATCCTTAGTTAGCATGGAATAACGGCCATGAACCGGCGATTCTTACTGTCCCAAGTCTTGTCCACTAGATAGTTCCCGGGAGTTCATAACCGCAGCTACAAAGGGGTAAATCAAAAGCCGGATACCGGAGGAACTTGCAGCCATTGTTTCCTCTCTCTGAACGGTCCGAAGCGATTGTCCATTTCTTTGTCAAAGCTGTTCGCGTGAATTTACCAGTAAATTATAAATCGGACCTCCCCCGGCAGTCAAGCCAGAAGAAGTCCGATCCTTGTTATACATTGAAAATAACTATTGATGCTGCCAGTCGCCACACTTCCCGAAGCAGAATCATTCTTCGCGGCGTTTCTTCTGGGGCAAGCGACCAGCACGCTTCAACGACTCACGCAGCAGATACTCGATGTGTCCGTTAACGCTGCGGAACTCCTCCCCTGCCCAGCGCTCCAGCGCTTCATGCAGCTCTGGATCAATCCGCAGCGGAAAGCTTTTCTTGGCCGCCATAATTATACCGCCTTAGTACAACGAGCCAGCGTTAATGACCGGGCTAGCTCCACGCTCGGACACAATCGCCACCATCAGATTATTGATCATCGCCGCTTTGCGTTCTTCATCCAGTTCTACCACGCCGCTCTCTTTAAGCTGCTTAATCGCCATATCTACCATGCCCACAGCACCTTCTACAATGATCTGCCGTGCTGACAGAATGGCTGATGCCTGTTGACGCTGAAGCATCGTGCTGGCAATTTCAGTCGAATAAGCCAAATGCGTTAGCCTTGCCTCAATGACCTCGACACCAGAGATGGACAAGCGCTCCTGTAGTTCACTTGCCAGCTCCTTGGCAATTTCATCGGCATTCGCCCGCAAGGACATTCCGGCTTCATTGAAGTTGTCATAAGGATATTTACTCGCCACATGACGCAGCGCTGTCTCACTCTGTATCTCCACGAACTCCATATATTTATCTACATCGAAGAGTGCCTTCGCAGAGTTGATTACTTTAAATACAATAACTGCCGCAATTTCAATCGGGTTCCCCTCGACATCATTCACCTTCAACTTGGCGCTATTAAAGTTACGAACCCGTAGTGAGACCGTCTTACGGCCACTGAACGGAATAACCGCCCATAGCCCGCTTGTAGATATCGTTCCAACATATTGCCCGAAAAATGTCACCACAACCGATTTGTTCGGTTGAACTACTGTAATACTGGTCAGCAGTACGCCTGCTGCTACGAACAAGATGACAGGCACAATAACATATTCCTGAGCGGCGCCGTATATTCCACCAGCCAAACAAAGAACTAGCAATGCAATAACCCAGAAACCGCTAACAGGGCGAAGAATTTTTTCCGTCATATGGACCCCTCCAACTAGATATTCATTTGATATTTAAATGATATCACTTTTGGATATGGATGTAAATTATTATTTCAGCAGCCGTTCGCTAACCGCCATGCCAGTCTACAACTTTATTTTTCTTCTGACACTCCGACGACACATCCCCTGTAAGCCCGTCCACATATAACGGACGATGGATTTAAATCTCCTCATTGCAAAAGAACGAGAAAAAATCAAATGTAATCTCACGTGAAAATAAGCCCACTACGCCTATACGGGCATTGTGGGCTTCTCTGCTTAATCTTACTTGTAAATTGAAGTATCTAGCGGAATAATGAACCCGCCGTCAACAGCTTGTGTCACATTTATTGCGATGTTCTTTACTCCAGAGATATCTACCTCAATCGTCTGGAGATCACTATTAGGCGAAATCTTCTCTACTTTTTTAAGAAGCACATTCTTGTCATTATCCATAATTTCAAGAGACTCCACTTCCTTGCCGACCGCAGCGAATTGCAGAACAAGTTTCTGATATTTGCCGTTAGGGCTGAGCGCGGTATATTTAATATTGGAATTAGGTGCGCTGTACAGCACTTCCTTATAATTCTTGCCGCCGTATTTGGTCAGTGCAGGGTCCTTGGTATGCAGACTGGTGTTAAAATCCTCCTGCTTCACGGGAACGCCTGCCTGCTGTTCGCCAATAATCACCTCTTTGGCTGTCCCGTCATAATTCACTGGAACATCCAGCAGCTCAGAAACAGATCGTACCGGAAGATACGTAGTTCCTTTATAAGTAATGGGAAGCACCGCTTTGCCATTGCCATCTTTGAGAGGGGTAATCTCCCCGTTCACTCTGATCTTTAAATCTCCGTTTAACAACGCTTTAATTTCTTGGAGATGCGAGCTCGCGAAAGCACCTGTGCCCATGCCCACTAAAAGTATCATGGTACCGCATAAAGTCGTAACAACCTTCTTCTTCATTTCTGTTTTCCTCCTCTTGGGATATCATCAAATCCAGGAACACCAGAAACAACGGTTATTGAGAGATAATCTTTCTGAAAGATGACGCTACATGTAGGATAGTCTCTGCGTTTTTGGAGTTGAAGATTTTACCACATTATATCACAAAGCCCAATGCTTCATTTCTATTTCTTCCTTCTTCCAAGCTACGACTGTTCACTCTTGTATAGAAAGGTAGAAAATGAATTCAGGGTTTTCAAATCCAAGCTGAAGGAAACAAAATAGGGGCTTCTTCTGTGTATTATCATAACACGAAAAAAGTCACTCCAGGCAGTAGTCCATGAGTGCCTACTTCATATGCAATTATATATGGCCGGAACTTTCTTTCACGATGGTTACCTTCCGAGTCTAATACTTTATTTTCTTCTGACAAAAAGACCGTAGACACATTCGATTTTCCCGAATGAATCTACGGTCTATATTTAGCCTCAAAACTCTAGACTAGCAGCCTCTCTGCCTAGTTCTGCATCACAAAATCATTGTCAATCTTCGCATTGGCATCATCGAACACCCGCAGAATGTCGTAACGCGTGTTACGCTGTGCCGGGATTTTACCAGCTTCACGGATTAGTTGTGTAATGGACTCGATGTTGACTTTGTAGGTTGCGCCCGCGGAGGACACGACGTTCTCTTCAATCATCGTGCTACCGAAATCGTTGCAGCCATATTGCAGTGACAGCTTGCCGACTTCCGGCCCCATAGTTACCCAGGAAGATTGGAAGTTCTTGATGTTGTCCAGCACCAGACGGCTGATCGCTACGGTCTTCAAATACTCTTCCGGCGTTTGTCTGTCCAGCTTCAGATTGGTATTATCCGGCTGGAAGGTCCAGGAGATAAAGGCCAGGAAGCCTTCGGAGTCATACTTATTGGCAATGCACTCATCTTGAGCTTCGCGCACGCGGAGCAGGTGCAGTGCCCGCTCTTCCAAGGTCTCGCCAAGGCCAATAACCATAGTCGCGGTCGTGTTCATACCGACTTTATGCGCGGTCTGCATAACGTCCATCCAGTCGCGCCAAGAGCCTTTCAGACGACTGATTCTGCGGCGTGTACGGTCATCGAGAATTTCTGCACCACCGCCTGGAAGTGAATCCAGCCCGGCCGCATGAATCTCGCGGATGACCTCTTCCAGTGACAATCCGGAAACTTCCTTCATCTTCATGATTTCAGCAGGTGAGAAGGAGTGCATCGTAATTTCGGGGAAGCGTTGCTTGATCCCACGCAGCAAATCTGTGTAGTAATTGAAAGGCAGATTGGGGTTCACGCCCCCCTGCATTAGAATTTCAGTTCCGTTAACGGCAATCGTTTCGGAAATCTTTTGGAAAATAAGTTCATCCGGCAGTACGTACCCCTCGTCAGAGCCCGGTCTGCGGTAAAAGGCGCAAAAACGGCAGTACACATCACATACATTGGTATAGTTAACATTGCGGCCAATGACGAAGGTCGCCATCGGGTCCGGATGCCAACGTTTCATAATAATGTCGGCAGCAGCGCCCATTTTCTCAATTTCGTTACTCTCGAACAATCTTACGGTATCCTCCAGCCCAAGCCGGTCTCCCCGCAGCGCTTTATCCAAGATCAGGTCTATCGCACTCATCGTTCGCAGCCTCCTTTAAAACCCATATCTTTATGGTATTTTCATAAAATTTATAAGACAATTGAATATGTTCGTTCCTTCATCGTAACACAATCCGGACCGCTTGAGAAATTTTTTTCACAAAGTATAACGACCTTAACCATCTTTTGGAAAAGGCCTGCCTCCATGTAAAAAAAGATACCATCCCCGCTCATAGAACCGTTTCTGAATTCAAAAAGGACAGCTTCGTCCGAAAACGAAACTGTCCTTGCGAAGCTTAATTATTCGTCCGCAAGCGCCTGCTCCAGATCGACAATGAGATCCTCGATAGACTCAAGGCCGACCGAGAAGCGCAGCAGTCCATCCGTAATTCCGCGGGCCGCCCGAACCTCTGCCGGCATAGCCGCATGGGACATCATAGCCGGGTACGACAGGATACTCTCTACAGCGCCGAGGCTGACCGCAACAAGCGGCAGCGTCACCTTGTTCAACACACGCTTGGCCCGTTCACCGGAGCCAACATCGAACGAGACAACCGCGCCGTAGCCGCTGGATTGCGATTCATGGATCTCGCGTCCCGGATGATTTGCCAGTCCTGGGTAGAACACAGCCGTAATATCGCTGCGGGCGTCAAGCCAGGCTGCAAGTTTGGCTGCGCTGATCTCGCTGTGCGCCATCCGCGCCTCCAGCGTTTTCATTCCACGCATCAACAGCCAGCTTTCCTGCGGAGCCAGCACGGTGCCCAGACCGTTTTGCAGCATTTTAAGCTGCTTGCCGATTTCTGCGGTACGAGCTACAGCAAGTCCTGCCAGCACATCGCTATGACCGCCGAGGAACTTCGTCGCGCTGTGCAAAACGATATCTACACCTTGCTCGATTGGACGCTGATAATACGGCGTCATGAACGTATTATCCAGAATAGTCAGAAGCTCATGGCTCTTGGCCCATTCGCATACAGCGGCTACATCCGTGATTTTTAGCGTCGGATTCGACGGAGTTTCCATATATACGGCTTTCGTATTCGGCTGAAGGGCAGCTTTGATCTGCTCAAGATCCGTCATATCCACAAAGGTGCTTTCAATGTTCAGACGATTCAGGATGAGCGTCAATAGCCGGTATGTACCGCCATAGACATCCTCAGTCACGATCACATGATCGCCAGAGGACAGCATCAGGAACGTACTGGAGATCGCAGCCATGCCGGAGGCATAGGCGAAACCGCGCTCTCCGCCTTCCAACAGGGCAATATAATCTTCAAGCGCCTGACGGGTCGGATTGCCTGACCGGCTATAGTCATGCAGCGGCGGATTATTAATATCCTCATGATGGAAAGTCGAAGCCTGATAGATCGGCACACTGGAAGCGCCAGTAGCTTTGTCGATCTCGCTGCCAAAGTGCAGCAGACGGGTAGCGAATTTGAGGTTATTCTTCTTATCCTTGTTCACGTTGTTATCACTCATTATGCCTGGCCCCCTTGTGCATCTGCTGCTTCAATCTCAATACGTGCCTGTTCCAGTGCATTACCCAGATCTGCGATCAGGTCATCGATATGTTCAATACCAACCGAGAAGCGCAGCAACCGGTCATCAACACCCACCGCATCGCGGATTTCAACCGGAATATCGGCATGGGTCTGTATCGCCGGGTAAGTCATCAACGATTCTACACCACCAAGGCTTTCCGCGAAGGCGATTAGATGGATATGACGAAGTATCGGCTCCACATATCTCGCATCCTTCACTTTGAAGGAGAAAATACCAGTGTTCCCGGACGACTGGCGGTTCTGGATCTCAAAGCCCGGATGCTCCGGCAGACCCGGATGGAAAACTTCAGCGATGGCAGAATGTCCTTTGAGATAATGGGCCAGTTCCAGTGCGTTGCTCTCGTGGCGCTCCATGCGCAGTGCCAGCGTCTTCATCCCTCTCATCAACTGGTAGCTATCGGTTGGTCCCAGTACTGAACCGATGGAGTTGTGGAGAATCGCCATTTCAGCAGACAGTTCCGCACCTTTAGTCACAATCAGACCTGCCAGCACGTCGTTATGACCGCCCAAGTATTTGGTGGCACTGTGGATAATGATATCGGCTCCCAGTTCCAGCGGACGCTGGAAGAACGGAGTTAGCAGCGTATTGTCTACAATAGTAAGGAGTTCATGCGACTTGGCCCATGTACAGACAGCCTCGACATCTGTAATCATCATCAACGGATTGGTTGGTGTCTCAATAAGTACCGCCTTGGTCTCCGGACGACGAACGGCTTCCAGTGCCTCCAAATCATTGGTATCCACATAAGAAGTCGTCACGCCAAATTTGGACATGATCCGCTCCAACAAGCGATAAGTTCCGCCGTAGAGATCCAGCGATACGATCAGATGATCTCCTTGTCGGAAAAGGCTGAAGATCGTTTGCAAAGCGGCCATACCGGAACTACAGGCAAATGCTGCATCTCCGGATTCCAATTGCGCTGCTGCCGTTTCCAGTACAGAACGGGTCGGGCTTTTGGTGCGGCTATAGTCAAAGCCTGTACTTTGCCCCAGCTTCGGATGACGAAACGCCGTTGCATTATAGATAGGGAAGTTTACCGCTCCAGTGGCCGGGTCCTCCTGCGATCCTATTTGGGCAAGTCTGCTTTCAATCCTCAGTTTGTCGTCCATTCCATATAACCTCCTAAGTAAGTGTACTGCTGCATTCTCATCTATAACTTAAATGATGGGTCCAATATCATAGGGTGTTTCTTGGTATACATAGTAATTGAGCCAATTAGAGAACAATAAGTTAGCATGGGCGCGCCAAGTTGATGGCGGAGTACGCTTTGGATCATCTTTTGGAAAATAGTTCTTCGGCAGTGCCATTTCCATACCCTTGGCGACATCACGATCATACTCCCACTTCAGGGAAAGCGGATCGTACTCAGAGTGGCCGGTGACAAAGATTTGTCGGCCATCCTTTGTAGCCACCAGATAGATGCCCGCTTCCTCTGATTCGGCCAGGATTTGCAGATCCGGATTACGCTCGATATCTTCGCGGGACACATCCGTGTGCCGGGAGTGCGGAACATAGAACAGTTCATCGAACCCGCGCAGCAGCTTTACATTATTATGGTTCAGTGTGTGAGGGAATACGCCAAAACATTTCTCAGACAATGCTTCCTTACGCACACCGAAGTGATGGTACAAACCGGCTTGTGCAGCCCAACAGATATGCATAGTGGAGGTAACATTATCTTTACTCCATTCAAAAATCTCTTTCAGCTCTTCCCAGTATGTTACATCTTCAAAATCCATCTGCTCCACAGGAGCGCCAGTCACGATAAGTCCGTCAAATCGACGGTGGCTAATCTTATCGAAGGTCGTATAGAAGCTGTTCAGATGCTCAGCCGACGTGTTCTTCGAAGTATGGGAACGGGGACGCAGCAGCACAATGTCCACCTGAAGCGGTGAGTTACCGATCAAACGGAGCAACTGAGTTTCCGTAGTTTCTTTGGTAGGCATTAAATTTAGAATGGCAAGGCGCAAGGGACGTATATCCTGATGAAACGCCTCGCTCTCGTCCATGATGAAAATATTTTCTCCCGACAATATCTCTTTCGCCGGCAGACTGTCTGGAATCTTAATTGGCATTTCTCGTCTTCACTCCTTGATAATAGAATGCCGCTTGGCGGCTGTTAACATTGGGTAAACAAAAAAGACCTCACTCTGAACGAGAAAGGTCATATTTATTCACATATGCGCCTCTCTCATCTGCCAGAAATCTTCACCGGGCATCTGCCCGCTTCAAAGTTTCCTGCAAGAATTAGCACCGTGCGTTTTCACGCCGGTTGCCGGGTTTCATCGGGCTAGTCCCTCCACCTGCTCTTGATAAGAAATTGCTTGTTAATTGATCTCATTAAATGTTAATAAACCTTGTAATATCACCTTATAAGATCAATTATTCGTATTCAGTTTTAATTTTTCATCCCCAATTTAGTTGTGACACCATCAGAGATAAAAAAAGCATATTCTCAATGGATTATCATCAAGTAATATGCTATGTATTATACATCATTTATTCATTTTGACAAGATAAAAAATTAGTTCGGCTTTAGCGATTCTTAAATTTTTATCTAAGCTAGAAATAATTTAAACGTGCCTGACTATATCAGCTTATATATGTTTGTTTCGCCTAATTGCAGAATGGGTTGAAAATCATATGTATTTTTACTTTTATTAACCTCTATGTCCTCTTTATTACCATCAATATTCCGTTCTGCTTCCCAACGATCTAATCACATTATCCGCTGCCCTCACTTGTAATTTCATTGTCATAATTAAATTTAATTAACATCAATTTGAAGGTAGCGAATCCCCTCTCCACAAATAAAAAAATAACCCCATTATGACATACAATAAATCAATATTGTAGTTATAATGGGGTTATTTTATGAATTCAATTCTATTTTTAAAAATATATTCATTTTCCTTTTTTATTCAATTTTGAATTTGAATTGGTGGACTATAATACAATTTTTTATTTACATTGTCCCATGCCACTTTAAATCCATTCTCTTTCAATACACTAGATGGAACATAACTAATACCATCCTTAAGTAGCCCATTCACAATGCTATTATCTTTTGTAGATATTGCTTTAATTGCATCCACTTTTTTATCATCCTTTATTGATTGTGTAGGTTGAGGATTGACTACTGGCTCTAATTTAATATTTAGCTTTACTAGTTCTGCTTTAATAGAAGGAATAAAACCCTTATTAGCTGCCGCAATTGTATTACCGTCACCAAAAAATGCTGTTCCAGGACATGTCTTACTCGATTTTCCTGGAGTGTAGTCGCTAAGCCGTTCGCCTGTGGCTGTAAACCAAGCATGATACACGATGTTGTCAGTGTTGATAGAAATTTTAAACTTATCAGCCAGACATGCATAAACATGAACAATTGCATCACGTTGTGCAGTAGTCATAATGTCTGCACCTTTATCAAAATAGCCAATGCTCTCGATACAGATCATACCTGTGTTGGCGCCTTTAATTCCAGCTGGTGTAATATTTAAGTCGCGGTCTAGACTTAATGCGATTTTACCATCTTCAAAAATAGTTAGATGTTGACCGGCAGCAGACCATCCATTATCTTTTATATGTGATGTTCTCATTCCCTCAAGACATACAAAATGGTCTTGTTGAGCTACACCATTAATCATTTTTCTAGTAGTATAATTTGGGGATGCAGTGTGATGTACTTGAAGTTTCTTTATGCTACGAGTTACCACTTGTTTATCTACCCAGTCTTTAAACTCCGATTTCTCCATTAGGAGAAAATTCCCTTGTTGTTTCATTTGTGATATCTTCCTTTCTAGTAAATCAATGCTACACTGTCTAGGAGACGATATTGTTGATGCTTAAGCAGAGTATTACACTGAATTGTCTCTTTTATTGTTTTAAATCCTCATTTTCGCCGACAGTTTCACTTTTAGATCGCAACACAGAAATTACACTTCTCATTTGTTTAGGCATTGGTAGATCGAGTCGCCCATAATTTTCGGCCAAACTAAACAATTCATTTCCAATGTAAAAGGAAGTAGCACCTACCATAAAACCCAGTGTCCCTGTAAGTTCTAGCATAAGATCTACACGATAAAGGATAGCAATCACACTAAACATCATGAATTTCTTGAAAATCCCCCAAAATCCTCGATTAGAATTGATACCCTTGGTTGGATCATCAGGGAACTTATATCCTTCATATGCTGCTGCAGCAATACCTAACATGTAATCCAAAACACATAAGAAGGCAAGGAGAGCAAGTGCATCACTCCACCCGCCAAAAAAGTACGTAACTACCGATGCAGATGCACCGATAATAATTTTATACAGATTTTCCATTTCATTATCCCCATAAATCAAAATAACCCCCACCGCTTAGATGAGGGCAAAATAAAAACGCCTTTTGGGGCGCTTATGTAATCTCTATTTCTTTTCCAATAGATTCTCAACATCTTTACGGCTAATCTCTGGAACCTGTTCCATCGCCACGAACAAGGAGTTTACCAACCATACCAATTGCAGCCATTCTTTTCTCTCACTTCTTGGTACGTAGTATTCCTCGTTTTGGACTATTCGTTTACTCATTCAATATACAGAAGAACGGTGGAAATATCCACAGTAAAAATACGTCTTATACATCACTGCAATTTATGCAATTTTGCTGGTGATTCTCAACTTATGTGATTATAAAATCACCCTTCACGAAAACCATAGAATCCCCTCTCACTTCTGCAATTAGAGTCCCTGGTTGTTTTCCTGACCAGTTAATTAACTTCCATCTCCAGTCATATCCCTGAATGAATAATCCCTCTTGCTCTGCTTTTATTGCATAGATATCGTTATTCCCTTGATCAAGTGGGACTTCATTCCATCGACCCGAACCGTCCTGCCATCTAATAATGAAGTCTTCGGTTTGACCGTTTATTCTACCAGTGAATCCAAAGTCCATTGCGTTTATCGAGCTGACAACTTCGTCGTCTCGGTATAAGTCATCCACTCGCCATACTCTCGGCCTTGTTAGAGGAGCAACATACGTACCTCTAACCCCGGCAATGATTACACCATCTTTGATATTGCTTGCCAACAAAGTTGGTATGCTAACTTCGAACATTGTGTTTAGGTCAACGACTCCCTTAGTATTTCCACCAATGCTGCTAGGTCTCACTCGAATGAACTTTTCTTGTGAGTTCGTATTTACTCCGGGTAAAGTCAATCCCGAACCATCCGCTAAGGCTCCTACATTAAGAGTCGGAGATTCAGCACTTTGGAAGGTCTTACCGATTAAAACATCCTCAGCTTTAGCGGTTCCTTCATTCTCACCCCCTTCACCCTGTAATATAAAAGACGTTCCACTATAAATAACTGTGTACACTCCAAGAGCAGAGAGTTTTCCAGCGGAACCATTTGGCTTCAAAATGGACTTCGCACCTAAACCATTTGGGTTAATCGTTGGGTTGCTACCGCTTGCTGTGTGCGCTACAAAACTGAAACGTAATCCAGCAACTAAAGCTGTTGGTGCAGGAGATAAGGCAAGAGTATATGCAGTTGGAGTTCCAGTAGTAGTACCAAAACCAGTATTGTTAGCTAAAGCTACTTTATCAGCAGAACTCATTAAACCGTTTGCTCCAGTTGTCGCAACAGCAGTCGACGCTTTAGAATTCCAAGTTGTTTTTTCTGCATCAGTAACAAAACGGTTGGATGTATCTTGAGAAATTATAGATGCTGGATGGGTTGCTGGATGGGTATAGTTGTTTGCACCAGCGGCAATGCCATCGAGTTTTGATTTATCCGAAGCTAACATTAGCCCATTTTTAGATGTTGTAACTCCACCTTCAATTTGTTTGAATTTATCCTCAACACTACCTCCGCTTGTGAGGACAACGTTGTTTCCTTTTGTTACAGGATAAATGTTATCCCAATCCAATCCATTATGTTTTTTTATCAATACATTTTTCTCAGCCATTAATTAACATCCCTTTCGAATTCACTTTTGCTATTATACTTCTTGAAACCACACATCAGCGTCTGTTGGTGAAACCGTCCGAACATGACTTAAAGGAGTAGCATCTGTGATACCATATCGAGCCAAAGTAACTGGTGTACTAGTTAAGCACCTCCACCACCGACTAGTAGCGATGTACCAGATGCATTGTCGAGGTAGATCTCACCAGTGTCAACAGTTATATACTTAGCTGCTACTGTATCAACTTTTGAAGCTAATTGAGTAGCAATGATTTAGTTTTTGGAAATAATTCATCCCAATCAGATCCGTTATTCAATAGCCCCCGGAGATCCGAGGGCAACATAAAAGTCAGACCTTTTTGTGGTGCTAAACAACCGGAGTTGCTTTCAGCGGCTTGCCGTTAGTACCATACCGATTTTTCCTAATTCTTCTTTCACAGCAGCTTTCAAGCTAGCCGGAACTTGCTCGTAGGTTTTATATTCCTTAATAATCAAAGATACGTATACTGTAACCATTATCGCACCCCCTTTCAGGGCATAAAAAAAGAACCTCCATAGGAATGTGGCTCCGTTTACGCTTTTATCTCTAACAGTTGCTCATACACGTCAACGAGCGCGAGCTGTAGGCTCGTGGTCTCCGTCCGAGATGATAGCAACTCCTCGTATGCTTCCGCAAGCGCAACCTGAGTCATTGCTAGATCTAGTGACAAATCAGCCACTTGTACGCTTAGCGGTTTTTCATATACTGGCTCCTGCGGCTGCTCTGTCTCGTTAGGATCAGGATAGCTGAACTCAATCTCCAATGTCTTTAAATTGAATCGGTATCCGTTACTCCTTGCAAAGTCCTCGCGGTACTCACCATATTCTAGCTCTAGCACTCCTACCGTTTCCGGGGTTCTCTCTGCTAGTGCCCTGTAAGCTGCAAAATCCTGTTCTTGTGTTGTCTCTACAACATCACCGGATCTCTCTCCGGTGTCTTGAATGATGTTACCTGTTGCCAACTCATAATATAATCTGCGTCCTATTTGCATTGCCCTTCTCCCTTCTCTCTTCTTATCCCCAAGCTTCCCACGTATACGTTCCTGCACCAAATTGACTGTAATAACTAGTGGCTGAAAATCCGTTATCATGAAGATAATGTTCAGCTGCATACCCACCACCCATAGCCGTTCCATTACCTGAAAATGGATATTCGCGTCCACAAGCAAAATAAAAAATAAAATAGTGACTCAAAGGAGGTTCCATATACAAGACAAAACCGAACGGACGGAACCCAATACCATAAACACCGAGATCTTTTTGTGAAACATACGTTGTTCCCTTTGCGTAGTATTTAGGCTGTAAGCTCCCACCTACACCCAATATGTTATAACCAGCTCGGATATTTTCAGTTCTAAGATGTGGTGTTGCTGCAACAACCCAACTCTCCCCACTGTAGTACCCCCGTGGAGGCTGAAAGAAGGTTGTATCTCCCGGCCACACTGTATATTGTTGCGCTGGCATGTGATGGTTTTCCGCACTTCTATTCGGGATCCCTCCGACTACTCCGAAAATAGAAGCGCCCCCTAAGATGTTGTTTGGATGTATTGATGGCTGCAATCCCTGTAATTGGGCTGTAGATACTTTTATTTCTCCCGCACCCATGCCTCCCTTCCGATAGCCTTTCCTTGGGTATACAGCCAAGCCACCATCAGGCCATATCCCAATACCTTCGGGAGAATCTGCCGCAGAGGTTATCTCTGGCATTGTTCCAGCGACGTTAACTCCATTAACATAGGCTGATCTCCCCGTTAGCATATCGGAGGCTGTGGCTGTCGCGTCTGCTGTCGCTGTCCCTTTCATGCCCAATACAGTTTTACCACTCATGATGTTAGCAGCTTGAAAGTTAGCATCAGCGTGAGTGATTAACGCACCCGCGATCTGTCCACCTCTAGTCTGGTATGCACCTAGAGGGATCATAGCAGAAAGCTGTCCAGCTGTTGCCGACACCGTTAGTGCCGCCGTGCTTCCTGCCATGTTCTTCATGGTTCCTTTAGTTCCGGCAATTGTTGTATCTTCTAGCACCTTATCAGCTGGGACAGTTACCGCCTCAACAGCAATCGCTGTATCATATATCCCGGCTGGCTTGACAACCGCTGTGGCCCCCGGAGTAACCGTACCTCCCGTTTGAACCGGGAGTGTACCTGTGATATCTCCCGCATCAGTAGCCGCTGTTCTCCCCGCGCGAATATCCCCGGCTACTGCATTACCGGAGCCACCCGCGCTATCTGCCAAAAAATCCGTACCCACACGTCGGAAAGTATAAGGCTTGCCAACAAGTAATTTACCCGCTGCATAAGCTACGCCTTTTTGATCTTTAAGAGGCACTGCTGCAAGGCCGTTAACACTTAGGGTAGGGTTAGCTCCATTGGCTACGTGCGGAACAATAGTAATACCGAATCCATCCGGTATTGAAGTTGGCGCTGGAGTTAGAGCCGCGTTATAAGCTATAGCTGTACCACTAGTGGCTGCATATCCCGGCTGCCGGATATAGTCAGCTTTTACTGCTGTAACCGCTGCGTTCGCTTTTTCCTGTGCGCCAGCCGGAGTCTCTTTAGCGTTCCAAGTTGATTTTTCTGTGTCAGTGACAAATCTATTTGAAGCATCCTGTGTGATGATAGATGCTGGATGTGTTGCCGGATGGACATAGTTGTTTGCTCCAGCGGCAATCCCATCAAGTTTAGATTTATCTGAAGCTAGCATTAACCCATTTTTAGATGTTGTAACTACACCTTCAATTTGTTTGATTTTATCCTCAACACTACCTCCGCTTGTGAGGACAACGTTGTTTCCCTTCGTTACAGGATAAATGTTATCCCAATCCAATCCATTATGTTTTTTTATCAATATATTTTTTTCTGTCATTAATTAATACCCCTTTGAATTCACTATTCCCATTATACTTCTTGAAACCACACATCAGCGTCTGTTGGTGAAACCGTACCAACCGTTACTTTCGATTTACCGCCCCAAATACTCTTCTCTGCATCAGTAGTAAATCGTTTAGTTGAACTTTCGACTACATCAGTTGCGTTATGAGTATGCGCAGATGGAGCAAATGTAGTTGGCTTACCCGTTACTTCAGAATAATCAACATTACCCCAAGCTGCACTTCCTGCCGTAGCACCAGATTTCAGGACTTTTGCATTGCTTGATGTCCCTGTCGCTGGTACATGCAAGTTACCGTCACCAGATGGATGAACATAGTTGTTTGCACTTGTGGCTATACCATCAAGTTTCGTCTTGTCTGCGGCAGACATAAATCCTGCTGTTGTAGTTGTTACAGTAGCATGTGTTGCTCCTCCCGTACCAACGTGACTTAAAGGAGTAGCATCTGTGATACCATATCCAGCCAAAGTAACTGGTGTACCAGTTAAGCTAGACCAATTTACAGTACCACCACCACCGACTAGCAGCCACGTACCAGATGCATTGTCGAGGTAGATCTTACCAGTGTCAACAGCTATATACATAGCTTTACTTCCCGTAGCAGTTGGTTTAGATGCATCATTACCACTGGTTGTCTTCGTAGGTATAAACCCTAAAGCTGCATTTACATCAGTTGTACTTAATTCAGCACGAATTGTAGCCGAACTTTTATTCTCTACATTGCCAAGTCCCACATCAGCTTTTGTTGTTCCGTGAGGGTTCGTTCCAATAGGATGAATATAAACATCCACATCGGCACCATTTATTTTTATTTTACCATTAGTACTTGATTGAACTTTCGTTGCCCCATCAGTGATACCATCTAATTTTGTTTTTAGAGTATTTGTAAAATCATTAGCCGATAAATCTTTCCCTGCTACTTTATCAACTTTTGATGCTAATTGAGTAGCAATAGTAGCTGCAAAATTGGGGTCTTTGCCCAATGCAATTGCGATTTCTTCTAATGTATCCAGGACAGCTGGAGCAGCACCCACTAGTTTTTTAATAGCACTATCAATATCAGCTTGTGTAACTTTTGCGTTCCACGATAGTCTTTCTGCAGCTGTAATATGAGAAATGGTATCCATCACATGATCTTCGATAGTTTTCCCACTGTTCAATGTAACTAATGTCGATTTCGTTTTTGGAAATAATTCATCCCAATCAGATCCGTTATTGTATTTCATTTGTATATTTTTTTGTGTCATTCAATAGCCCCCAAGATACTTATTATTTTTGTTCATCTTCTTCAAAATATATTTCTGCTTCACCCTTTTTCGTAGAAGCATTGGCAATAATTAATCCGATATATTGTAAAGCACTATCAGACAAGTCTTCCAACCAAAAAAAAGGATTAGCTACATTAGGCTCATCCTTCGACAATATGAACTGATCTTCTGTTAATGTCCCAAAACCATTTCCATCTTGTCCTTTTTTAGCGAGAAGTCTCCAAAATCCAGTGTTAGTAGGTATCTTATTCAACGCTTGGACAGTACACATATAACTCGATCCACCATAAGCCACAATGTTATTTGGATAATATGTTATTGTTGTACTATAGTCCCCCATGAATGTAGTTCTACTTGCTACACTGTTTGCATTAGTAATAGCAGCATTTACGTTAGTAGTTGCAGCATCTGCGTTGGTCGCAGCTATATTAGCTTTATCTCTTGCTGCATTTGCACTTCCAGTAGCAATATTTGCATTGTCTCTTGCGGTATCCGCATTAGTAGCCGCTAGATTTGCCTTATCTCTTGCTGTGTTCGCATTAGTAGCTGCTGTATTAGCATTAGTTGCTGCGTTAGTTGCGTTAGTTGTTGCTGTGTTAGCATTTGAAATAGACTCAGACACATCCACAATCAGATTCCAATTTGCAGCTGTTGTAATTGGAATATTTAATGTCCCATCTTTAACACACATAAATAGCTTTTGGTTGGAAGAATCAACAACAAAATCACCATATTGATACGTAGTGGCAATTGAGTAGATTCCTTTCCAGTTAAATGCTACAATTTTTCTCCAGTAAGTTGTGTTGGTTGGAACAGTTCCCGCGGTAGTATTTAATACACACATATATGTAGAACCGCTATAGTAAACTAGATTTCTAACAAAATAAGCTGTAGATGCACTATAATCTCCCTTATGAACTAAAGAATCCCCTGCACTCTTAGCATAATCCCCCTGTTGTGTAGCATATAGCGCTTTTGTATCTGCATTAGTAGCCGCTAGATTTGCCTTATCTCTTGCTGTATTGGCATTAGTAGCTGCTGTATCTGCATTGGTTTTAGCAGTGTTTGCATTAGTAGCTGCCAAATTAGCAGCATCTCTTGCCGTGTTCGCACCACGAGTAGCGGTATCTGCATTAGTCTTAGCCTCGTTAGCCGCGTCTCTTGCTGCATTAGCTTGCGCTGTTGCTGTATTGGCTGTATTTGCTGCTAATATAGCACCTGCCGCAGCATTATCGGCATTTGCCTTCGCAATATTAGCAGCAGTAGCAGCAGTATTTGCAAGATCAGCTTTTGTGTTAGCATTAGTAGCAGCGTTGTTAGCCGCATCTCTTGCTGCGTTTGCTTGGGCTGTAGCAGTATTTGCTGCTGTAGCTGCATTGTTCGCCAAGTTTGCCTTATCATTGGCATTAGTTGCAGCAGCATTAGCTTTATCCGTAGCAATTTTAGATTCAGCAATTTTTCCATCAATTTCAATTATTTTTTCATTACTTTTATCTACAAAATCTTTTAGTGTTTGCTTTACATTTCCATCTTGCTCTACAGTCCATACTCTTGCAGAACTAACATAATGATTTCCTCTGCCTTTATAAATCGCAGTTAACGACTTACCTTCAGCGGAAGAATGGAAATATACTAAACCTTCGTTATAATCAACACGATATTCATTAACGGCTAGATTGTTGTTCTCAGAAGTAGGTACTTCAAAATAACCAGATATTCTAACTTTGTTTAAAGCAACTGGGATTTCATTAAGCTGCAACACTCCATTGAAGACTTTCTTAGACTCTGTTATATCTATATATGGGTCAGAACTTGTTCCCACGCGATATTTTGTTATGGTGCTATTTTGATAATCGAATGCCGACATTTATTCACTCCTTATTTTAATTTTTTTCATACAATGGTGAGAACGGAGTGGGGGAACAAAAAAACCATTTATACAAATGGCCTAATTTCACATGGTAAGCATGGATATGAAAAAACACGCCAATGAAAACGTGGTTTATTTTTATATCCAAGAATTCCATTCAGTTCTCTCGTCATCATCTAGTATTCTTCCAATAAACCTCTAATAACAAACCCATGGCTTGTAGGCCTGAGTGCTGGAACTACTGGCAGAGTTGAACGTCTTACGTATCAAAACATCGTCAGTAGTGACAGTGTCTTCATTTTCCTCACCCCCTTCACCCTTTAAGATAAAAGCCGTTCCATTGTAGACTAAGGTGCATACCGAATCCTTTTCACGGTAAAAACACAAAATTAAACGCTCAACCAATCACTTATCACAATTTAAACTATTTACCTCGAGGTGAAATTGGTCGAGCATTGAATATGGATCTTAGCTTATCTACTAAACCTAAATTCTACTCAGTCCTAGTCCCAGTAGGAACTTGGGAACTGTAGTGTTTTCTAGAAGCCAACAAAAGTCTTCAGGTATAGTCCCGCATTAATTCTTCCTAATTGTGTAGATGTTAACTCAATCGTATGCCACCCTTTAGTGGTGATCCATTGGGTTACATCCACACTATTTTCCGACCCGTAGTATGCACCGCTCCGATGAACCCCATCAATAAAGATATTTACACCTGATGCGAAGCTACTCTCATAAATGCCGTAATTAATGTCATGGCTATGAGCTGGAATACTTATTGTATGAGTATGATCAATAAAATGAGAGTGACTTAAAACATCGTGACTGTGAGGAGGGATGGTTGTCTGATGGCTGTGGCTACCATCTGAAGATATTGGGGGCGCATAATTTAAATTAGCTGAGTTTCCATGATTATGACTACCTGCGGAGCCACCATGATTATGACTGCCTTCACTACTTGTATAATATGTACCTCCCCCAGAAGGCTGAGCCATCCCAGATACAGAAAATCCGCTAACTATCATTCCCCCAGCAACCAAATGCCCATTCTGAACGATAGCTCCATTTCCATCTATAGAGTACCCATTACCATTCTGAGTTGTAGTAATGGAACCTCCTCCAGCAGAAGCACCCTTACTATACGCTCTAAATCTCTCCAGACTAAAGTTAAGTACGACCTTTCTAATGCTAATCATTCCATCATCAATATAGAATTTAAGTTTTAATCCATGTGTACTATCAACATTATCTGCTAATTGTATGGAGTCTGTTTGTACAATACCATCCTCATTAAGTACAATATCCCCTTGTCTACTAACAATCTTCAAACCATACATACCAGGATTATACCCACCCAACTGCACCCGAATGTTTCCTGCTGGATCTTTAATCGTTAATAGATTCCCTTCTACAGTAAATGTGCCAGCGTCATCACTTATAGACAACTTATTCCCCATAATCAGACGACCTGCAATACGCTCAGCAACAATTCGATCTGGTAGAATGGCCGTACTCCAAGTATTTCCGTTATCCTGAGATAATGCTATTTGCCCATGTTGCATAACCAACAGTTTTTGGGGGTCGTTTGGATCTCTAATAATGATACCTTTACGTGATATTTCTACTGATTCGTTTACTCCCGCCACAATATCATGCTTTACTGCATCCCATGTTTCATTCAGTAACTTTGTAGTTTCATCTGCGGTTGCTTTGGCTCGATCCCAGCTCTTACTTTTGATATCGACAGTGTTTGAGCTACTTATAGACTTATAATAGTTCTTCATGAATCTTTGTTCGTCGGTCAATAAATCTCTCGCATTTGAAACAGTGACATCAATTGTGCTGTTCTCATAATCAAAATCAATCTGAGACACATTTGCCTGAATGCCAATACCCAGACGTTCATGTTTAACCGTCACAATGTCCGCAATATTAAGTTTCTCCCAGTTATGACTCTCCGTCATAATCTCATAAAAATTAACTAAAGATACTTTTGCAACAA
Source organism: Paenibacillus sp. MAHUQ-45 (assembly GCF_058133325.1). Taxonomy (NCBI): domain Bacteria; kingdom Bacillati; phylum Bacillota; class Bacilli; order Caryophanales; family Paenibacillaceae; genus Paenibacillus; species Paenibacillus sp. MAHUQ-45. The sequence continues at coordinate 197,129 of NZ_JBYUPV010000010.1, forward strand.
TCTTTGGTTCTCTAATTTTATCAAATTCAATTTTCCCATCTGCTAGTAGCGTTTTAGCATCAGAATAGTTATCATCGCTAAATTCCTTTTCAATAATGAAAGGATTCAATTCGGTGAGCTGTTTGTCTGTAAGGTTATTTTCCATTTTCAATGAATTTGACAAAATATCCATACTAGATTGAATAGAGATAATCTGAGCTTTAGTAGCACTAATTTCATTATCCTTATTTTTAATTTGTGTCTCCATATTTGTTTTATTAATTTTAATTTGCGTTGTGTCACCACCTGTGGCGTTGGCTGTTGCTAAATTATCATCAATAATATAAAGCTGCGTCTTTAATTGACTAAGTTCAGTTTCTTTGGTATCAAGAATAGCGCGACTACTTGTCATCTGATTTAGGAGACCTGTGTACTCATTCTGTTTCGCAGCATAAAGAGTACTATAATTGATTAATGCTTCACATAAATCATCACTCATATAGTCACTATGCTTAATAAGCTTACCCGAATTATCTTTTTGATATGGATAAATAAAATAGGAAAAATCCTGGATGAAGTTTGTTCCCAAAGGGTTTACCGATTGAATAGAGATTCCCTCTTTACCAAATAGCTTAAGCCTAGTGCAAAATTCATCAAAGTTTAATTCATGATTTAGACTCTGCATCAACATTCCAAATTTAGTTGTGAATCCTTTGTTTTTTCCGTAGTTATTTGGATTATAGAAATGTATTTTTTGATTAATGGTGTCCCAAACAATTAAAGCGTTAAATTTGTCGGCGGCTTGTTGAATGCCTTCAAGAACATTACCTGTAAAACTAATGGCTCTATATTTCAAATCAAACGAAGCATCTACATAACCAATTTTCCATACGGTTTGCTTTAGCAGATCAGAAAGTATTTGACTTAAAGTATAGGATTCCACATTATAATTTTTTATCAATTTGGAAGCTAGACTATAGCCATAACTGAGGCATTCAACAGTTACGCTGTCATCTTCATTGGACGCTTTCGGAATTTTATCAATCACATAATATTCTTTATAATTTCCTTTTTCAAATCTTATAAGATAATGTTCTTTCAAAAGATCAATATGTTTATTTTTAACTAAACCATCTAACTCAGTTAACATTAGCGGTATTTTAAAGCTCAATTCATTTAATGATCCATTGTAGATTTTTTGAGTAATGTTATTATGTACTTCGGGAAGTCTTGCAATAGTCTTCTTATCTGGTCTGCACAAAAAGAGTTTTGGTTTAATAATCTCTGTATTTATTTGTTCGATCAAATCTTCAGCCCCTAATTTACAAACTGGTATCTCCATTGAATCTTACATTTTCCATATATCCTTAAATAGTTATATCCAGTCACAAACGAAGGGAACGCTCCATAAGTGTCGTCAAAATGATAATTTAACGAAATATCTGAAACTATATCTTCTTTCTCACAGTCAATGTCAATAGTTTCATTATTAACTAGATTGACAACTCGGAATGTCTTCCCTCTGTTTGACTCATTAACAATACTAATTTCTCCATCGCCTATTTTCTGGATCTTAATCTGAGGTTTACAAATCAATCCACCTTTATTCTCCACCACAAATTCCATACCATTTGCATTATTTGATGAGCAGTCTAACCATTCAGGTTGATATACCGGAGAATAGGTATAAGGACTAATACTTCTCATTTCGATAGTCACATATCCTTCTTTAAGAGAGTTGTGCAAGAGTCTCGGCTCCCCAGTATATAAAAGGTAATACACTTTATTCCAATCATTCGACAAAACCATAGGTTTATAATACGTTTGCTTTCCAAGCCACCGATAGACTTCTTCTAATTTCCCTTCATCAAAGTTATCAACAAATGCAAATGTTAGATTAACTTTAAATGGGGTTTTCTTTTGTTCAATAAAATATGGAGTATCATTTCCTCTAATCGTCGTTTCATTAATTGTTTGTTCAGGCAGAAAATTCTCTTCCAACATTCCTGTTTCCATATTGACATTAACGATACCCATATCCAAACTTTCAATTCCATCGTATATAAAATATAAGCTATCCCTTATTGGCAATTCTTCACCACCTAAAAATATAAAAAGGTGAGATATGAAATCTCACCTTTCATTTATTTAATTCCTCGTTTTAAATTTTGCTGAACGATGTCAAAGAATTTCTTCGCACCTGTCTCATCGCCAACCATTTTTTCAATCGTCACATTAACATTTATTCCTCCCGAAGAAACAACAGCGCTTGGCGCGGGAGAAAATGGTCTAATTATTGAAGACAGTAAATTGCTTAGATTAACTTTAGATCCTGCAAAAATATCTCTAACAACATTGACAGTATCCAATAATCTGGATGTGTCAGACTCATTCAAGACAAGTTCCTTTTCGTGAGCCAAAAGAAATTTACCTTCTGTGGGCATACTTGCAGGGGTCATCCCACCTGTTTCGGCAGAGAACACCTTTTTCTTTAATTGATCAGAAGTACCATCCTGAAATCCATATCTGTCACGATATTCTTGATTTTTATCATTTAATTCTTGTAATTCCTTTTGCTTTGCACTGTATTCAGATGAATTCTTCCCAAGCCCTTTCATTTCTCCAAGTAATTTTTCTGCTTTTACTTTGTTTTCCAGATACTCAGCCCAGGCAGCATTCCGATTTCTCATTGATTCTAAAGGTGTGTTGGTCTCAGGTTGTACAACTACATTGCCTGTTTCACCAGAAGAACTTGGTTTATTGTCTATTGGAAAACTTTCCGAGTACTTACTGTCTAGATCGATAGAGTATTTTAAGTTTGCTTTCATCTTCTCAGCATAGCCTGCAGAGTTTTGTTCTAATTCTTTAAAGAATTGATCGTAAGCAAGTTTAATCTTATCCAATTCACCCTGAATCAGGATCGTATCTTCGCTCATGAGATTCTGCTTCATTTTGAAAAAATTCTCTTCATCATTCAATAAACCGTCATAATACTCATCATTCTGTTTTTTTAAATATTCCAAATTCTTAATAATGTTTGTATTCTTATCGTTTTCAATTTCTTTTTCGGTATCTACAGTTTTCCTCTTGTCTTCCAACTGCTTTTGTAGATTGTCTTTACGAAGAGTTCTTTCGCGTTCAAGTTTAAAACGTTCAATTTCTTCTGTTTGAGTTGCAATTTGTTCTTGTAATTCTTTAGTATTAGCCCGACCCTCTATAGAGTCATCTTTGGAAAGCTCGTCTAACCTAGTTTGCAGTTTAGCACGAGATGCTATTTTCTTATTTAACTCTTCGTTAAAATCATCCGTAGTGTCTTGAGTGTCCATCAACTTGATTTGAGCATTGATAACTTCCTCAAATCTAGACATTTCCTTATCTAAATTCTCAATCCGTGTTTTATGTCTAGCATCTTCAGCTTCTTTTTCTTTGTCAAAAGCAGCATTTCTAAGCTTTTGCTGCTCTTGAAGCACCCTCTTGTACTTTTCAATTACATTATCTGCATATTTTTCTCTGATAGACTTCAGCTTGTCTTCTTGGTCTATTCCCTGCTTAACCATGTCTTCTGCTTTTTTACGATATTCTTCTCGATCAGTAGGGAGTAGTTCTTGGTTATTTGCTTGAGAAGAATAATATTCAAATAACTTTTTGATTTCTTCTTTGGATTGCTTAATAATAGCAATCTGATTTTTCATCTCTGCATTATACTCAGCAGTTCCTTCTCTCATCGCGTTCAACTTTGTAGATGAAATATCATATTGATAATTCAAGTTGTCGAGTCGATCCTCAAGTGGTTTAGCTTTAGACTTTATCAGCTCTGCATTTAAATTTTTGACATCTCCCGTATAATCTTTAAGATTTAAATCATCAAGAATTGCTTTAAGATTCTTTTTAGTTGCCGCGTCTAAGTTTTCACTTTTCATCAGATTTTCAATAGAAACTATTAGATCATCATTTTCTTTCTTTTGTTTCTTCTTGAGTTCAATCTGATAATTCAGTTCTTTATTATACTCGGGTGTCCCTTCAGCATATTGAGCCATTTTTTTTTGAGATTGTTGAATTAGTTTGTCCATCTCATCAATATGTTCTTTGGTTGCATCAATATCAATATTAAGATTATCAACAAGTGTCTTGTACTTTTCGGATTGAATGTCTGAGCGTTCAGTCTGAAGTTGTTTAATTAACTTTTGCCAATCATCTGATTTAACTCCATAGCGTTTAATTTCTTTGTCTAAATCTAATGCTTCTTGATTTTTAATTTTTTGAATACCACTTTGGATATTAACCTGATATTTATTTTCTTTTTTAAATTCTTCACTAGTAGGATCCAGCTTTTCTTGCCTTTTTTTAGAAGCAGTGATTAAACGTTCTAGTTCTTCGACTGCGATGTCAGCGTTGTACTGTATGGATCTTAATAAATCCTCTACGCTATCAAAACCCTCATTCTTAAGTCGCTCAATATCTTTCTCTTTTTGTTCAGCAGATTTCTTATATTCTTCTGGTGTTAGGGCTTCTATTTTACCATTATTATCAGTTGTTTTTCCGTTAGAATTACTTGAAGAAGTGGGGGTTGATGTGGATTGCACATCATCACTCAGAACACGTTTGCCCGAAGTGAAGCTTTTAGACCAATAAGGATTATTAATATCCTGTTCGCTCAATCCAGTTTTTTGGCCAACATGTTCAAATTTACCATTACCTTTATAAATACCAACATGTCCATTAGCTTTATTAGGATTGGTATCAAAGAAAACCAAGTCACCAGGCTGTAAATCTTCTATTTTATTTATCGTTTTTCCTTTTTTAAATTGAGCAGATGTATCTCTGCCTAAGTCAATCCCCATAAATTGCTTGAACATTTGTTGCACAAATAGAGAACAGTCCGAAATAGCATCTTTAACAAACTCTCCATACGTTCCACCAGACTTATCTTGACTATATTTAAATTTACCTTCTAGTCCAGAAAAAGCAGAAAACATTTTATTTAATGAAGCGTTAGATGTACTGGTTCCAGCTTGATTCCCTGTTGAGGCTGATGAATTAGAAGTAGTATCCGAATTATTGACGGTTCTCGTAACCTTTTTTGCAACTAACTCTGACGGATCAGCATTCTCTACTAATTTTAATTCTTCTTGTTTTAGTCTTATGCTCTCTCGAATTGAATCTTGGTATTCTTTGGAGCTTTTTTGCATCCTTTTGCGACGACTTTCTTCTATATCTTGCTGTTTTTGGAGTTCTTTTAGTTTCTCTTGAACTTGGGTTAGAACTTCAACAGTTTCAGTGTAAGAATCATTAAGCTTATCATTAGAATCCTTAAGTTTATCATTAGAGCTTTTAAGTTTATCATTAGCATCTGTCGTTTTCCCCGCTGATGTTAGCATTGCGTAGTATAAATTTTTTAATTTATCATTCTGCGCTTTAGCTTTTTCAATCATTTGCAAAGTATTTTGAGCTGCTATGATACCCGCCTTATCATGCTGTTTTTCAGCTAAATAGCTTCTAGTTTCGTCCGTGGCCTCAGGATCTCGCATAACAGTACGAATATCTCTATCTACTTCTTCTCTTTTACTTGCGAGGGCTTCCATTGCTTGCGCTACGTTTTTAATTCCTTCGATCTGTATACCATAATTTTTAAGATCCTTAATTGTTTCCTTTTCAAGTCCTGCAACTTGACTTTCTTTTGCTTTGAGAATATCTTTAAAACTTTGTATATGACCATCTCTGAGTTTTATTACAGCCGCTTCATTGACCTTTAAAACTCCATTTTCATTTGATACTGCCTCGCTAAAGCCATCCACTTTTTGCATAAGATTCGCAATTTCATCGGCTGTTAAACTTTTTCCTTGCTTGAGTTTTTGGATGGCAGCATTAAGTGGACTCACATTATCTACTGCCTGTGTAAAACCATTTGACAAATCGGCCATTGCTTGTTCAACATCTTTAGAGCGATCGACGATTGGCTCTAATACACTAGCTTGTTGCTTCAAAGCTTCTTTCGCGTCAAGTATGGATGCAATAAATAGATTAATTCGATTATCTGTTAACCCGAGTTCAGTACCTAATACTTTTATTTCATCTTTTGTTCGCTCAATAACCGATTCATCAGTGCTAATCTGGAGACCATTTAGTTTAGTAGCTAAGCTAGCGATGACAGTAGCCTTATCATTTATCTCTTTGGGGGACAATCCTTCGAGACTCAGATTTGATGTAATCTTATCAATTTGTTTTGTGAGACCATCATCCATCTTGACTTTATTGAGAGAAAGCATATTCTGAACTATTGAGCCCAAATCTGCTCTTAGAGCGTTAGAAGCGGTTGCCACCTTCTGCTGTAATGTCAACATCTTTGTTTCCATCTGATTCAACTGAGACTCGTTAAATAGATTAAACGTTGTGCCCATTACATTACCGCCGAGTGCCATCTTACCTTGCAAATCTGATATTTGTTTTTCGTATTTCTCAACTTCATCTATCTTTTCCTTAAACGTACTTTCGGCATCAAGGACTTTTTGATTTTGATTAAGCTTCGCTAATTCTTCTGCGTATATTAACTCTTCTTTGATGGCGTCAGCATTTTTTAGATGTTTATTCCCTTTATCATCAATAGATTCTACAAGGTTAGGCATAAGTGTCGCTAATTCTTCAACAATTTGGCGATAATTATTTTCTTGCTCAACATCTGCAAATACCATACCATTTTGTGTGAGTTGGTTTAACCTTTCATACTCGCCAACCAGTGCGTTTATCTTAGCAGACTGGGTAGACCAAGAGTTCGCAATGTGTTGTTGCTGCTCAGCGAAAGCTTTCTGCTCTTCTTTGGCTTGTTGATGGGCAGCAATTAATTTGGAGATTGCCACCGTTGCTAATGTAATTACGGCAACGAAGCCCACGCTAAGTACCGTTTGCAGACCTAAAGTTGCCAATTTTGCAGAAGTGGCAGATCTAGTGTACAATTCAGAAAATATTGTTAATGATCTCATCTCTAAACCGGCAGTAGCCAGACTTTCGAATAATTTGTCAACTTTAGTAGCAAGAGTAGCCCGTTTAAAAAATAAAAAAGCAGTAGTTGCTACGCCAACACTTGTTTGCAATCCACCAAAGGTATTGGCCACTTGATTAAGAGTATTAACTAAACCTGTCATTAGATCAATTACGTTGCGAATATCTTCAGATTTAAACATACTGCTCCACAATCCCTCAAGTGCAGCCTTCATTGTGTTTATATGAGCTTCTGTTCCTTGCTGATATAGTCCGAACTTCTCTGTTGATATACCAGCACTATCTAGTGAACCTTTGTAAAGATCGACGGATTGACCATAATTCTGCATCAAACTTGCGAATTGTGCACTTTGATTGGAACCTGCTAATGTGGTTGCAATATAAGCCTGTTGCTTTGAGCTAATAGAATCCCATCTAAGGCCAATTTCATCAAGTATTGTACCAAAATTCCGAACATTCCCCCCTTCGTTTTCGAATGCAACCCCAATTTCTGCTAACGCCTTTGCTACATCGTTTATTGTTGTGCCGTCTGTCGAATTAAGGCCAGTTTCTTTGAAAGATTGCATTCGTTCGAGGATATTCTTGATCGAGTTACCAACAGCATCTGCAGATTCTTGTGTGTTTGACGATAATGTAGCTACCCATGAGGATACCTTTTCAAATTCAATGCCGACTGCTCGTGCTGTCCCCCCAACACTCTGCATGGCCTTCCCAATGTCATCTGCTCCTGCAGCTGTAGCATCGCCTAGATAACTAAATACGTCCGCTGCCCGATCAAGATCTACATTCATTGAACTGACAGTATCATTAAGAGTCTGTGCGCTTGTACTAAATTCAAGATTATTGATTGCAGCAAATTTCGCTGCCGATTCCAATCGGCTAAACATCTGCTCTTCATTGAAGCCTTGATTTGCTAATTCGACTGCTCCTTTTGCAATTTCACTGGTTGTGATGCCCATCACCATACCTAGATTGCTAAATTTAGAGGCGTACTGTTGGATTTCACTTTGCCCTTTCATATAAACTGTAGACAATTTTGTAAGGGACTTATTTAGCTCATTAACATATGTAATTCCTTCTTTTAATTGCTTAGCAATAAAATCTTCCTTAATATCCACACCAACAAAATTAAGTAAACTCTTAATTGGGATACTCAATATCTCTCCTCCCTTCTATCACTCACTGCACTTTTTAATTCATTATTCAGTAAATTAATTAGCGTCTGATTGATATTTATCTTATTTATTTTTTTCAAAGAAGGATATTCACTTAATGCTATTATCACTTCATTTATAGCTTTCGAACTGGCGTTTAAGTCTAAGCTCTCCTGTATTTTTAATGCTAATCGCCCATCTGCCATTACATTCACATCCTCTTATGAAAGCTCCTCATTCTTCGCATCGTCCAATGTTGCTCGGATTGCCATTTCACCTATAAGCTCTCCAGCACGCTTGCTGACCTTCTCAAGCTTCTCATGCACTTTCTTGACTTGTGCCGGATCAAATTGTTCCATAACTGCATCCATTATGCCGGTGTTATATAGAACATATGTGATATCTATAAGTTTCTGGATCTCAACTACCTTCTTTGAAATCGTCGGAACATCAGAAAATTCTCTAAGAATAAGCAAATTCAAAACAGCTATCGTTCCGCGAATTATTTCATCAGTCAACTCGGAACTTTTACTTACTTCCTCTAAAATAGAGATATAATCCAATACCAATTTATCCACTACTGCATCTTTAAAAGTGACACTAATGTTGACTTCGTCATTATCTTCAAGGATGTAAATCTTCCGCTTCTTATCAAGTTCTTTGTTGATTTTATTAATTTTCGCAGTCGTAAGTTTAGCCATTTTTTATATCTCCTTTTTTAACTTCATATTTTAAAAGTGTCTCTAAGACACTGGTTACAGTCCTCTTTCCACATAAATCAAGAAAGCTCTAGCTAATGTCTTAAAAAAAGGGAAAGATAGCTCACTGGCTACCTCTCCCTTAAAGCTTCCTATTTATTAAATCAATGTCGAATCATTGTAAATAACCATTGTGTACATTTCTCTACTCTTTGCAGGTTCCAAAATTTCAAGTGGAATATCAAATACCGAAGGATCACCCTCAGCACTAGTATCAATCTTCCAGTTATCTTCCATTTTAGCTTTATTAATAACAATCTGTGCAGCATAATCTTCCTCATTCACAGTATCACGTACGAGGCAATCCAAGACGACCTTGTATGAACCGGCAAATTTATCAGAAGATACGGTAATGGTTTTAGCTGTAGCATCCGTAGCAACCTTATAGTACGCTACAATTTCAGTTCCGTCTGCTAGATCTCCTGTGAAGAATGTAAGTACTTTTTCAGCCAATGTATATTTACTTGCTACCAAGGTAGCTGTAGTATGTACAAGCTCTTCACCATGGGTTCCATCCGGATTCAGTTTATATACACTGATCAGTCCAGCCGTAGCTTGTACCGGTGTATGGGCAAGAGTTGCTTTATTACCGGAAACCACAAGCTCTTCTCTCTGAATGACTTTTGTTGCAGCATTTTTGATATCATTACCTGTCATCATTGCAATAACTTCATTTGTAAATACGCAATCTTGTAGAGTCACTTTTCCTCCACGAGTACTCGAAAAAGCAACAATTTTAGAATTCCCACGTCCGCCGACAGCGTATTTTGTTTCTCCGGTATTCTCAATACCCGCAGTTTTCAAGTTTTGAAGTTGAACTTTTGCTTTCCCGGTTTTCAAATCATAAAATGTAGCAAGTGCAACCTCTTTAATAGCCCAAATGTTAGGTGTTGTCATGTATAAATTCCTCCAAATTAATTATCAATTTTGTTAGCCCAATGGATATCAGGCAATTTAATATTTTTACTTTCTATGGTTCCGGCATAAATACCAGAAATTGTGTGTTCATAGTTATCAATGTTGTTTGTGGAAAAGAATCCATTGTAGATTTGATAAATGGATAAGTCGAAGACTTCTCGTATAGAAATCCCATTAGACTTCCAGCCTAGCCCTGTTGCCATACTCATCAAATCGATCTTCTCTTTTTTAGGAGGCTGTTTTGTTCTATTCCTAAAAATCATATCAATCATTTCTTGAGCCTTCGAGTTTGCGGCTTTAAATTCAGGTTTATTCTCATTTTTAATATGATGGGCAAGTTTCAATATATATTGAATATCATCAAAATTATTTCTGTTGATAAACCCAGTTGAGAATTTAATAGAAACATCTGTTTCACCTTCATGTAATGTTGGCTCTTCTAAGAAGAACAAATGTAGTCCGTCGAATGCCAACTCTCTGAACTCTAAACTATGGTAGCAATTAGAAAAGAACACATCGAAATTAGTGATGCGATCGTCGTCAAACTCCTTGTTAAATATATCTTTATTAATCAATAGAACGGATAAATACTGGTAATATTTAGATAAATCCCTTTCAGCTACAGTCCTAAAGGACGGAAGAACTAGGTCGGGGGCTCCCTCTATACTTATTGGAACATTTGCAATAAGTTTAAGCTCGATATCTTCTTTATTTAAAGTCAATTAAATTCACATACCTTATAAACAACATCCATTCCCATATACTTCTCATTCACATAATACTCATCCATTTTATTGAATTCCAGTTTACCAAAACCAAGCCCCCGAATATTATTCAGGGTTTTATCGATCTCAGATATCATCAAATTATATCTAAGACCATGATCTGTTCTTATTTTATCCACATGGCAAAAAGCATGAATGTAGATTAAACCTGACTTGAATAATGGGTTGCTTGTTTTACGGTAATCTTTGAACTCAATCGTAACAAAAGCATTTTGGGTATCTTCAATGGACGGGACTTTAGGATAAGGATACAGTTTTTCATAAAATAATTCGGATGTGTCCTCAATGTCTGGCATATCCAGAAAATTATCATTAGAATACTTTAAAGCTTTACAAAGATTCTGAGAGGTTGCTAGTTTTTGCATTATCGTCTCTTTATCTTTACTTAGATTCTCAAATTTGTTCAACAGCTCACACCCTAAATTGCAGATTGAAGTTGTATAGCCAATGCTCTTCAAGGATATTCAATTCACAATTTGTCCTTTTCGATAATAATTCTCCTCTTTTGTCCAAGAAAATCAGACTCATTCAATTTCTTCAAATCAAGCTGGTATACTTGTATTGCTTTCTAACCCCCAATATAATCACCTCCTTTCAGGTAGTTTAAATTTTTACTTTGCCCTATTTTTAATTGATCAGAATAGGAGAAGCCAATACCTTTTTAATTGGCAATGCTGCTCAAAAAATTATTTTTCCATCATTTTAATGTTGTTGTCATTAAGTTTTCGTTTTTGGTTCCTGGCACTTTTTTCAATCTTCTCGTCTTCGGAAGCTAGAACTTCCATCGCTTCATCCCAATACTCAGATGTGCTATAAGATAGATATTTATTTAGTATCTGTTTCGAATCATTTGTACAACAGTTTGCATTCTCTCCCTTAAACACCATTATCCTTTTTTGAATAAAGACTTATATATCAAGGATATTTTCGTTTTTCCACCTGAAAGACTATATCTTAAATCCATAAAAAACCTTGATACATAAGGGATACAAAGATTCCAAAGAACGTTACTCAATATATAATTCTTATTTTTATTTATATAGTTCTAACTCTTTCTTTTTTCTTTCTCGTTTATTTCTTTCCGCACAAGCTTTGCAATATCTTGTGCGGTTACTTGTTTCTACCTCAAATTTAGAAGAAAGACGATTTCTTTTGATTTGTACAACAGTTTGCATCCTCTCCCTTAAACACCATTATCCTTTTTTGAACAAAGCCTTATGTACCAAGGTTTTTTTCGTTTTTCCGCCTGTAATAACATATCTCAAACTCTTAAAACCCCTTGATACATAAGGAAAACAGAAACACCAAAGAACGTTACTATATTATATATAATTATTTTTACTTCTATAATTCCGAACTCTTTCTTTCGTTCTTTCTCGTTTATTTCTTTCTGCACAAGCTTTGCAATATCTCATGCGGTTACCTGTTATTACAACTCTTTCTCCGCAACTTTCACATTGCATTGTGCCATCCCTAAGATTACTATTGATATTCTTTATGATCATGTCACCAAAACTCGACCATAAAGTAGCCTTATACTTACTCTTTTTCTGATCATAAAGATAATCCACCAAAATATCTACTATATATGATAAGTCATCAGTAATTTTCAAATGCTCGTCACGGATTACTTTATATGGATAAAGATTGTCGCCCGTCATATCATCTTCAATTGGCTTAAACTCTATAAATCGCTTGTTTTTATCATTTTTAATATATGTTTCAATTATTTTCTCTTTTAACTCTGAATGATCTTCATGCGACTTTCCACTCATTAATACTCTATAATCAAAATGACCTACATTGGCTGCTTTAAAATTCAAGCGTTTCTTAGGAATAATTCTTCCAATTCTGTTTACAACAGAATTATTTATCTTCTCTACCTCATCATCATCTTTGTCCTTAGCATAAATAAAAAAGAATGGCACTTTCTTACTTGTATACTTCTTAATGTTCTCAGAAACTTCTTTAGGTCTTTTAGGTTTATACAGTGTCTTGGCAAAGTCGATAGTGAAGTTATTTTCCATGCAAAGCTTCTTGATCACATCTAACTCGAACTCTTCACTGTTCCAGACCTTAGAAATGTTATTGCTTATTGTTCCAATATTCCCACCCATATAAGCTGAATTTAAACCATTATAGATAGACTCAGTAGTTAGTATCTCAGGATCTGCTTTTTTCATTTCATAATAAAGAGGAACAATTCCCTTCATATTTCTTGCCGCAACTTCGACCAGCGTTTCGTCCTGGCATACTAGAGCTTTATCACCATCACAGTCGAATTGAAGGAGTTTGCTAATAGGATCATGACAGCTTGTATAAAGACTCTTCGTTACAAACCATCTCTTCTTTTCTTCATTCACTGTATTTCTTCTTAAAGCATGCTCACGATAGAGATGGGGGCTTCTAAGACAGTCAAGCAATACGTTGTCTTTATACAAAGAACAATAAACTTCGTTATTGTTAAGCAATCCTATAGGGTTCTCTGATTTCAGAATCAATTTCTCACAGAAGGCATATAAATCGGGTGATATAAAGGTATATTTACCGTCAATCCTTAGTTTTCCAGACTTGGCGTTTTTGATCATTTTTCTCCTTGTTTCTTTTAGAACTTCTTTACTATACTCATCTTTTAGTAACTCAGGATAAATTTCTAGTGCCTGTTGGAAGTAATTCTTCTTCGTGTTAAATTCCGTAACGCCAAGTATCTCCAGCATAGTTTTTTTATCTGACCCAGCTTTCTCAATCATCGAGATTGATGGGATACACAATTTTAATAGCTCCTCATCTGATGTATCAACAAGACTCTGAAGCATTTGATAGTTTATCTTTGCTTTTTTTATTCTCTCTTCCTCTTCGTTACATTTTCCGGCTTGACAGTTATGTTGTATGAATAGATCTTGATACTCTTTCCATGAAGCAAAAAACTTCCACATCTTAAATTGACTTTTAGTGAATATTACTTCAATCTTATCCTTCAAAATATCATGTGTAATTCCATAAATATCTTCGACAATACCATACTTAGAATACTTTGCTACTTTATTATGTTCCCTTATGAATTTGTCGAAAGGAAATGGCATCAGTAAGCCTTTGATCCATGGGCCTCGGACCATAAAAGGTTTTTTACTTTTGCGCGGAAGAATCATGCCACAACCATCGGTATGCTCGATTGGAATGTCCATAATTTTTCGCTCAACCTCATATGTCAAATCGCTTATAAAATCAACCTCAGAATTGACTAAACTGTTGAAATCCTCTACAACAATACATTTTTTAATGTCGAAGTCTTTCCATTGTTCTGTGGCACTATTACAGAGTGCAAGATATGCCAAATACTTATTCACATTGATGCCACCATGCTCATTGATTCTATCTACGCTAAGACCACACATCAAAGTATTGCAATACCTCTGGAAAATTGTTTCCTTAATGAATACAGTTTTCTTTGTTCTGATTTGACCAGCACTCGCTGTAAAACATATGTATTTTTCACCGTGAAGCATGAATCCGTCTTTTATCAGATCCTCTAAAATACTAAAAAAATATGCTTGAACAATAATAATATCAGTTGTGATGGTATTCGGATTAATCTTCAACACTCTTGTTAATACAGAATCGAAAACAGAGACTATATTTTTATCAGCAATGTAACTCTCACGAAGGTTTCTGATTGATTCATTAAAATTAAATTCATATTTGATACGTTCCTTTAGCTGATTGTTTCTTTTGTTGTAATGCTTTATTTTTAGTGTAAGTTCGGTATATATTTCTAAATATAGATCATTTTTTTTGTCCAGCTTTTTTCTCTTTTCGACTAGAAGGTTCTTTTTTAGTTGTCCACGATTCATTAAATCCTGGATGCGTTTTTCCTTATCATTATAAAAAGCACTAGTGTCTACACTGTAGATCATAACTTGTTTATCTAGACTAATGAGAATATACCTCCCGAAGTTAATATGCTAAATCTCTTGCAAAAAGAAATACAACTGATGTACTTTCCTTCAACCCCCTCCTAAACAATAAAATATAATAATAAACTTATTTTCTTTTTAATAAAATAAACACATTCATTTCGGCCTATCTATGTATAGCTAATCTATAAAGTACCTCCTTATGTTATATTACACAATACAACCATCATTTTTTTGTATATACTTATTTTCACTTTATTATTTCACAATTCATTTTGACTCAGCGGCAGGATCAAATCACAGCGAAATCTCTATAGAAGATTTTGTTCTGCGAAAAGAAACCATGATTACACCTGTGTTTTTGCCGAAATGTTCTCCCGGTTTAAATCGATTGTATACTTCAGTCACGAAAATCCTTAAAGTATTTCCCTAATCTTGGTTAGAAAAAACACCTCCTTTCTATTAGTAGAACTATTTTTTCTCCACAATCTCTTGTCAGACACTCTGTTAAATCCACCTTGTAAATACGTAATTTGGTCTGTATCTTTATAACTTTAATCTCATTACTTTTTTATAGTTGTTATAAGAACTTAATAATATTCAATCATACCCAAGCTGTTGATACTAAAGGTACCCTCGGCAGCACTGGATAATATAGCAGTGTATATTGTTTGTCCGTTATGATTGCCACAGGACATATTAAGCAGCTTTGCCCCTTCATTGTAATTAACGTTCAAGTATTCCTCCACACGTTTGCTGAACGCTTCTGGGGCGCCGTAAGCACGATACATGCAGTCACTGAGAATCATCTCACCAGTGATATCCTCTTCATACTCTTCGTGCCAAATGAAGCGTCCTTGAGGTGTGTTAATAATCGTACCCTGTAGATGATAATCGCTATATGTTGCAAGAGAGTTGATATCCTCCCAAGTAGCAATCCGATAAGCATGTCCAGATGCAGTTGCATCCTGTAGAGTTGTGAATATATATTCTGTAATAATAGGATTTTCATCTGTAATAACAGCAGCATAATACAGTGTGATTTCGGATGGTGATGACGAATTGTAGCTCATAAAAACTTTTGTTGAATCAATCTGATTAATCGACTTAGCTGCTATGGATGATAATGTCATGTTGTTCCCTCCTATGTAGCCTTTTGGCTCTACCAATATAGTTATTTATTCCTATTTAAACCATTTATTTTTTCCTTATTTACATTTAATTCAAATATTCACTAAATTGAAACAATGTCGAACTGCGATGTAATTATTGTCGAATTCTAGCTCTTTTTGATGAATTTTCTACGTGTCACGTAATTATCGTTGTTAAGCGAATATGTGTGATATTGATATCATAATAGTGAGATTCTTATAGCCGAATATCATAGGTGTATGTTGCGGTTTTATTTCCTGAAAATTCTCTAGGATGATGTCTCTGTTACAAGAACTTCTAGATCAAGTCAAATAGGTGGTGCTTTGGCAGGTGGCATTCTTGCTGGCGGTGTTAGAGCTGTCATAGGTCCACTACATTAAATGCCAAAGAGTTTGTTTTCCTTATTATACGATCTTTTACAAAGGACGAAGATTTTTTCAAGTCTGAAAATTGGATGATTTAGAGCTTTTTTTGGCATTTAACTTTCATGGGTAAAATAGAAACATAAACCAGTTAACTAAATTGGTACCTGACACAATGACATCTTAAACGATCAAATTCTATATCAAACTAAAGAGACGCATAAGTGAAAATTCACTAAGCGTCTTTTTGTTTTTTAACTCTGCGCAAATATTTATTTTCAATATGTTAAGGATATATAGAGTGCGCACATCAATTTTTTTACAAGTGAGGAAGAAAAGAAACAACTGGGGGAACAATAAATTTACAACGGTTTATTATATTTTACTAAGTATTAGGCATGTCCTTCGAATTGGTTTTCATGGATTGAGGACATACAGCAGTACCATTAATGCTTAACTTTAGAGTACCATAGTTGATCTTTTAGAGCATTCAAGCGTATAAATATCATCTGGTACTTATTCATATTTATTGAAAGTTTATATTCTGTGACTTTCAACTGGTTCAACAGTATGATGTACTGGAAAGCCCTTGCCCTTGCTACACAAGGATATTTCAAACTTATATAGATCAAAATAAACTTGCTTTTTATTGATAAAATTTAGCTGTTTTCAGTTGGATTTTCTTAAAATCCACGTTAAATCATGAACCCACTTCTCGTCAAATCCATACAATGCTGAAGAGCCTTGAAAATGACAAGAATTTTCCTTGAAAGAGGCATACCCCGGCGTTATACTAGACAAGGGTTTTAAACTGGACGACAAGATGAGGTGAGAGGATTATGGAGGGCGACCCGAGTTCGCAGCTCAGTGTACAAAACGAACAACCACACAGGATTAACATCAGCTTGCCGGCGGCGGGAGCAGTTCTTCTTCATGCCCTCGAAACGTCATTTGCCGCTTCACCCTGACATGACCCCGGCCAAGCTGATTTTTTCTCTGTGCTTTCATTAGCATGTCCCTGAAGAAGACAGGGATCGAAGGAGTGAATCAGATGAAAATCCGGCTGGTAAACGCAGGGGTTTTTACACCTATTGATGATATTAATGAAACATTGTCTCCCCCTGCTGAGGGATTCTATTGGATCGATGCCGATGTGGAGGACCTGGAACTCATTCAGCCCATGTTCAATCTGCATGATCTCGCCGTTGAGGATTGTCTCAGCGAAGAGGACCAACGTCCAAAAATTGAAATTTACGAAAATCACTACTTTATTGTAGTGAATAGCATCCGGTTCGATGATGAGGAGATTTTCCTCCGCGCACTTAACGTCTTCCTGGGAAGACATTTTATCATCACCGTGACGAAGCAGAAGATCAATGAGCTGCGTGTCCTGAAACCAATGCTGTGGGAGCAGGAAGTAAGCGAGCCTGATAAGTTCCTGTATCTGCTCATTGACCTTGTAGTGGATAACTATTTTTCCGTCGGCGATCGGATTGAAGTCCGGATTGAGAAGCTGGAGGAAGATATCCTCATGCATACGAAGAAATCACATCTTAGTGAAATCATCGGTCTGCGCAGTGAAATTTTGTGGCTCAAGAAAATGCTCGGTCCGCAAAAAGAAGTCATCAATACGCTGAACAAAAAGGATCTCCGGCTGATCGATGACCAGCTTCAGAAGTATTTCAGCGACATTTATGAGAATGCCGTCAAAATTTCTGAGACCTTTGAGACGTACCGCGATCTGATGGGCAACTTACGAGAAGCTTATCAGTCTAGTATCGCGAACCGTGCCAATGAAATCATGAGAGTTTTTACCGCCATTACAACGATATTCATGCCTCTGACAGTCATAACCGGTATCTACGGTATGAACTTTGACCATATGCCCGAGCTGCACAGCAGATATGGCTACTACACCGTAATTGGTCTGATGCTGACCCTCGGCTGCGGAATGCTTTATATTTTCCGTAAAAAAGACTGGCTATGAAGGATTAATAACGAAAGCACAAGACGAAGGAGTTCACACCCTATGGGTATGGTTCCTTCGTCTTTTTGGTATGTAACGTGATGCTAAAAGCTCGTTGCTGAATCAAGGCTTCCGCTCTGCTCCCGCCGGAACCGGATGCGGATCAGCCGCAGGCGTTCATAATGTACTTCCAGGCCGCCCGCAGCAGCTGGAGGTGCATCGCCATAGACCTTGTACAATACTGGCTTCAGGAACAGGTCACCATACTCTTCATAGGCCTTCCAGACTGCCTGTTGCTCTTCATACGCCATGCTTTCAAGCTCAAGCTCAATCAGTTTCTCTACAGAGTATCCGTCTTTCTCCAGTTCCTCCAGCGCTTCCAGGAGTTCTCTACGGCTGACTCCCGTCTCGTTCTTCAATTGCTCCAGTCCAAGGCCACCAGCAATGCCCTGTAGCAGAGTCCGATTCAGGCGCAGTCGCTCGAGCTGCTTTTTATACTTAAGCTCCTTCTGCTTATACAGCCAGGAAGAGAACTCTTCATCCCCGATCTCCTCATAGACCCAATCCAGCGGAAAATTGCGCTCTCTTGGTGCAACAGACGTTATTGCCAGCCAGTCTGCCCCATACTGGGCTGCCTTGGCTTCGCCGATTCCAGGAATTTGCAGCAGTTCTTCTGTCGTCTTCGGCAAGAAGGTACTGAGCAGGCGCAACAAACGGTTGCTCGCCAGCATATAAGGAGCCTTGCGTTCACTGGATGCCCGGCCCCGGCGCCAGGCGCACAGTTCATCATAGATGCTCTCTTGGCTATAATGCTCACTGTAGTACTGCAGCTTCAACTGATCCCTGCCCCTCCGGGGCAGTACCTCCTCTTCGTGCAAGCCTCCGTCAATCAATGGTCGGTAGCCGGCCCCCATCTTCACTGCCAGTTCATGTCGGTACACACAGAGCATCTCATTCCATGATCCTCCCTCATACCAGAGGGTATCCGTGCTCTCCAAGGCAGCATTTACCGAAAAATCACGCCAGCCCAGGCTCCACACACCCTCTTCTTCTCCGATCCACAGCTGGGCGAACTCCTCTTCTTCTCTGCCAGCCATCCTCGATAAGCGGTTCATGAATATTATCTGCATAACAATCCCTTCCTTTCCCGTCTTACAGCAAGCATATTAGGGCTATAGGAGTAGCTCTTTGACTGAACGCTTTATTCTTCCACAACCGGATATCGTGCCATTCTTCCGCTATGGAAACATATAAGTACTATCCCAAACCACGCCAAAAAGCACCTCTTTCGCGTTCAACGCGAAAGAGGTGCTTCCTCATGACGATGCTATACTGTTAAATCCTACAATACCATATATTACCGTACAGTCAATCCCTATTTATTACTGCTCTCTGTCCAAAGCCAGCTTGGCAAGGGCAATCGCTCCAGCCAGACCAGCATTATCTCCGAGCTGAGGCGGTACGACATAGCTGCCGATACCTTCATTCAGGAACGGATGCTGCACATAGCCATTCAGCAGTTCCTGCAGCTTCTTGTGGATCAACGGGAACAGTTGGCTTTGTTTCATAACCCCTCCGCCCATAACAATCTTCTGCGGAGATAGGATCAACACGTAATTCATCAGGGCATGCGCCAAATAGTGCGCCTCCATCTCCCATGCAGGATGATCAGCAGGCAACTCACCCGCAGGCTGACCCCAACGGCTGCCGATGGCTGGGCCGGCTGCCAGGCCTTCCAGACAATCACCATGGTACGGGCAGAAGCCCTCGTATTTGTCCTCAGGATGACGACGGACCAGAATATGGCCCATCTCCGGATGCGAGAGTCCATGAATCAGTTTACCGCCCACCACTGCGCCAGCACCGATACCTGTACCAACGGTAATATAGAGACAGCTGTCCAGACCACGAGCTGCACCCCAAGTATATTCACCAAGTGCTGCACCATTAACATCCGTGTCAAAAGCGATCGGCACATTGAAGTGCTCCGCTACAGTGCCCACAAGGTTATATTGTCCCCAGTGCGGCTTCGGTGTTGTGGTTATATATCCATAAGTAGGACTGCCGAGCACCGGATCAATCGGTCCGAACGAACCGATGCCGATGGCCTCTACGCCTTTATCCTTGAAATAATTCAGTACCTGTCCCATTGTCTCTTCCGGTGTTAATGTCGGAAAGCTGACCCGGTCAATAATATTACCATCCTCTGTTCCGATCCCACAGACAAACTTTGTTCCCCCTGCTTCTACCGCTCCCAGTAATCTCACTGCAAGTAATCCCCCTTCTCCATAAACAGCAGACCGTATGGACTGCCTGTTATTAAAGCGCTCTCTATTTCACATTATACTTGGACAACAAGGATATAACAAGCGGTTGACACAAGCTCAAGAAAACTCCTCTTCGGAGTCTTTTAATACAGTAATAGACTGCGTGAACGACTATTCCGGGCTTGGGCGGTCAAATGGATTCAACCGTTCCGCCCTTCCTGGATTTGAGCGCCTTTTCTGTTCTGATAAGCCCTACAGGCCGCTACCCAGCGGATAGCCGCAGGTTTGTAAGAGGCCAGATGGATATGCGCATAAGCGGCCATGATATTCCCGGAGACATAGCCTTCCAGATGATTGCCACCTCTCCCGCTGCTCTCATAGGCATATTGGCGCGGTGCCTCATCATAACTCATGGTTGAATAATGAAATTCATGCCCCCGCAACTTTTCCCCCTTCTCCAGCAGCAGACAATCCGAGAGCGCAGTGGCCTCCCGATAGCCCAGCGCAGCGCGGTGTTCCTGCATCTTAGCATACGCCGGAATAATGCCGGCCATGGCATGGTCAGCTCCGGCCCTATCGGTCAAGGAACGGGCCAGCACCATATATCCGCCGCATTCGGCATATAGCGGCATATCATTGGCCGCAGCATCTCTGAGCCCTTGCATAAAGGCCCTGTTCGCGGAAATAACTGCAGCGAATTCCTCGGGAAAGCCCCCACCAAGGTAGATGCCATCGGCTTCTTCCGGCACCCCGTCACCACGTAGCGGACTGAACTCTACAAGCCGCGCTCCAGCTTGGGTCAACAATTCCAAATTGTCGGCATAATAGAAATTGAACGCAGCATCGCGTGCAACAGCTATGACTGGAGCAATTGAGAGACTGTCCAGTTGCGTGTGGCTGACCGGATTGAACTGCTGCTTGTGGTGTCTCAGGTGGTCTGATTGTGTATGATCATCCGGGCGATCCTGCACTGGTCTAATAACGGCGGAGATTGCAGATAACTGCGGCGGGGCGGGACCTGTCGCCGACTGGTTCGTTGCGATGGCGAGATGGGACGGCAGTGGTGGCGCGGCGGGACCTGTCGTCGAGTGGTTCGTTGCGACGGCGAGATGGGACGGCAGTGGTGGCGCGGCGGTATCTGTCGTCTGGTCCGTTGCGACGACTGGATTAGCCAGCAATGGCGCGGCGGCGGCAATCTCTAGTAGCCGCGCAAGGTCAATCCCCGCCGCCACCAGATCGGCGGCGGTGTCGAACAAGGGCTCCAGCTCGCCGCGCTCCATCGCTGGCAGCAAGCCCAAATGCCGCTCCGGGATATCCAGAGCGGCATCTCGCCCCAGCCAGCCTATGACAGGAATATTGCAGGCCGCCTCAACGGCCGCCTTCACTGTCCTGTAATGGCTGGGGCTACCGCAGCGGTTAAGCATCACCGCTGCGATCTGAACTTCCGGCTCCAGCTGCCGGAAGCCAAGTACCACCGCCGCAGCACTGCGTCCCATGCTGCGGGCGTCCACAACCAGCAGCACAGGACTGGCTGTCAGGAGAGCAATCTCTGCTGTGGAGCCGGAAAGCCCCAGCGGCTCCTTGCCGTCATATAGCCCCATCACACCCTCAATGATCGATATATCCGCATCCTGAGAGGCATGCAGGAAGCTGGCGAGCATATAATTATGCGGAGTCATCCAGGAATCAAGATTGCGGGCGGGACGACCAGTCACAGCCGCATGATAGGCCGAATCAATATAATCTGGCCCGCATTTAAACCCCTGCACCTTCAGTCCACGCCGGACCAGGGCCCGCAGAAGGCCAAGCGTCACCGTGGTTTTGCCGCAGCTACTGCCGGTGCCGGCGATAACCAGACGGCTGCACTGCCTGTTCCCACTGGCTTCACTACCAGAAGAATACATAGATTCCCTCTCTCTCATCTCCGACGAATACATACCCTCCCGGGTCATATCTGACAGATCCATATCATTTCCTCTCATTGAATCTGAAGAGTACATACCTTCGCCCTCTGTGATTTCAGTCAAACCCTCTGTCTCATCAAGCATGCTCATATCCCCCCTTTCCTGTCCGACAATGAATTCAAATGCTTCCCAAGCTGTACTATGTATTAAAAGCCACCCGGGTCACCGATATCGTGACGTTACCGCTCTTTTTCTTGGGCAGCAGCCAGTCTGCAGCGCCAGAGGACAGCAAAGCAGCCGGTTCACATACACCGTACGCTCCCGTAGCTCGGAAAACTGTCTCCGACGGCTGATCCAGCGCTACTTTATTCAGTTGTTCTGCGGGATAGGTAATTAGCTTCCAGCCATACTTGGCCCCCAATTCCAGCAGTCCAGCCTCATTTCCTTTGATATCAATTGTTGCCAGATTTCGCACGCTCACCGGAGACAGACTTAACTCCTCCAGCGTAGTCATTACTACCGTCTCCAGCTCAGCCATGGAGGTGCCGCGATTGCAGCCGATGCCAAGCACAAGACTCCGTGGCCGATACACCACTGAACAGGCTTGCAGAGTTTCCTTTTCTTTGGCCTTAAGCTGTCTGTCTGTTACAATAACGGCAGCTGAGAACGATATCCCCTGCTCTATTACCTCCGAGATACTTCCAAAAATCCTGAGATTCTCCGGCAGCTTTAATCCAATAGGCAGCCAATCCGGCTCACCGCACTCCTGCACAAAAACAACCGGCTCACCGTTAACGATGGCTGCGCTCACTTTTTTCATTGAATCGAAACTGTCCGCTCGCCAGCCGAAGTCACGGCCCAACAAATCCACTGCAAATGTGCCCTGCACATCTGAAGCTGTAGTGATAACTGGACGGCTGTTCAGCAACCCGGCAATCCGCTGAGTCAGCGCATTCCCTCCGCCCAGGTGGCCGGACAGGACACTAATCACATGCTCACCACGCTCGTCCATGGCCACAACGGCAGGGTCAGTCTTTTTATCCTGCAATAATGGGGCAATAAGCCGAACTACCGCGCCAAGTGAAAAGAACAGAATCAGTCCCTGATAACGGTAGAACAGCTCTGACAACAGATCCTTAAGCGGCTCAGAGAACGAATAGACATCCGCCGCCCCCTCCTGGCCTTCCGTATACTTGGCGCTACAGAATACATCTGTATCCTCCATCATCACGCCCAGCTCCAGTGCCAGTTTGATACCGTTTCGTGTTATAGCTACCGCTGCATACTTCTTAGACATCAGTGGATATTCCTTCCCGGCATCCATGTGTAAAGCTCTTATCATACAGCTTGGAACGGTGGCTGTCCGCTTCCGTCAGCGCGGGGTCTAATGCCCAGCCTGCAAGGATCATGGCATGCATAGTAATGCCTGCATCTCGCAAGTCATCCGCCAATTTCACCACCGTTGTACGCAGGATTTGCTGGTCGGGCCAGGTCGCCCGCTTGACCACCGCCACCGGCGTCTCAGGACTCCAGCCAGCGGCGAGGAACTCTGCCGTGACCTGCTCTGCCAGTGCGGCGCTCAGGAACAGCGCTACTGTACAGTGATGCGCGGCGAGCAGCGACAACCGCTCCCGCTCAGGAACCGGTGTGCGCCCTTCCGCACGCGTCAAAATCACTGTCTGCGTAAGCTCTGGCACCGTCAGCTCCGCACCTACTGCTGCTGCGGAAGCAAAGACAGAGCTGACTCCCGGTACGATCTCGTAACCTACGCCACATTGCCGAAGCAGGGTCATCTGCTCCAGGATAGCCCCGTACATGGCCGGATCGCCCGTATGGACGCGAGCTACGCTTTTACCTGACTGTACTGCCGCCACCATAATCTCTACCTGCTGCTCCAGATCCATGCCAGAGCTTGGCAGCATCTCTGCATCGTCTTTTGCATTACGAATCAGCTCCTCGCTAACCAGAGAATCCGCATAGAGCACAAGATCGGCAGAGCGAAGAATGCGCTGACCCTTCACAGTAATCAGTTCGGGATCGCCAGGACCTGCGCCCACGATATATACTTTTGCCTCCAGTACCGTCATTTGCTCACCACCATGAGACTCAGATATTCCAGTTCATGTCCGCGTAGCTCGCGCGCATCCTTCCACAACGTTTCATAAGGAGAAGTCACCTTGGTAACAACAGATGCCTTGCTGTGAAGTCCGAGCTCATCAAGCACATCAAGTACGGTATCGAGCACCTTTGCTACTTTCAGGAACACCACCGTGTCATGGTGCAGCAGCGCCTCCTTGATTGCCTCCCTGTCGCCTGTAGCCGGAATGATGCCCACCCGCTGATCGCCTTCCGCGAGCGGCTGCTCCAATGCAGCGGCCGCACCCAGTACAGAAGAAATGCCGGGTACTGAAACTATAGGAACTCCCGGATGAAGCTCCTGCATCAGCCGGGCCAAATGAATGAAGGTGCTGTACAGATTGGGATCGCCTTCGGTGACAAAAGCAATGTCTTTGCCCAGCCTCAGCTCATTCCAGCACAACTCCACAGTCCATCGCCAGCCATTCTCCAGCTGAACAGGATCCTTGGTCATAGGAAATACCAAACCAAGCATATCCTTGTCCTCGCCGCTGACGTAAGTATCTACGATTTCCTGTGCATAGGATTTGCCGCCATGTTTGGCCGCAGGATAGGCGATCACCGGACATTCCTTGAGTAAGCGACAAGCTTTCACTGTAATCAACTCGGGATCTCCTGGCCCGACACCTACACCATAAAGCGTACCGATGACCATCTGTTCAGCGCCTTCCTCAGGAACAAACTGCTCTTCATTTCCCCACAAAAGATCATCCTCTTCCTGTCCTGCGGCTCTCCCCATCTGCTCAATAGTTGCCTGCTTCACAACATCTTCTTCAATATCAAGCTGTCTCATAGCCTTTCCCCTCCTTAATTCATAGTTTTCCGTTAAAAAGAACGACTTCTATGTCCCCGCGAAGAGCTACACCCTTACTCGCAGGAACTAGGAATCTGTGCATCATTTTCATAGCCGAATCTTACTTGCATTTGTATATAAAAAGATTACTGCCGCCGTACACCCCTGCACCTGCCGCTGACCACATAGACGGGATTCAACCCTTCAAAACGGGTCATATCCAGAATCGGCTTCCCGCGCGAAGCCTGGAGCATCGTTACTCTTACCTCCAGACCGGCCAGTGCCAGCGCCTGCATACTGCCGTGCAGCGTCTCGACCGTAATCGCCCCGACGACGATGACTCCTTCCGGCCTCAGCCGTGCAGCGCTTAGCGCGATAATGGCCGCCAGTTCCCCGCCGCTGCCACCGATAAATACGGCATCCGGGTCCGGCAAATGCTTCAGCCCCTGTGGTGCCTTGCTATGAATAATTTCGAAATCCGCGCGGAACCTGCGCCGATTTTCTTCTATGTTAGACAGATTTTCTGCCTCTTTTTCCAGTGCATAGACTCGGCCCTGGCGGGCTATTCGCGCACACTCCACTGCCACTGCTCCTGAGCCGGACCCGATATCCCAGACAATAGCCTGCTCACCCAGATTCAACTCGGACAAGACCAAGGCGCGCACCTCGCGCTTCGTAATCAGTCCCTTGTCCGGTCTCCGCTGCGCGAAATCCTCGTCCGCATAAGCAAAGCCTCGCCGGGCTGCGACAACATTCCCGGGCTTATGCCGCAATATAACTACATTAAGGGAAGCAAAATGACCACGATCCAGTCCCTTCAGTTCTTCCAGCTCCCAGAACCCGCATCTTTCCTCCCGGCTGCCCAGCCGTTCACAGACGAAAGCTTCATATTCCATCATACTGAACTCCAACAAATAACTGGCGATCACCGCTGGATGATTGACCGCATCGGTCAGGATCGCGACCTTGGCCTTGCCGTCAATCCGCTGTGCCAGACCGTGAATTGGCCGTCCGTGCAGGCTCACCAGCTCCGCATCCTGCCAGCTGTCCCCAAGCCGGGCAAAAGCCAGCTGCACACTGCTGTAATGCGGAATAACCTCGACATTCTCCGCCCCGAATTTGTGCACAAGAGCGGTCGCAATGCCAAAAAATAACGGGTCTCCCGATGCCAACACGACTGTCTTCCGGTTCTTCCACAGCTTCTCCAGCTTATCGGTAAAGGCCTGCAGTCCGCCCTTGAGCACAATTTTGTCCCCAGTATACTGTCCAAAAAAAGACAATTGCCGCTCCCCGCCGAGCAGCACATCGCTTTCCAGCACTTTTTTCAGACTCTCCGGGGCCAGTCCTCCGGCGCCATCTTCTCCAATGCCGATGATATAAATTACGTTATCCACGGATTTCCGCCCTTCCCAGCACTCTGCCCTTCATCGTGATCAGCACCATCTCCACTACCGCTCCTCCGCCCATATGGCTTAGACAATGTCTACAGGCATGGAGACACAGTTGTTCAAAAAAAACCAAGTTCCCAGCTTCTATCATCAGGTCCACGACCTGTGATGCGGTATTGGCAGCCTCTACTTGTGCAGTCAATTGCCTATCCGCACCAGCCTCCTGTGCAATCCGTGACAAAAAAGAGAAATCAACAGGCGCATTCTTGGAGTGAATCAGCATGGCTCCTTGCGCTACCTTGGAATACTTGCCAGCCATCCCGACGAGTGTTATCTTGACGATGCCGTAAGCTTTGGCATGTTCAAGAGAGAAGCCAACATATTCACCCATTTGGATAAAAGCTTCCTCCGGAAGATCTGGAAACATTGCCATAGCATACTTCTCGCTGCTGCCTCCGGTCGTCAGGACGATCTCACGGTTTCCAGCGGCTGCAGCAACAGAGATTGCCTGCTTTACACTCGCCTTGTAGGCCTCTGTTGAGAAGGGCGTAACCACACCCCGCGTGCCGAGAATGGAAATGCCGCCAACGATACCTAACCGGGGATTGAGTGTCTTCTGTGCAATAGCTTCACCTTCTGGTACGCTAATGACTACCCGCACACCTCTCGCCGCCCCATGTTCTTCCAGTACGCCAGCAACGGCTTCCCGGATCATTGCTCTCGGCACCGGATTAATAGCCGCTTCACCGACAGGCATCGGCAGTCCCGGCTTCGTTACCCGACCCACGCCTTGACCGCCGTCAATTTCAATCCCTTGGTCTTCCCGCCAGCTTACAGCAGCCTCAATCCAGGCCCGGTGGGTCGCATCAGGATCATCTCCAGCGTCCTTTACCGTAGCGCAGACAGCCAAAGATGTACCATGCCTTTGCCAGCCGGTTAGTTGAAAGGTATGACGGAAGCCTGCCGGAAGATCGATATCTACAGTCTCGGAAGCATCGCCGGTGATTAGCAGCAGGGCTGCCCCTTTGGCGGCGGCGGCTGCGCAGGCGCCGGTTGTGTAGCCGCGGCGCAGCGGCGGGGTCTCATGACCACGCATCTCTGAATTTCCGCTGGCCTCGCCGCCGTTCCCCGGGCGACTCTTGGAATTCATCAGATTCTGAGACTTCTCCAGCATAACGTTTCCTCCACGACTGATTATTGATGAGCCACCGGCACAAGATTTCTTGGACGCGGCTTAGCAGCTTAATTGTGAGATTCTGCGTCAAAGCTTCCGCTCTGCGGCATGCTTTACGGCTAGCAGCGTCAACGCGTTAACTGCGGCGACTACGACGGTGCTGCCCCCTTTTCGCCCAATATTCGTGATATAAGGGATGTTCAGCTTGCGCAGTTCATCCTTCGACTCGGCGGCGGAGACGAATCCCACCGGCATTCCAATAACAAGGCTTGGCCGGGCTGCACCTTCTTTGACCAGACGGATCAGTTCAAGCAGGGCAGTGGGAGCATTGCCGATCACATAGATGCCTTCCGGGGCCTCCAAGCAAGCTTTACGGACAGCAATAATCGCTCGGGTAGTCTCCAGCCGTTTCGCTTCCTCCACCACCTCTGGATCGGAAATATGCACTCGCACTTCCCCACCATATCTCCCGATTCGTTCCTTGGCGATTCCAGCTCTCACCATCTCCACATCGGCTATCA
Organism: Paenibacillus sp. MAHUQ-45; assembly: GCF_058133325.1. Lineage (NCBI taxonomy): Bacteria > Bacillati > Bacillota > Bacilli > Caryophanales > Paenibacillaceae > Paenibacillus > Paenibacillus sp. MAHUQ-45. The sequence goes on from NZ_JBYUPV010000010.1 coordinate 225,296, forward strand.
CCGGCTGGCCCTGCAAAATTGCTGCTATGCCGGACTGCAACGCCTCGGGATGAAATACCAGACTGCGGCCTAGCTCGAAATCCGCCGATGCATGGATGATCCGCTGCACTACAGGATACTGCTCCGGGCTAAAATCATGCGCTCCCAGCTCTTCGGTAATCATCCGGAAGCTGAGACTTTCGATCTCCTGCGGCTGCACGGTCAGCGGCTTGAACTTAGTTCCAAAATCCATTTCGGATCCCTCATTTCTCTGATTTACTCTCCTGAAGCCATCGGCCGAGCGCTGTGGACATATCTTCAAAAGAATCGTATACCTCATTAGTTAACGGCTCTGGCCGGGTAATTAAGATAACAGACAGCCCCATTTCCAGGGCTGAGTACACCTTTTCATCCACAGATCCCTCTGCTCCGCTTTCCTTCGTAACCATCACCGTTGTGCCGTATTGGCGGTACAAAGCCTCATTTAATTCACGTGAAAAAGGACCCTGCATTGCAATAATATTCCGCTGCTCTATCCCCAAAGCGAGACATTTCTCCATGTTCTCCAGGCATGGAAGCAGGCGCACCGTCAGCGTAATCTCAGGATCACCCAGCAATGCTTCGGCAAAGATCTCCAGCGTCTTCCCGCCGGTAGTCAGCATCACGGAGCCTTTCAGCTCCCGCGCTTTGACGGCAGCTTCCGCATAGGAAGAGACAGACAGCAGCCTCGGATGACTTGCATAAGTAAGGCTTCTCCGCTCATAGCGGAGATAGGGTAAGCCAAGGGAAGCTGCCGCTGCCGCTGCATTGGCATGAGCCTCAAGCGCAAACGGATGACTTGCGTCCACGACAGCACGGAATCTACCCTCCCGCAACAAAGCAGTCATGCAGCCTTGGTCCAACCTGCCAACACGCGTATTCAGACCGGCTTCGCGCAGCGAATCTGCCGCGCTTGGCGTCACGACCGATGTCAGCAGCGGCAGGCCATTCCGCGTGAGCATCAAGGCCAGCTCCCGAGCGTCGCTCGTGCCGCACAAAATAAATATCATCAGCGTGATCCCGTTCCCGAACCGGAGACCGGCTGGCCGATGCGATCAAGCTGTCCGGACACCTCTTGCTCTTCCTTCGGGCACTCCTGGTGGTCACCGGCACAATTGCAATGTTCGGGACCATGATCTCTTTCTCGATCGTCGGAGTGCATCTGACAGTAACGATGATGGACAGAACCGTGATTGAAGTCATAATGCCCCTGGCACTGACTGTGACCGTTAGTATGATCATGCTCATCATGGTGGTGCTCATGTCCATGGCTATGATTATGTCCGCATCCATTCTCATGATGATGGTCATGTCCATGGTTGTGACCATGTCCACCTCCATTCTCATGATGATGATCATGTCCATGGCTGTGATCATGTCCGCATCCATTCTCATGGTGATGGTCATGTCCATGGTGGTGGTGGTGCACCCCTGCTTCGGTACGGTACTTACAGTTGTCGCAATTGGCATGGCTGCGGCCATTCAGAGTCTCATCGATTCGCTCTTCCAGCATCTCCACCAGCAGCGGGTGAGCACCCAGATAACTGCCGATTTCCACTTCGATGTCAGGATGTTCAGCGGCAAAGGCTGCCACCCTTTCATTGAACTGCCTGATTAATACGCCGGTAAACAGTAGATACGGCAGCACGATGATTTTACGCGCGCCTAGCAGCAGACAGCGTTCCAGCCCCGCTGCAAGGGAAGGCTTGGCAATGGCAATAAAGCAGCTCTCAACACTTTTATAGGAGGTTTGTTCCCAGAGTAAACGGCTTAACTTGCAAAAATCGCTGTTGGCATCAGGGTCACTCCCACCGCGGCCCATGAGCAGAACTACCGTCTCCTCGTCGGGAATGTTCACCTTTTTCTCAACTGAAACCTCTTTCTGTGGATTCGGCTGTTTTGAAGGAATCACTGGCACAGCTTCGGAGATCCGGTCCAACAGAATCTCCACCGCCCTATCCTGCACACCGATTGGGCGTCCATAGATGAAATCAACACCAGGGTACCGAGCCTTGGCCTGATCGATCGCCTGAGGAATATCCAGCTTGGAATGTCCAGCCGCGAACAAAATAATCGGCACCACATATATCGCAGTTGCCCCACCCTGCACGCAGTTCTCAATACCTTTGGCTATGGAAGGACCGGCCAATTCAATGAAGCAGGTCTCGAACTTCAGCTCTGGTCTGCGTCTTGCCAGCAAATTCGCGAACGCCCTTAATTCATCGTTGCCTTCCGCCACTCTGCTGCCATGCCCTACCAGCAATACTGTTCTCACAGCCGTCTCGACTTTCGTGACCTTCGCCTCATGATCTGAACCTAAACATATTCCTGCAAGCCCCACCCTCGCAAAAAAGGTATGGAAACGCTCGTTCTCCGTCGCCAGCTCACGGTATCTCCCTACAACCGCCATAACGGCTTCAATGACTTCATCCTCGTTCATCCCCTGGCCGGCAAGAGTACCCGCTTGGGGACTGCGTCCGGATTTCTTGCCCCCGAGATACAGCTCAAAGCTGCCCTTGGAGTAGACCACCCCGATGTCATCTAGCACTGCAGAATTGCAGGTCATCCCGCAACCGTTGACCTGGATTCTAAGTTCCCTTGGCACCGGCTGTCCGGCCAGAAGATAATTCAATCTTATGGCCGCACCCAGGCCGCCTGCTCTCCGGCCCTCGCAGAAGCCGCAGGTCTCCACATGCACGAAGCTCCCCTGCTGCATGACACGCATTCCTGCCCCGAGAAGCTTGCGGGCAAGCTCTTGTGGTCGGCACGCTATGCTGCGGAGCAGGAAATGCCCTTCTCGTGTATGGGTAACCTGGCCCGCTGGTCCCGCCACTTCTGCAAGCAGCGCCAACTGAGCCCCCGTCAATGTCCGGCTGCCCACTGGAGGCAAGACTTCCAGCTCCGCTGTGAAGATCCTTGCCTCAGCCTCTCCACCCTCTGCAGCCATTATCGCTGCTGACTGCTTCAAGGCCGGGAACACTTGGGGTGTGCCCTCTACTTGTACTGCCTTTGCGCAGGTTGCTCCTCCTGCTGCAGGGTGACAAGCAACGGCTTCGCCCCGCTGCCCGGTGACTCCCTCTGACGCGGTCAATGACCACGGCTCCGCCGAGGTCCGCAGCCGCTCGTGAGGCTTCAGCGCCTGTGTCTCCGCGCCAAGGCTGTACTTGCGCTCATATCCGCGCGGGGTAATCATGATCCCCTCGAAAACCGTCGTCGCCGAGTTGCCGATAATGACAGTAGACAGCATGCCAATCTCATGCTCCAACATGTCCTCGAGTGTGGTTACGACGGTCTGCTGTCGATCACGATAGGCGCTTTTGACAATGCCGACCGGCGTTCCAGGCTCGCGATAACGCAGTAGAATGTTCCGGGCCTCCTCGATCTGCCGGGTCCGCCTCCCGCTGCGCGGATTATAGAACGCGATAACAAAATCCGCTGCCGCTGCCGCCTCCACTCTGGTCGCAATGCTCTCCCATGGTGTAAGATGGTCGCTGAGACTAATCGTGCAAGCGTCATGCATAATCGGTGCGCCAAGCAACGATGAGCATGATTGGATGGCGGATATGCCGGGAATCACCTCGACCTGGATCCCCTTTTCCGGGTTCCAGCCCCGTTCAATTAACACCTCATACACCAGTCCGGCCATGCCGTATACACCGGCATCCCCGCTGGATATTACAGCAACAGTCTGTCCTGTCTCTGCTCTGCGTACAGCTTCCTGCGCCCGGCTGATCTCTTCCGTCATGCCTGTGCCGACTATTTCCTGATGCCGCAGCAGTGGCTTGATAAGCTCAACATAGGTGTTGTAGCCGATTACCGCTTCGCTTTCTTCTATTGCCGCCAGTGCCCGACCCGTAATATGTTCCATTGCACCGGGTCCAAAACCGATGATCAGCAGCTTGCCCTGTTTATCCATAATTCTCCTCGTCCCTTTATAATCTCGTTACCGTACTTCCTCGCCTCTCAATACTTGTAAGCAGTGCACTCAGAGCAGCCTTGAACTCATCCGCAGTCCGGGGCGCCTTCTGCCCCGATATCAGCTCCGGCGGCAAGCTCTGCCATACATCAGCCAGCAACGGTAAACCCAGACCGATGGTCTGCATTATCTCCCGGCTGGCAAACAACTCTTCTGGCCTGCCACACGCCCTGCATATTCCCTTATCCAGGACAATAATCCAGTCCGCCCAGTGGTAAGCCAGATTCATGTCATGTGTAGCCATGACCAGTGTAGTTCCCTTTCGGGCATGTATATCATCAAGCGCCTCCAGCAACAGCGTTTCGGACATAGGGTCCAGATAAGCTGTTGGCTCATCTAGCAGGATCAGTTCTGGTTCCATCGCCAGCACACCGGCCAGCGCCGTCCGTTTTTTCTGTCCCAGACTAAGCTGGTGGATAGGCTTATCTCCTAGCTCTGTTAAGTTCAGCCGTTCCAGTACCTCGCGGCAGCGCAGCTTGATCATAGGTTCAGCCATACCGCAACCCCGCAGCCCAAACGATACATCCTCAAGAGGCGTGTTTAAAATCAGCTGCTGCTCCGGGTCTTGGAACACCAGCCCGACGCTGCGGCGCAGGGAAGCCAGGTCTTTGGGGGCATAGGACAGCCTTGCCTCATCCTTCCTCACAACTCCCTGCTGCGGCCGGAGAATACCCACCGCGTGTAGAAATAGCGTGGACTTACCCGATCCGTTATGGCCCAGCACAGCTGTTCTGGAACCTTTAGGAATGGACGCAGTCAGTCCCTGCAATGCAGGCTCCCTCGTGTCCGGGTACCGGAACACCACTTCCTCAAAAGCCAGACTTGAGTTATTCATGATGATTCTCCTTTATCGACCCCAAATGATGGGATCAACGGTATTCACAATCGCCAGGCCAACCAGCTCTGAACGAGTACCAATACAGTCATTCCGATGTAAGCCTCAATAGCATACCGAACCGGAACCGGACGGGTCTCACAGGGCGGTAAAACAATATCGCCAGCAAACCCTCTGGTCAAAATCCCTTGAGATAGACCATGGTATCGCTGAACCGTCTTTGCGAACAAAACGCCAGCCATCCCCGCAGCCTCTCGCAGCTTGGGCATAAATCCCCTTGTGCCACCGCGCAATCGCCGGGCCAGCATCATGCCATGTGCGGTGTCGCTGAGCAAAAATAAAAAACGATACATGATCAGCATCAGTTCTAGTACAATCTGCGGCATCCGCAATCTGCTGAGCACCTGTAGCAGTTCGCCAAACGGCGTGGTAAGAATCAGAAAAAAGAAGCACGACAGACAAGCTGCCACTCTTGCCAGCAGCAGCCCACCTCGCCATAGTCCAGCAGCCGTCATATAGAGCGAGAGTGAAGATCCTGGCAACGGCATTACCACCATTGCCTCTCCGGCTGCCGGACGGCCGATCTCTACTACAAGGACTGGCAGACTGATCAAGTAGAACAGCAATGCGGAACCCAGCAGCATCCCGTATAACTGAATCGGGATCTTGGCATAGAAGATGCACCAGATCATCAGCCATAGTGAAATAGCTAGTTGTAAAGCTGGGTCCAGAACAAAGGACAGCACGAACATGACTGCGGCGAATCCGCTTTTCCACATCGGAGACAGGCTGCGAAAAGCATTGCCATAGGAGACAGCGTCAATTCTTCTGATCATTCAGCTTCTGCTTGCCTTGTCTTCCTTTGAGCAGACCGATCGTATAGCCAATCACCCCGGCACCGATAGCCGCCTGTAAGGCGAATAGCATACTTTCGGTCTCTCCCGGCAGCTCCGTCAGCGGCTTGAACCAAGGGGTATATGAAGGATCAATTTCTGTGATCGCGCCTTCTGCAGCATCATCAGCCCCGCCAAATTCCCCTTCTACAAACAGTAACGGCAGTACAACCAGCAGAACGACTGCCAGAAGCATCCAGGCATTTTTCCATTTGGCACTCATTTAGGATTGGGCCCCTTTCGTTTGGCGTTTCAGTAAAGACAGCTCATGCGGGCTATAAGATTTCAGCCAGTTCCAGAGCAGCACAGTCAACAATCCTTCACTGATGGCAAGCGGAATTTGCGTGATGGCAAAGATGCTTCCGAACTTCATGAACGAAGCCATCACCCCGCCATCGGCAGCCGGAAATGCTACTGCCAGCTGGACTGAGGTGACCACATAGGTCATAAGATCCGCGATGGCTGCCGCACTGAATACCGCGAGTTTTTCGCGCTGGGTCGTCCCCATAATCAGTTTGTACGCCGCATAGCCGGCAAAAGGACCAGCCACCGCCATCGAGAAGGCGTTCGCACCAAGCGTAGTAATTCCACCATGGGCAAGCAGCAGCGCCTGAAAGAGCAGCACAATTGAGCCAATAACGCCCATGGGCAGCGGACCAAGCATAATTGCACCAAGACCGGTTCCCGTCGGATGAGAGCTGCTTCCTGTGACAGAAGGCATCTTGAGTGCTGACAGTACAAAAGTGAAGGCCCCGGACAAGCCCAGAAGCAGCTTCAGCTCCGGATTGTCCTTCGTCATTTTTTTCAACCTCATAATTCCTAGAATAAAGAACGGCAGAAATGCCGCCCACCAGAACAGCGCCCAGCCCACTGGCAGAAATCCCTCCATAATGTGCATGGCCTGTGCAGTTCCCGGTTCATTAAATAGCAAATACACGGTAAATCCGGCGACCAGCAGCATAAAACTCCACATCCTGCGTTGTTTCATCCCATTTCCCTCCACGTTAAGTTCATTTGTAAGCTTTGAAAGCCAAAAAAGCCCACCCTAACAGGTGGGAGATCTATGTACGCCATTGCTTACGAAAGAGAGGGATGGGCTCGGAATTCACATTCCAGTCTCACTCCGTTCAAGACAGCAGAAACTAGCAGTCACCTTGTGCAAAGGGAACTTATCCACAGTCCGCCATTGCATGGGCCGCTTGCCGCCTTCAGCTCTTCCGTCAATTCGTACACCGCTCCTATCCGCGTAGAGTCTTGGTGTGCGAAAACAAGGTAGGTCTCCTGGCTTCGGATGATAACGCCGGCTCTTCGTCTTCCCCAATCTTGCTTCGAGTGACCTGGTGAAGAACGGCTCTCCTATACAGTGGCGGGACCGCTCGGGAGTTGCACCCGATTCCCTGTTACCCCTTGGCATCCAAGGGCACCTTGTTTTATCGCTAATTGATCTTGTACATCATAGCGGACTTGGCATTACGTGTCTGTGATAAAAGTGGGGGTTAGGAATTCCTTCCAATTTACATTCAAAAAAAAAGAGCCGTTCCCATCCGTAATAGATGATGAATCAGCTCTTTACTCAAAATCAGGCACCCGGGCTTTTTCCCGCATTCAGCGACGCAGCATCACCTCTGGACTTCCAAGGAAGCTTTCCGAAGTTGGTGCCAAGCACCCCTGTAATAATCATGAAGGTGCCAATAATATGTGCCACCGTCAGTTCTTCGTGCAGAATCATGGCTCCGGCGATTATAGAGATTAGCGTAGACAGGTTATTGAAGACGCTGACCTTGGAAGCTTCTAGCCGGGCTAGCGCATAAGTGGACAACAGGTTGCTAATCACTGTAGACAGGATACCCAGATACAGCAGAGCCAGCAAATACTTGGAATCTGCGAACGGCTGGAAGAAGACATTCAGTGTGCCTGCCGTTCCATGCCTGATCAAAGCAGCAGCCACGAACAAAATAAAGCCCATAGCCATAGTAACAAAAGAGATCTCCAAAGGCGTATACTTCCGTGTCAACGGCCTTGCCAGCACACTGAAACCTGCCATACTCAGTGCAGACAGCACCAGTAACACCAGTCCAGCCACATTATTGCCACTCCAGCCAGCGCCTCCCTTCATCGCGAAGATGAAAATAACACCCGATACAGACAGCAGGATGGACAGCTTCTGGATAACATTCGTTCGTTCTTTAAGAAAAAAAGCCGCGATCGGCGCGGTAAACAGCGGAACCATCGCCAGAATGATGCCTGCTTCCGAAGAAGAAGCACTCATTAGACCGAACGCCTGAAGCGCAAAGAACAGCACTGGAGATAACAGGCCCAACGGGAGCAGTCTGCGAACATCACTCCAGGTGAAACGGAGTTTGACCCAGCGGAAGAGAAAGGGTACGGCCACTGCGATCCAGCCAATAGCGAAGCGATGCGCTAGCACATCCAGCGGATTGGCCTCGGTGACCGTCATTTTGACGAACAAAAAGGAAAAACCAATAATTGAGGCATAAAGAATAGCGGCCAGATAGGCCGACGTATTGCTGTTTCTGGACTTCATGCGTGCTACCCCCGGAAAATAAATGTGGTGTCCAAACATTGAACTCAATATACTATGCAATCAGAGCGAAGTAGCCACAATTCATATGTACCGCATCTATACCGATACAAACTGGGTTATTAGCGGATTCCCCCCGCCACTCTCCCTTGCAGCATACCAAAAAGCCCTGCACTGCAGGGCTTTTCACTAGACTCTAACTTTGTATTACTCTAGCCCAAATCGCCAAGCTCGATCTGCACAATACCTTCTTCTTCCTGAATCTCGGCAATTAGGTGCATCAGGCTGCCGAATTCCAGCTCTTTGAATTTACGAGCCGCAGATTCATGCTGAAGCGCCCACAGGCACTCGTCCAACGTGCAGACCACCGGAACATCACAGCGGATCTCTGCCAGTTCCCGTGATAGATGCAGCATATCGAGATCGGCTTCGATCTTGGCTCGCACTCCCTTAGGCAGCAGCTGCAAATTCTCGATAACGCCTTCGACCGTACCATAATCAGTTAGCAGCTTAAGTGCCGTTTTCTCGCCGATGCCGCGAACGCCAGGATAATTGTCGCTTGTGTCGCCCATAAAGCCTTTCAAATCTATGACCTGGGCAGGCGTAAGACCTTTATCCTCCAGCAGTTCCGCCGGATCATACACCTTATAGTTGGAACGGCCTTTTTTCATAATCACGACCTTCACGTTGTCCGTAACAAGCTGAAGCATGTCGTGATCTCCGGTAATAATGTAAACCTCAGATTCTTCACCATAACCGGCTGCCAGTGTACCGATGCAATCATCGGCCTCATAGCCTACCAGCCCGACGTTGGGTACGCCAAGCTCTGCTACAACTTCCTTCACTAGATCGAACTGGGGAATCAGCTCCAGCGGCGGCTCCGCCCGGTTGGATTTATAGCCGTCATTATATAACCTGTCACAGGGATTATTTTTTTCAAACGAAAAATTTATCAAATAAACCCTTCATATCAAGGATTTTATTATCTGGATTTATCCCATATTATATCATCTTGGGAAAATTAATAGTGTATATATTGAATAAACATAGAATTGGTATTAAAATAGGGGCTACAGCCTCAGTGCGAGGCAGACTCCGCAGAACGAAGTTCAAGTACTTTTAGGTTTTAAGAATTATATCTATATATATTTCATTAAATAGCATATGGGAGTAGCTACGGTCCATTTTTCCACCCTATGGGAGACTTTAGCAGTACGACTTCAGGTCACGCGACGCATGAAGAAAATTAGAACGGAACTCGAATGAGACCGTCTTTTTCTCCATGCGTTTTTTGTTTTTATTTCACAAAAAAGGAGAGCGCCTTTGAATGACATTTACTACATCAGGCAAGTATATTTATAGGTTAACAACACTTGATAAAGAATATTCACGATCTCGTGGATTTAATATTAGAGTCTACGAAATCGCATTTTTTAATACCTACAGCAAAATAGCGTATCCTCATCCTATCACCGAATTTCTTATTGATTATAGAAGTAAATCAATGTCTTTAGAGAGAGAAAGGCAAGTAGCGAGTACTGTTTGCCAATTTTTAAATTATTTATTGATTATGACTAATTCGGGAGAGAAGGATTTCCTAGAATTATTCGAACACGGTCTTTTTGGACTTTCCTTTGTTCATGGGGCAAAGTTTCTACAAAACCAAGAGATACAATTAAATAAGCATGGTAAACCCATTAACAGGGAAACAGTGGATCGTAAGGAATATGTTTTAATTGCTCTTTATGTCTTTCTTCAAAAGCAAGGGATTATTAATGAAAATCTATTTATAAACACATACATAGACGAAAAGGGACACGAAAAATATTCAACCCCATTTGTAAGGATGAATAGAAATGCGCGAAATTCCACACCAAAGAAAGAATTAAGAGACTTTGGCGAGAACAGACAGCAATTACTAGTTGAATTTATCGATACAGCATTAAGTTTAAAGTCGTGTAAAGACATCGCCTTCGGACTGGGTCTACAGGGATTTGGGGGGCTAAGAAGAGGTGAAGTGGTAAATCTAGTAACTAGCAGTTTAAGGTATTCTGGTAACTCATTAGTTGTAGATATTGATGATAGGCAAGAACATTTATTTAAAGATAAGAGAAATCTGTCAAAGGAAGCAGTAAAGAAATGTCGTCATCAAATTATTATACCTAGTGAATATATGAATCTACTGTATCTTGGACATTTAAATTCTATAAAATCACGTAAAGCACCCAAGAAATTCCCAGTGGATGATGCACTTTTTGTTAATAAATTTGGTAGTCCAATGACGGGAAAAACTTATGAAGAAAAATTCAAACGCGTTGTTTCTAAATTTATTGAACGATTATTAATACAAAAACGTTTTGACGAGTACACTTATTTAACCTCCAAAGTTTTTAACACTCATACTTTAAGGGGGGTTTTTACAAATATTTGTTTAGATGATTTGGGATTAAATGTTCGACAAACAGCTAATGCCCGAGGTGATACTTTTGATAGCTCTGTTATGGTATACGTTGAAGAACTAACAGGTATGCAGAAAATGAATAGAGCCATTACTCAGCTTTCTCAAGCTGTAATAAATGCTGAAAAGAGTCGAGCATTCTTAGAGGATTGGAATACGGAGGTGATTTAGACACAATGATATCAATAGCGGAAGTATCAAGACAAACAGGCTTTTCAGCGAGAATGATTGATCGCTTGATTAAAGCAAGAAAGCTAATAGTGATAGAAAAAGGTGGCGGCGGCCTTCCCACCTTGATATGCAAAGAGTCAATGAAGGGTGCACTTGATGAATTCAATAAATTTCATGAAGAGTACATTTACTTCAAAGAAGTATTTGAAGCACTCCATCTTGATAACCAAGCTTTTTATAATTATGTAAAAACTTACGAAGATAAAAATAAAAATTTTGACCAAAAAAATTTTATGAGAGTAATAGAAATCAGGGAACCTTTGTATGGAGCTTTTGACAGGAGACTTTTTTTTAATCGAAGAGAATTTGAAGAGCTTCAGCGTGACTTCATTACGTTAGAAGAAGCCAGGGAGATAAAAGGTACGCCCGACCGAACTATTTTCAGTCATTGGTTAAAGAGACGACCGTTGCTAAAAATATTTTCGATAGGTTCAACCGGAAAAGCTAGATATGTCCGTAGAAACGATTTAATGGAAGCAATACATAATTTTAAGCCTAAAACAGATAGAAAACTTCCAGATTTTAATGTTGATGGATATCTTATGTCTAATCAAGTTATGGAATTAGCACATTTATCACTGAAGTATTTTAAGGTTATCGTAAAACAGAATATCCTTTCCCCATCTTTAAAAAAAGGTAATATAAAATATTTCAAGAAAGAAGATGTTGCTACACTGATTCAGCGTCAAGAATATGAGTTTCAAATACTCAGTCAAAATTACTACAGCTTTCTAGATATTCATACTTTACATCCAGATAAAAACAGGGATTTTTTCAATAAAACTAGTTCTATAAAAAAAATCGAAATACCTCCCTACCTTAGTTGGCATTTTCGCAATAGTGGTAAATGGTTGTACAAAAAAGAGGATGTTCATAACTTTTATATGGAAAGCCAAATTAGAAAGAGCTTAATCTTTGAGTCAACAATCACACATGCACCTTATGAATTCAATAGGCAATTACAGGTTTTGCAAATTGATATAGACCATATTCCTCCAATAACCAAGAAACTTTGGTCAGAATTCATATCAGACAAACTCCAACGCCCAGGAAATCAGTCTTACACAATAACAAGTTATATCAGAACTCTCGTGAAAACAACAGAAGTACTCGTTAACTTTATAAAGAAAGAAATTTATGAGTGCTCATCAAATGATATTAATCTTATTCTAACAAATTCACAGATACACAGACATATTAGGGAAAAATTATATGATTTTATACAATTCGTCTTCAAAGTCATCGAGATGAAAAGTAATATTAAACCTTCTAACATTGCTCGTCTTATAAATCCCAGGAAACTAGAACGCAAATCTTCTCATGACAAAAAATGCTTAACATTTGACGAATACTCAGATTTATTTAAACATTCCATAAACATTGAGTTGCATAAGCACTCTGCAATAAACTCAGCTATTCGATTAACAAAACATAACTGCACATCCGATAATTATGATTCCGCTTGGTTGTATGTTTTGCTGCATTTAAATAATGCATGGAGGCATAGCGACTGTCTTGATCTCCCTATAATTAGTTTAGAAGGTACTGATATTTTAGACTTACAATGGTTACAGAATAACGACATCAGTGACTCTGATATAAAAAAAATTATCTTTAGAATAAAAGCTTCACCTATGATCGTAAGTAAAACAGGAGCCGAGCGTCTCTTCTTCTGTGCTCCTCAACTAGAAAGAGCTTTTGTTACTTCTTATCTAATCTGCACACTAAAAACTAAAGCAATAGATAATACCGCCGATAAGGTGATTTTCAACATATGTGATATTAGTGGTCGAAAACTACTGAGTAAACCTTTTAAATTGTTTTTTAGGTTTTATTCAAGAAGTGATTTCCTATTTAAAAATAGACTGATGAATAGAACAGTGATAAGCCTTGTACAGTTTATTCAGACTAAATATGGTAATGAAAAAGACACCGAGTATCTTAGGATATTAAGAAGCCATGCAAATTTTGAAACAACTGACATTTATATAGATATTCCCCAACAACGTTTAGACGAAATCTCATTGCAACTCTTTGATAGAGATATCTTTGGTCATATTCCTGATGCATTTGCTGAAATACTTTTTGGAGAGGCAACTTCAGAGCACCACCGCACTAAACAAATAAAAACAATTATAGAGGACTTAGGTGATATATACAAAATTGAAGAAACAGCCGGGTTTATTAATGTTGTACTTCAGGTCAAGACTCATGCTTCCAGTGCTTTTTTTAACGAAAATGAGGAATATAAGGATATAGTACGCGGAATTATTAAGGAGATGTCACCTACGGAAATCAAAGATATTTATGGCAGATTAATAACAGGTCAGTTACCAAGTAAACAAAAAAACTATCAATGTCTAATATCAGAGTATGAATGTAAGTTCCCTGGAAGAGATTGTGGTCAATGCCCACTATCCATTCCGCATTTCTATGCACTATCATCAGTAGTCGAAAGAATCTTTAGGAAAATAGAGATTATTCAAAACACTTTGTTAGAAGAGCAGCCAAATGCTGAAAAAACAAGGATGGCTAATTGGTTAGCTATTGATTTACAGCTTTTAAAATATGCTCAGGATAAGTATGGGAAAGATGAAGTCGCTATGTTTGCCACAGGAATAAATAATAAATTAAAACTTATAGGCCCTATTAAACAATACCAATCTATATAGTGAGATGAGGAATTTATTTGAGTATTAAAGCTCTAGCAGCTAAATATCTGTATAATATCGATTTTCTTGATGAAATTGTTTTTGAGACTTCAGAAGTATTTGATTACAATTTTTCCAGAATGGAAGCATATCAGTTAATTGAGGACTTGAATAATATTCATGCACTTGATATTAATTACGAGTCAAATAAATGGCATTTCTATAATAATATTTCCGGTTGCACAGAAACTATGGATTTTAATTTTCTCGATTCCCTTACTTTTGTTAAACATCTAGACATTGAAAACGTAAAAACCGCACTTAAATGCTGGGTATTACACAGAATAGTAAAGGATAATTTGCGTGCCACATCCGTCGAAACATACTTTAATCATGTAAAAGAAGCTCTTCTAGTTACAAATGCATTTGCCAAAAACAGTGTAGAAGACTATTCCATATTCCTTGCCTCTTTAGCATTGCAAGATAGCCCAAAAAGGCAAAAAGTTATCTCAGTGTTGAATTTTTTATCTTTTTATGAAGAAATAGATAAAGAGCACCTGTACTCAGATAAACTAGGTAGAGTTTTAAGGAATCTAAAAAAACAAAACAAGTCTAGACTAATTCCGTCTGGCTTAGATATTCTAAAGTTCTCTAAGATGTTAGAAGATTATTTTGAAAATGTAGATACTAAGAGTAAGGAGTATATCCACTTTTTCCCAATACTGTTATGGTGGAGAATAACTACAGTGATTCCCTTACGTCCATTCGAATTTTGTGCCATTGAGACTGATTGTATGCTTTATGAAAATGAAAAGTGTTATTTAAAACTCCCGAGATTGAAAGGAAGAAAAAATAAGAACCGGAAGCAAATCATAGACAAAATATTAATCCCAAGACATATCGAAGAACTACTAAATGAATATAGCCATGTCATCGCACGCTTTAATCACAAAAGCAGAAAAACCTTTTTGTCTCGTTTGGCATATGAAAAAACGTTGAAAAACTCAATGAATATTATGTGTCGAAAAAGGTCCAATGACTATTTCCTAACCCCTGACTTACAAAGCCTAATTGAGAGATTCTATTCTGAAATAATACAAGGATATTACGGTTTTTCATACTCTAATCTAGCACCTGTTGGAAGGAAATCCACTCAGGTTGTGTATGAATGTAATAGCGATCTTATACGAGTACGCGCGATTGACTCAAGGCACATAGCGTTTATAAATATGCTTGCACAAGGTTGGAGTAAACCTGAGATTGCTAGATTTGGAGGGCATCTTATCCTTGAAACACAAGCAAATTACCAAAATCATGAGGAGTACTGGATTGAAGAGGAAACTCAAAAATTGCTAAAGACCTTTAGACTTGGAATCAAAACAAATACTAACATAAGCAGTGATGTTATTCAGTACAATTGTGAAACTCATACTTTATCTAACAGATTAGACGCCGCATTTAAACATAAGTTCGTCCTTAGACCTACAACAAGTTCGGTCACGAATAAATTAAAATTAGGTTATTGTACAGACCCGTTACAAGCTTGTAAATCCCATTGTTCACACTGTAACTATTGGAGAATCAGTGCAGAGGAATTTAGAGAAAAGAATAATGAAATACAACAATTTATTAACGAATGTGACAATCAAATCCATGATCTATTCGCCTTTTTAAAAGATACACATCGCTTTGTTCATAAAGGTGAGTTAAATACTCAAATTGCTGATAATGTACTTTCAACTCAGAAAAAGTTAAATGATCAACTTCTTAAACGTTCCACTTTCTTATTCAACTTAGAAAAAAGTACGGTTGATGAAAATGGCTAATAAAACAAGAATCTATGGCGAAGAAATAATTGATGAAATAATACATCGTTATATAGCTTTAAATAATATCACTGGTGAGATCGAATACAGTGGTGTACGTGACTTTGCATTTCATCTTTGGAATATTAAAGATCCATTATTTACAAACAAAATGTATTATCAATTGATTGATCCAAAAACAGACGAACTACCTAAAAAAAAAATATATAAAAATATTAAATTAAGTGATGATTTCTGGAGAAAACCTCAATATCAAGGGAGACAAAGGATAGACGCAGTAAATAATTTATTATCAGAGACCGTCTCAAAAGCAAATACAGTTGAACAGCACATTCCCAAGATTGATACAATAATTGAAATGCACAAAAATAGTCCCACACTGTTAAAGATGCATTTGAATCGTTTTGAGAAACTAATTAAATCATGTCTATCAAGAGAGAAAAAGTTAGAAGAAAAGGTGGAAGAATTACTGGGAAATATTTCGGAAATAAAAAAAGAAAAGAAACGAATTGAAAAACAAAATCAAGCACTTCAAGATACTTTATTTAAGTTGTTTGAATACAGTTATTCACGAGATGTTCCACTTGAAAATCAATTAAATACCGGTAAAGGTAGGTCCAACATAGTAGAGCGTGCACTTCGTGATACCTTTAGCGGAGACCCAAGCTCTTTTTATTCACTCTTTAATAATAACTCAAAGAAAACCCTCTCAATTGCAAGTCTTGATGAATATCGATCTAAACAAACCAACATCAAAGTATCTAGTTATGAAAAAGAATACGACTTTGATTAAGTCCAATAAAAAGAATCTTTTAATCAAAATTCTCTTTTTAACGACGAAAATCAGAATTTCATCATAATTTTTAAGGAAGCACGTATTAACTAACAGTGCAAGATTCGAGGCCAACTCTTATAAGAGTTGGCCTCGAATCTTACGATATCTCCAATCCTCTTGAAGATGAAGTCTAATCGTCTCTAAATTATAATGATGCTGGAAGTGTTTAAACTTTAGCCCTCTGAGGTAAAAAAGCACATATTAGAAATTCATGAGATAAACCAGGGGTTTATTCCTTTTTCTATTTTACGGAGTACGCTTTATCGCATCTTAACGCGTTTTTTTAATATCCTATCATCTTGATTTCTTCTCATTTAATTAACGTTTCCAATATGTGAGTCTATAGTAATTAACACTTTTTGTACGAGTTGTTCAATCATCTGTATGTCATGCACTGACCTTTTAGTAAGCACCTCATTTAAACTGTCCAGAATGACTTTTCTTGCCCTTTCATCATCCGACAGACGCTCTCCGGTGTAATACCTGAAAAAATCATTAGGGAGACATTCAAGGGCTTCTAGTATCCTCTCGAGGGTTTCTAAAGATATATTTCGTTCTCCCCGCTCCACCCCACCAATATAAGGCTGAGGCAATCCTACTTTCTCACCTAGTTGTTCTTGAGTATAATCCTTGCTCTTACGTAGTGCTCTTATTCTCTCTCCTACATATTCAGTAATATGAATAGTCACGATAACAACCACCTCTCTTTTAGAGTAGGTAAGTTGATCCTTAGGTTACAGATACTCATGTTATATATTTCTATTTGTAAATATATAATTTAAGGTCTATATTATTTTTTATACTGTATCAATTTCTAAAAGGGGATTTACTTATATGAGCACCTTACCAAGGCCAATAGTAATCGAAAATGTTCTGCAATATAAAATGCGTGGCAAGGTTGCTTACCAAAGCTACATGCCTGCTAGTACCGCATTGAATGTCACCTATGTAAAACACTATAATCACCCAGCAGGAAAAGGTTATCAAAGACCTATAGATTCAAAACGAAGTACCGACTTTGCGATTTACTTATCTAAAGGTGATGATGCTTTGTTTACGCCAGTATTATTAAATGCTGCGGGAAATTGGGAGTTCTCTCCATACGATAACGTCAGAACTAACTATGGAAGAATTGTTTGTAAAGGAAAAGCATCGCTTATGGATGGTCAGCATCGTCTGGGCGGAGTGGAACGATATGTTCAAGAAACACATGCTGAGTTAAACATTCCATTTTTAGCTTTCCATCATCTTGATGAAGAAGAAGAAATTCAGTTGTTTGATACAATCAATACAAAAGCTAAAGGAATCGGAACTTCTCTCAGTAAATACTTACGCCGAAATTCTGATGAGTACAGTTGGATTTCTACAGAACTGATCACACGACCTGAAAGTCCATTTCATAACATAGGTAGCATCGTTGGCAAACGTACTCGCGGACGTCACGTTACTTTACAAAACCTCTATCGGACAATTCAATTATTATTTAAAGAACAAAAATTGTTAGGAATAACTAATGAGGAAAAGTATCAAATCGCTTTAAACTACTACCGCGCTATTAAAGATCTCTTTTCTAAAGAATGGATTAATTACGGGGAGTATCGTATCACTCATATCGTTTGTCTGGATGCTCTTTCTATAGCTGGATCTAAAGTCTTGACAAACAGCTTAAATGAGCGCGGGAGAATCGACTACAACACAATGCATAAGCACATAAAAAAACTTCAGTCAATGGATTGGTCTTCTAATGGTCCACTAAAGTATTTGAAGGGGATTAGTGGGTCAAAATCTTTGTCAGTTGATCTTACTGATATAATGCTTTTATAAGATGGAACTTTTTTACTCTTACGTAAGTAATATCACTGAAAGTAACAATTGTATTTAATCATCTTACCTACCTAAATATTCACTTTTCGAAAAATTATTTAAGACAACTGATTATATGACCTAAGCCTTAATTTCTTAAATGATTGCATACAATGATTAAAGAAATCGATCAAACTATCTTTAAAAAATACGACTTACTAATTAAAATCGAACCCATGCTGGTATATTCTTGATCGCTGTTTATTATATAATTAATCCAACTTTACTTGATTTAGTAATTAAGTAAAGTGTGATCTATACAAACTAGTACTTGACCTCCGCTTGGTAGTTTACGAGTAGAATCAATCGAGAATGAGGGAACTACACTCGAAGTCGTATCCAATGGTACGACGGTTGGAGATACCTCTTTGCCTCGGTTAGTTGGAGATAGCAGATGGGCTAGGTTTTATCTTAGATCTTTTAATACTGCCCCAAGGTCGGCTGTTTGCTTAGTCAACCTTAAAATTATCTCAGTACGTATAACATCACCAGTTAGCCCAGAGCTTTCTTGATACTCTCCACATAAGATTTTGTTCCAATACTAAGCCCCTCATTCATTTGCTAGTACAAGCAAAACCCCATCGGAAACGATGGGGTTAAATGCTCTAAATTCAGATTCTCCTTTTTAAATTCCGCACAACATCATACATCCTTCTGTAAATTCCCACTTGCTTAGTGATATGAGTTACTAGATTGGTAATTATCTAGATAATATCTCAGCAGAAAGTTCACAAAGTTTTATTGTAAAATCATCCAAGTAACGGCTGACCATTCGGACCATGCCGCACCGTCGGTGACTTTCACCCGTACTTGCAACTTTTTAAAGGTTGAAAGTGCTGTGGTTACCGTCCACGTATTGCTGGTTAGAAGTGTATTCGTTGCCTGTACTCCCGAATCCAGTATCACTACTCCCGACTCGTCCAGCACCTGCACCTGGTAGCCCGTAAAGGTCGTCATGGCTGCATCCACCTGGGTCCATCCAATCGTCGGTTTCGTAATATTGAACACCGTTGGACTTGCCTGCGTTCCTGACGGTGTTGTTACCGTCACTACTGGTGCGCTATTCGACACAACGGCAACCGGAATGGTCCGCTGCACGGTGCTACCGTCGCCCAGTTGGCCAGAGGCGTTATTTCCCCATGCCCATACACTGCCGTCATTCTTCATCGCCAAACTGTGGCTGCTACCTCCGGCGATGCTTTTCACGCCGCTCAGACCGCTCACCTGCACCGGAGCATACCGTGTAACGGTACTTCCATCGCCCAGTTGACCATAAGCATTACTTCCCCACGTCCACACACTGCCGTCACTCT
>NZ_JBYUPV010000011.1:0-19560 GCF_058133325.1 Paenibacillus sp. MAHUQ-45
AAGAAGGTCGCGTGAACCTGCTGTACCTACCGGACTTTGAAGTATTTACAAAGTATATTCAGAAGGTTGGAACTATCACTGCGAACACTTCCGCAGTTGAAGGCCGAATTGTTGATCTGAAAGGTGCACCACTGCCGGAGACAACTCCGACGCCGGTACCAACGGCTCCATCCGGAGGATCCGGATCAGGATCTACACCAAGTGCAACAGCAAAACCAAGTGCAACACCTTCAGCTACGCCAGCTCCAACGGCAACGCAACAGGTGACAACCATTACACAATCTGAGTTGACTGCACAATTGGCTAAATTACCTGCTGGCAGCAATGAACTGGTCATCCCGGTCACTGCTTCTGCAGGTGGTGCACAAATCGTGCTTCCAGGCAGCGTTATTGTTGCTCAGGCAGCTGCTCAACCGAATACTATTCTGACCTTTACTGCAGGCAGCACTTCCTATTCCATGCCTGTAAGCATCATCAAAGGAGCTGCACTTGCTGATCAATTGGGTACAAGTGACTTTACAATTACTGTTTCCATGACAGCAGCTGACTCTGCTACGCTAAGCAGCGTGAACAAAGCTGCAACACAGCAAGGCTCCATTACCCTAGCCGGACCTGTGATTGAATTCAGCGTCACAGCCCAAGCGGGAACAAAGAAAGTACCAGTAAACGCTTTTGGCAGCACGTACGTTAAGCGGACAATCATAGTTCCAGGCACTTTGAATGCACAGAACGCTACAGCAGTGGTCTTCGACCAAGCTAGCGGACAGTTGATCTTCGTGCCATCTGTCTTCACAGCCAAAGCAGACGGAACAACAGAAGTAACAATTACACGCAACAGCAACAGCATCTATACTGTGATCCAGTCTAGCAAATCGTTCGGAGATACTGCCGGACACTGGGCGAAGTCATCTATTGATCTGCTGGCTTCCAAACAGATTGTGAGCGGAACAAGCAGCACTACCTTCTCCCCTTCACAATCGGTCAGCCGTGCTGAATTCGCAGCATTGATCACACGGGCATTGGGTCTGGAAACTGTTAGCGGCGGAACAACCTTCAGCGATGTTAGCTCGTCCAAGTGGTATGCGGGCGCCATCCAGACGGCTTCTGCAGCTGGCCTGATCTCTGGCTATACGGATGGTACTTTCCGTCCAGACAGTCAGATTTCGCGTCAGGAAATGGCGGCTGTACTTGCTAAAGCCATCAAGTATACAGGCGCAACCCTGAATGCAGACCCTGCGGTGCTGGCCAAGTTCAGCGATGCAGCCGGTATCCCGGCCTGGTCGCGCGAAGCCGTAGCAGAAATTGCGGCCGCTGGCATCATCCAGGGAACACCTGACGGAGCTTTCGCTCCACAAAAAGCGGCAACCCGTGCAGAAGCCGTAACCATGCTGGAGAAGACTCTGAAGTCACTTCATTTCATCAACTAGACTCTAAGTCGATCCATCATTAAACCACAGATTGTAAAGCATCAATAAAGAGGGACCTGGGCGAAAGTTTCGTCCGGGGCCCTCTTATTATTTTGCAATGACCGGAGCCTACATCAGGTCAGGTCTGCAACACAACCGCTATTTCCATATTAAAATCGGGATTGAATTTTCAAAATTGTTCCATTATAATAAAACCAATATTCAGTTCTATATTTATAGAACATACATAATGATCGTATTTAATCTAACTAATCAACATCAATTATCTCTGAGAGGACAAGTGAACCTATGCCCCCTACCAACTACATCGTGGAAGTAGATTTTGCACCCATTTATGAATGTGTGAATAGCCTCAACGCGTTTCTCCGCAAGCAGAGTCATGCGGTCATGGATTCAGGAAAGCTCTGGGTTCGGGAAGTTCAGCAGCACTTATCACCTGCGCTGCTACAAAAGATGCGAAAAGCCATGGATGCAACGGATGAGTCCAATCTCTATCCCTATATCTGGAACTGTCCAGGCGATCGTTCTGTTACCGGCTTCCTGGATTGGCTGGACGCCCTCTCCTCGGGCGAGCTTTATGAGATCGCTGCCCGGTATAATCTCAGTGTTCCGCCTAATCTTCCAGAAATACGCGACCTAGCCTCTGAGGCTTTACGGGCTTGGAACACCCATTACTTCAGCGGCATCGACCAGGCTATCATTGAGGGTCTTGCGCGCGAAGCCGAGTACAGGCGCGAAATGTTGAACAAAGATAACAGTATGGAGGTCTATGAGCAGGCTACACAAGGCATGCGGCTATATCCTACGGATCTTCTGAAGCAAGTTGTGATCATCCCCCAGTATCATACACGTCCACTCGTGACCAGTGCTATTTATGATGAGGTTATTTTCACCAGCTATTCCTGCGATGTTCTTCCGCCCGGAGCAGGCCGGCCGCCCGCAGAACTACTGCGGCTAACACATGCGCTGTCGGATGAAACAAGACTCTGCATCCTTCGCTTGCTGGCAGGGAAACAGCTTACGTTTACGGAGATCGTTCGGGAGGTCGGCTTGTCCAAAAGCACGGTCCACTACCATCTCATCACCCTTCGGGCAGCAGGACTGGTTATCGTGCACTTTAACAATAAGACCACAGACTATAGCCTGCGCCTGGAGGCGCTGAGCGATCTGCCCCGGCAAATCAGTAACTATATGAAGATCTAATGGGAAAGACACATTTGGGGAGAACCCAAGCTTAAGGGAGGAATCCTATGTTAAAACGTGGTTACTACGGTTTGCTGGCCACAATATCGCTTAGTTCCCTGGGCGATACCTTCGGGCTGCTGGCAATGGAGTGGCTGGTCTATGATTTGACCGGCTCCAAGCTGGCCATGGGCGCCTTAGCGCTCAGCTCCAGCATTCCCGAATTCGTCCTCCGGCTCATCGGTTCACCGTTGTCTGATCGGCTGCACCGCAGCCGATTTATGGCCGGCCTGGCAGCAGTGCGTCTGCTGGCCATACTAGTGCCGCTGACGATGGGTCTGGCCGGACAGCTTC
The DNA here is from genome assembly GCF_058133325.1 of Paenibacillus sp. MAHUQ-45. Lineage (NCBI taxonomy): Bacteria > Bacillati > Bacillota > Bacilli > Caryophanales > Paenibacillaceae > Paenibacillus > Paenibacillus sp. MAHUQ-45. Next base: position 2,964 of record NZ_JBYUPV010000011.1, read on the forward strand.
AGCTGTGGCATCTGTTTCTTGCAGCCGGACTCAGCGGTGCTTGTGCCGCCCTCTTTATCCCAACGGCGATGGCTATCGTGCCCGACGTGGCGGACGCTCGCAAGCTAGTGCGCGCATTTGCCGTAATCGACGGATTCAAGAACGCAGCTGCCTTACTTGGCCCTGCCATGGCCGGCGCTCTGACAGCCGCCGCCGGAGCGCTGCCGGCCATGGGTATTTACGCCGTCTGCTACACGGGAGCCATCGTTACTTTACTGTGGCTGCCCAAGATGCAGACACCTGTAAAAAACGAGAACAATTTATCCTTGGCTCGCTACATCCGGGAGATTACTGAAGGCTTCTCTTTCTATAAGAGCTTTCCAGCCATGCTGGTGATCATGTGCATGGTGGCAATCAGTAATATGTGCAATATTGCTGTCTGGACGATGATCATTCCCTTTGTAAGCGATGTGCTGAATAGGGGTGCCGCCACTATAGGCATCCTGACTACAGTTTTTGCACTGGGCACCTTAGTCGGGCTGACCATGATTTCATTCCTAGGAGAAATCAAACAAAGGCAGACGGTCATGCTATCAAGCCTCATGGTTATTGGTCTCGCTACGACATTAATAGGATTTGCTTCGAGTTATCCCTTGGTACTGGCGGCCCTGTTCACCTCTGGAGTGGCAGCCCCCTTCTTTGGTTCACTAAGCTCTTCCTTGCATGGACGCTTAGTTCCGTCCCATTTGCAGGGACGGGTCAACTCAATCCGCTTCCTGATTGGCGGCAGTCTGCAACCAATCGGTGCTATGGGCGGAGCAGCAATAGCACATGCTTACGGTCTGCCTATTCTTTTCCTGTCTGCCGGTCTGATTCCTATCCTGTGTTCAGGAGTAGCAATGCTACTACCTGTTCTAAACGGAATTAACGGAGATCTGTCAGACCTGGAGGCAAAACACACATTAAAACAACATCTAACAACGAATAAAGGAGATGTACCGGCATAACGGAACATCTCCTTTTGATCAACAACTCTATAAGTAATAGTTCAATAGTATACGATGATCTGTCAGGATTTTACCTCGTCAGCATTAGATTCGTAATGGCTGATATCTCCATGCAACAGAATTTCCGGTATGTCCCCTGTAAAATCAATCCGGCTTAGGCAGGTAGGATGGATATACGGGAGATCCCACAGCTTAGGGAGGGGTCTGCCCTCGAAGTACGCCATTAACAGCTTGATCACCACCGTATGGGTGACGATCAGTACAGCTTCACCCTGATGGGCATCCACAATTGCTGCAAGCTTGTCCAGTGCCCGTTCCTGTACCTCTGCAAAGGTCTCGCTGCCTTTCACCTTGAATTTGGCAGGATCCTTCCAGAAATATTCGTACTGATCCGGGTGGATCACCTCAAGCTCTGTGGAGTCACAGCCTTCCCAAATCCCCATCCCGATCTCCAGGAATTCTTCGGCAGACTGAAGTGGAATATTCCGCTCCCCGATAATGATCTCTGCTGTTCGCCAAGCCCTCGGGCTCGGGCTTGCATAGACAGCATCTAATCGTTCGGTGGCCAGGCCACGTTGCAGCCACTCTGCCTGCTGGACACCGAGCGGTGTCAGCGCCGAATCTTTATGACCTTGCATGCGGTGCTGCACATTCCATTCGGTCTGCCCGTGCCGTGTCAAATAAATTGTAGTTGTGCTCATGATTAATCCTCCTTATGTACGATTCCGTTCCATCCATCTTATCGCATAATCCACGATCTCTCGCTGAGGAATCAACTTAGCCGGAGCCGCTGCAACCGGGCCCAAAGCAATTCGGCCTGTATCCTCCTGAAATTGCTCAGCCAGGGCGACAAAATCCTCGGATTCCCAGTCGAGCTCCTTGAACTCCACCCACTGTCTGTTCCCGTCTACCATCATTGGCGCTCCACTGACGATTTCCTGTTTGCCTGGAAAAGAAGCCCGGCATTCCGCCAGATGCAGTGAGGTGTTGTTGAGGTTCTCCACCCCGAGCAGCAGAACACTTCCATTCAGATCATAGATGCGGGCCAGAGGTGAATGTTCTCCCAACCCGAAGTCCAGTCCATGTCCGTCTATGATCACATCCCTGTGCTTACCCCAGGCTGCGAATGAATGGACAGGGTGACTACTGCGCTTGACCCCCTTTTGCTTACGGAAGGTATCTGGTATGACCCCCATCCCCCTTAGCAAAGTCATATCAGGATCATACGCAGGCATCATTTCACGGATTGAAGTCCACCAAGCTTCTGGAACCGGGGGCCTTGACCAGCCCGAAGGATCGGATAAATCGCTCGAATGCGTAGGCATAACTAGCGTCCCCTCTTCTCCCAATACCTCTTCAAGCGCCAAAATAACAGCAACAGGCCCACCTGCTACCCACTCTCCAAGCGATTTAAATGAAGAGTGCATAATTAGCGTCATTCCCTCCTGCACTCCCAGGCGGCGAAAATCCTCCGCCAATGTCTCCACCGTAATCAAATTGCCCTGAATCATTTCCATCCTCAAATCCCCTCCAAATCTATGTATCTAGGCAGCCCGTAATCCCATAATATAATCGTTCGCACAGAGGAGCAAATGTTCAAGTATTTAGTAGTAGTTGTAAAAATATCTCCTTTTGGATACGCTAATCAGAAATAGCCATCGCAGCAAAGAAACAAGAAAGCAGCAGCCCTCCGGATGACCGGGAGGCTGCTGCCTGCATTTCACTGGCAAGCGAAGGGACTGTCCGCTTGATATTATTCTCTTGTGACAAAGCTAACACAGTATCCTCTACCTAATTGTATAGGAGGAGGACGCTTATTCACCTTCTATGCCAATTCAGCCTTGATCAGGCTGATTTCACCATGCCGAAGCGCTTCTGCCGCTGCTCCGCGTAGCAAAGCGCCGTTAATCGTGCTAACGGTGCCATCCGTATACTGAAGCGTCATACTACGGATGGTTGCTCCGCCGTCTCCAAAGGTATCGGCCTTGCGTTGGTTATAATACGTCACCTTGGTTTGACCCAGGAAGGTGAAGCTCAGTTCTCCCTGCTCGTCAAACAGCCAGCCCGGTAGCACAGGGTTGAGGGAAAGCGCCAATTCTCCGTCTACGACGGAGAAGGCCTTGCTGCCAGCCATCATTTTGCGCCACATGCTGAGGAATTCTGCCGTCGATCCGCTTAGCCGGGCTACGAAGCCACGGCCATGCGTGCCAGGGTCAGGGTTGCCTCCCGTAGCGATAAACGACGAGTTCTCCAGCGTGCTCCGACCATATACTGCCGGATCAAGGAATGGCACGAGTGAGGTTTTCAATTCCGAATAGAATTCCTCGTACAGTCCTGCCTTCAGCAGCTCTAGCAAATATTTGTAAGACATGTGCAGGAAGTTGGACTCCCGCTCCAGCCAGCCCGGAGTGAAGGCGCGCATCCGCCCGATTTCATGAGATTCCTCTTCTAGACTTACAGACGTTTGGTACATCGATGTCTGAGGATCATATAGTCCGGTGCCCTTAATCAAATTATAGATTTCCTTGGCCTTCACCGGATCCTTCAAGGTCTTCAGCCAGCGGGTCGGTCCTTCCAGGAAATAAGGCAACGGCTTGGCCTCAAACTCTTGCACCACTGCTTTTTGCAGACCGTATCCACTAAGTACCGGTCCACCTTCCGCATCTACCACAGGCTCAAACCGGGTAGCCTCGAAGCGGAAATAAGTCGGTGTCAGTCCGTTCCCCAGCTTCACCGCTCGCTCAATACCCTCGTCAAGCTTGAGCAGGAACCGGGAGAAGGCACCACGGATGTGGGTAAGGGCAACTTCAGACTCACTTCCCGTAATGCCGAACCGGATGCTCTCGCGGTAAGCTTCACGGGCCGAAGCTACGGTATCCCAGTATGCAAACTGGGTCAGTTCTCCCTCCAACACAGAAGTAACAGCGGTGTTTACCTGCTCCAGCAGAAGCGCTATTTCTTCCGGCAAGCGTGCTGTGCCTTCCGCATTGTCCGGGCTGTCCAGCACATCGAGCAGGAAGGACACTGTCCGCTTAAGCTCGAAGGTCTCGCTCATCCCGGATCCGAACAATCCCGGCAAGCCATTCATAGCATCATTCCAGCCCGGTTTGTTGCCTTCCATTTCCACACCCATTCCGTAAGGGTCGAGTGTAGCGAATTTGTTCAGGGCCAGCGACACTATTTTTACAAACAGGTTCGTATTATACACCGAGCCACGACCGCGTTCCGTCCGCAGCCACTCCGTGCTTCCGGCTTTACGCTTCAGCTTGTGCAGCTTCTCTTCGTCCTCAAGCAGCGCGCCGTACTGACGTACTTTCCCGTCACTGATGACGTATTTCTCGCTGCGTGGGAGAACATAGGCGGGACTGTCATAGAACGCATAGGTAGCGTCTCCGAAGAGCAATTCTTGTCGCCGGTCAGGGAAAATATCCAGGTACCCCTCAACCAGATCAAGGTTGTATGTCCAGTGATCGGACCAGAAGCCCTCCCCGAAGGAAGCTTCAATGTTCTGTTTGGACAAAGAAAGCACACCGAACAAGAACTCCTGCTCTTCTACTTTCAGCTCGACATGATGGTCGGCGATGTAATTGATCAGACCACCTGGGGTGAATACGCCGCTGAGCAGCTTGCCAAGTCCTTCGTGCTGATTCGCAGCGCCTTTCTCAATCCAGGCTTCCAGCGCAGAGCGATTCTCCGGCAAAATTTCAAAAGTCGTTCCCTGAACACTCAGTGGATTGTACCCATCAGCCTGCATCAGGCTGTAAAACATTTTGATATTGAAGCTGCCGACCTTCGGATTGAAGAACACATCATTGCGACGGTTCTGGTTCATATCCCGGAAGTTCCCGTTGCCTTGAGAATAGTATTCTGGCGCTAACGAGAAGAAGTTGTAGTCGCGCTCCATGTCGCCATGCTTACGGGAATACAGATGCACTACGAAGCCATCTCCACCGTTATCGAAGATGAACGGGTAGCCTCCACGCAGGAAGTTGTCGAGATAAGACTGACGGCAGTAAGCATCAAAGATCGGAGAAGAAGTCTTTGTTGCAATATCTTCAGTCAGATCCTCAGTGAGTTTGGACGCTTCCTCAGCTTTATCGGAAATGTAGGCGTCACGGCAAATGTGCGCCGACCTTTTATTGATCTTCTCAATGTCACTGACGTGGCCGATCAGGGTGTTCACCGTCAGGCTGGACCCTGGAACCAGCGTCCGCGCTACGCCACTGAAGCCACAAGGGACCTTATTGACTGGATATTGACGCAGTTCTGCAAGACCAGACAACGATAACTCCGCGAACCGGTCGGGATAGGACAGGGAAGTGTTGCCACCAAATACAACCTCAAAATCTACGAACGGCGAGATCTTCTCTCCCTCTCCAGTAAAGGACAGGTAGAAGTGGCCCTTCGTAATCTCACTGACCTCCGCATCGTCATTGGTGCTGGAACGCAGCTTATAGAACGGGATACCGTTCTCTAGGTTGTAGACATCCATCCAGCTCCGCAGAAGGTTGCCGATGTCTTTGTAGCCACTGTTCTCGACACCGAACGGCAGAATTTCCGGAAGACCATCCAATAGTTCAAAATCGATCTCCTGGCCCCCGATATTCTCAATCGTCACCCGGCGTACCAGTGCAGCGTAATCTTCATTCGGAAGATTAAAGTAATGGACTGTCGTCTTCAGCCCATGCCCAGCATGGCTTTCCTCGATGGTCAGACCGTTTGGAAGAATGGTCATAACCCGCTTAGCCTCGGCATCAGGACGCGCCGACTGGAACGGCTCGTAAATTTCCCGTTCCCCCTTGATCTTGATAAAGGTCCGGAAACCGGAGTTGGCCACATTCTTGTAAGAAATGTTCGCCGGAGAGAATTCCATGATCGGCGAGTTTTTGTCGCGAATCCCGAAGCTACATACCCCTTGACCCCGATTGACATAGAAGGACCACATCGGAATTCCTTTCAAACCGGCAAGGCCAGGCAGGAAACTGGCAAACGGTTTGCCTTCATGGAACTGCTCTATCACGAATTTGCCGGAATCAAAATAATAATGACTCATACTGCTACCCCTCCCTGAATGAACTATTGTGTAATGAGATGCGTGATGATGGAATGCGCCGGAAGCTCGAAGCGGGCAACCTCATCACCCAGTCCCAAAGTAACCTCGCGGGACTCTTCCCCTTCGTTCATCAGCACGACGGCAAGACTGCCATCCGGATTGCGGAAAGCTGTGGACAGGACGCCTTCAGCAGAATTTTGCAAACCAATTCTCACCGCGCCTGGAGCAATATATTTGCTGAAATGCCCGATATAGTAATACGAGCTGTTATAATGAATTTCGTTCGTAGTCGTGTCGGCAATTACTGGAGCATCGCACAAATTGTTAACATGGTTAGGGCCTCCAGTCTCATCCAGCACCAGGTTCCAGTCCAGATAGCCTTCGGTCCAATGATTGAGGTCGCCGATCATATTCCGTCCGTAGCGTTCGCCTGTGAACCACTCTCCAAGTCTCACGCCGCCTTCCTGGCAGCCCTCTGTGAACAACAGATGCTTGTCAGGGAACAGGTCATGCACCTGACCCACTTTCTCGAACTCCTCGCCGCCGTACCAGTGGATACCTGTACCCCATACATACTTTGCAGCTTCAGGATCGGATAGCACTGCTGACGCACGTTCAACCATAATGTCCCGGTTATGATCCCAGATTACAATATTCACGTCGCCGTAGCCCTCTTTGTGCATCACCGGTCCCAGGTGGTTCTTCACGAAGTCACGCTCTTCTTCCGCACTGTACACACAAGAATCCCACGTCTGAACAGCAGCCGGTTCATTTTGTACGGAAACCGCCCAAATTGGCACACCTTCCTTGCCATAGGCTTCGATAAACTTCGTGTAGTAACGCGCCCACACATCGGCATATTCCGGCTTCAGCTGTCCGCCGTTATTCATCTCTCCATTCGTCTTCATCCATGCCGGAGGACTCCACGGGGAAGCGAGCATGGTGAACTCGCCGCCTTTAACAGCCATAGCGTCTTTGATTAGCGGCAGCACCCACTTATGGTCGTGAGAAATATCGAAAGTAGCCAGCTCTGTATCGTTGTCCTCCACGTACGTGTAGTTGCCAAGTGCAAAATCGCAGCTATGGATATGTACGCGGCCCATCGAGTAGTTAAGTCCCTCTACAGGGTGAAAATAGCGGTGGATGACCTCGGCCCGCTTCTCAGGGCTAAGCCTAGACAATGTATACGCAGCCGCTTCAGTGAATGCTCCGCCGAAGCCGATCATCTTCTGATAAGATTCTTCAGGCTTCAGTTCCACTTGAGCTGCATTACCTTCTCTAGCCTTAAACTCAATTCCGTCTACCTTGCTGAGGCGTTCTCCTGTGTCTTTGGCGGTTACTACGGTTTGAACTGTTGTCATTGTCATATCTCCTTATAATTGGAATAATTGCTTTCGAAACGATTCGAAACCGGTTTCGATTTTTTCGAAAAAAAATGGCGTTTTTTGCTTTAGTGCAAAAAATCATAGCAGAGAGCCATCTGAAGCGCCATCCGTGCTTATTGCCTAAGACCGGATGGGCCCCGATTATAGTTACTCCTCTTTCGCGGGGGGTGCACAGGAATCTCTTACAATGACTTCTACTGGCAATGCTAGGGCTTCCTTCTCGTTCGGGATCTTGTCGATCGCGGCAAGCAGGATCTCCGCTGCCCGGCTTCCCAACAGTTCCGTGTCCTGCCTAACTGTTGTCAGGGCCGGGGTGACATAGCGCGCCAGTTCGATATCGTCATATCCCATGACCGAGATATCTTCAGGTACAGCCAGACCGGAATCTTGCGCCGCCTTGACGGCTCCAAAGGCCAACAAGTCGCCCGAAGCAAACACGGCCGTTGGCCGCTCCGGCAATCGCAGCAGTTCCATCATGGCATTGTAACCGCTCTCCAAAGAATAATAGGCGCCTGTGACGATATAGGAATCCCGCAGCTCCAGCTTCTGCTGCAGCATCGCGGCCTCATACCCCTCTTGCCGACGACTTCCCGGAGTGGTGTTCACACCGCCGGAAATATGAGCAATTCTGCTGTGGCCCAAGCCAATCAAATACTCCACTGCCTGCACTGCGCCGCTCCAGTTATCCGAGCATACGGTATGGGATTCCGGTGTCTCATAGTCCAGAACCACTGTAGGAATATCACTATCCAGTAGCTCCTGAAAATAAGGGTCTTCATAATCAGACAGAAAGACCACAACTCCGTCCACCCCGCGAATCCGGCAATTCTCCAGATATCCGCTCTGCTTACCGCCCACATCCTTGGATATGAACATCAGCGCATACCCTTTAGCCACGGCCACCTGCTTGAAGCTTTCGATCACCGCGCTGAAAAAGGGATGGCGGATACCCGCTCCGGTGCTCTCCACGAACAGCACGCCGATGGTCCACGATTTCTTCGTGGTCAGCGTTCGGGCATGGGCGTTGGGCACATACCCCATCTCCTGTGCTGTGCGGAGGATATCCTGGCGCGTCTTCTCGCGCACATCGGAATAATTATTGAACACCTTAGACACGGTCGTCGGAGAGTAACCGGTTCTTTTGGCAATATCATAAATAGTCGTCAATCCGGTTCACTCCCGCCTCTCATCATGAGAACGCTCTCCGTTCACTGACATTCTAACGTCTTTCCTTACGGTAGTCCAGCATAAAATATCTCTGTACAGGAGGCCAAAGGGTAACGATCTGAATCAGAAGTCCCAAACTCATATACAAAACATGAGGCCAGTAAACCGCATTCAGGATATAAGTCTGCACCATAATCCAGATGATCTGCCCAAAGCCGATATAGAGTGAAAGTACCCACGAACTATGAAGTTCTTTAAATGGATTCAGTACCTCAGCCCATTGCCACTGCGGCCTTCTGATCATGCTGTACAGCGTGAACAAAGGGAACAAGCCAAACACCATAAGCAGCAACAATCCTGGCACCAGAAAATCAGGAAAAGGTGATCTTGTCAGCAAGGTTACCGACATACCCACCAAGCCGCCTTGGGGATCGGCCACCAGTGCGCCACCACCTGCAATCGCTCCAACTCCCAGAAAAGCCTGAAGAATGTACAACAATACTACCGAAGGCGGTCTCTTGTCGTTACTTGTCTGGCTTTGCAAAGTGCCTATTTCAGACTGCATTCCTATCCCTCTTTTCCATGAATAGTCGTGCTTATGCCCTATTTAATTACTCTATGCGTTACCTCGCTCTCATTTTACAGTGTTTTCCTTGGATATACCGAGACAGAAATCACAATAGAGAGGCCTTTAGCGACATTTATTGTCTGCGGTGTAAACGTCTGCACTTTGCGTTATACTGAAACTGCTATCTATACTACGAGGGGACAGGACAGGGCTGTAAGGTTCTTCGTCCAAAATATACCGATGACCGATATCATTCTGCCTTCTTCCAAACAATGTGCCTACTGTGAGCAGCTTAAGCCTCTCGCCGAGTTCCGCAGGCGGACCGGCAAGCGCTCCAAGGCCCAGGCCCGGCGAGGCGCGTGTCGGGATTGCCGCAAGCAGCGCGCTGCTGAATCTGGTATCACGCAGCTGCAATCCTTGCAGCCGCCAATGCCAGCGCTGGCACGCCAGACGGAGCCTGGAAGGGCGGCCGTAGCGCCCCCATCGCCACCGGAAGCTACGCGAGACGTTCCTAAAAAGGCGGCCGTCGGCCCGCTGACTCGCTCTCGCGCCGAACGAGCCAAGGAGCGGAAAGCCGCAGCTTCGCTCACGGCAGCGAAGCCTGCCACCAAGGGGCGACCGCGCGGGGCCGAGCCGCGGCGAACACCGCTGCATCAACGGGGGCCTAAGCCAGAGCCCACGGATACCACAGCCTTGGTACCCTCGTCGCAGGGTATGATCCTGATGCGTGGTCATAGTGACAAGGGGAGGCGCTGGCATCAGGAGATTGACTTGGAACTGGCGGTTACACTGGTTAAGGAGCATGCTGCAGTAGTCGTCAATCGGCGGACCATCCGCCGCCTGTACAGCAACAAGGCCTTCCGTGCCCTGATCCTGAACAGGGACCGCTATACCTGCTATTTCTGCGGACTCTACGGAGATACCATCGACCATTTGCTTCCGCGTGCCAAGGGCGGCCATACGACACCGGACAATTGTGTATGTGCCTGCAGCCTGTGCAACCAGACCAAGGCAGATAAGGATGTCGAGGAATTTATGGGCAGAAAAAGGTAGCTACTTCTACTTCCCCATAACAAATAAACGCTCCAGTCCCCCGGCAAGCTGCTGTCTCTGGACAGCGTAAGCCAAGGCATCGGAGCGTTTTTAGTGATAGGTGTCATAGAACCCCGCACGCAGACAGTTACGTCTTGAAGCGAGCGGATGGATAAACTTTAACCGGTGATATTCTTGACCCGCCCGACTTGGCCACTGGTCAGCCTGACCTTGATGCCATGCGGATGCCGCGGGGAATTAGTCAGGATATCCTTAACCTGACCATGGGTCAGCTTACCTGTAGCCTGATCCTGCTTCAGTACGATGTCTACCTCAAGTCCGGGCCGGATATCCGCCCTGTTTTGTCCATTCATGATGACATCCCCCTTTCATGCTTATTATTATTGTTAACAAACAATTACAGCTGAAACTATATATTTCAAACAGTTTAAGGACGTGAACAATTATGGCCTTCGGAATCAAAAGAGAAGAATTGCAAGCATGGAAGAAGGCTGTCTCTGCGGGAGAGATAGCCTTCCTGACCCATTACTGGATTGATCCCCGGTTTCCCGGCATGACCACCGTGACCAAGGTTGGCTGCAGCGACCTGGATCGGCTCGCCCATTGGTGCAAGCAACATGGTCTGCCTGCCAAATATATTCATAACCGCTCACCGTTCCCTCACTTCGATCTCATGGGCCACCGCCAGAAGGAAATTCTCCGCAGCGAGGGGCAGCTCGATCAGTTAGAACGGTTCAAGCTGCTCTGATCAGGAAGACATTGCCCTGATACGCTATTTTTTGCGCCGCAGGTCTTCCATGATCTTGCGCCCAGTAGGTGTCTGAGCCAGTCCGCCTCCGGCGGTCTCACGGTGGATCTCCGGCATCGCCGAGCCAACCTCCAGCATGACCTTGATCACTTCATCGGAAGGAATCACGCTGCGCACACCTGCCAACGCCATATCTGCGGCGGCCAGTGCGGTCACTGCGCCAAAACCGTTTCTGACGATGCAAGGGATCTCTACGAGCCCGCCGACAGGATCGCAGATGAGACCCAACGTGTTCTTAAGCGCCAGACCTACGGCATGTACGGCCTGTGCCGGGGTTCCGCCGCGCAGCTCAGTTAGCGCGCCCGCTGCCATGCCGATGGCTGAGCCTACCTCGGCCTGGCAACCGCCTTCCGCGCCAGATACAAAAGAATTATTGGCGATAACATAGCCAATCGCTCCGGCAGCAAACAGGCCGGAGACCATGACATCATCACTCCAGCCAAAACGCTCCTGGCAGCTGAGGAATACCCCTGGAATGATGCCGCAGGAGCCCGCCGTTGGCGTAGCAATAATGCGACCCATCGAAGCATTCACTTCGGACACCGCCAGTGCATAGGCCATAGCCTGACCCGCTGGGCCACCAAGAAGGGGCTCCGCTGCTGCATTATAGGCGCCTACTCGCTGGGCATCCAGTCCGGTAAGTCCGCTGCGGGAGGTTGTATCTTCATGCATCCCACGGTGTACAGCTTCTTTCATGACCCCGTAATACTGGCTCATGGTGGCGAATTCCTGCTCCTTGGAGCGACCCGATTCCGCACTTTGTTCTTCTAGCATCAGGGCGCCAATCCCAAGGCCTCTTTCCTCGCATAATACAGCCAATTCACTTAATGTTCGAAAATTCATGATGTACTTTCCTTCCCTTTCTCCTCTTGCCCAGCTTCATTCAAATCTACGAGCTTCACCGACTTCACTGCTGGGAGGTCCCCCAGGGCCTGAAGCAATTCAGGTGTCGCCGATTCATCCAACTCAAGCACGGTCAGTGCAGCGCCACTGCGGTTCTTGCGGTCAAGAGACATATGTCCGATATTGACCTGCCCGCTGCGCATAACATCCGTAACACTCGCAAGCACGCCCAAGTAATCCATATGCTCAATGAGGACCGTAGGATACATGCCTGTCAGCTTCACCCCGAAGCCGTTAATATCAACAATCTCAATGTTGCCGCCTCCGATGGAAGTCCCGGTTAGCGTCAGCTCCTGTCCACTGTCCTTGCCAACGAGACGCAGTCTTACCGTATTGGGATGAGGGAACAAACCCGTTCCCTGGCGGAAGGAGATATCCATACCTGCCTCTGTGGCAAGCGTTATAGAATCCGGGAGCCTTGGGTCGTCGGTGGTATAGTCCAACAATCCGCCGATAATTGCCCGATCCGTACCGTGACCTTCATAAGTCGCAGCAAAAGAGCCGAAGAAAGTTACTTCGGCTTCACGCGGCATTTCGCCCAACACCTGGCGGGCCGCCCGGCCAATCCGGGCCGCTCCTGCTGTATGCGAACTGGAAGGCCCGACCATAGCCGGGCCGATAATTGAGAATACATCTTTAAAACGCATGATGATAAAGCCTCCGTTTATACAGCTAAGCAAATATTCTACGCTTGCATATCCCTATTATACTGCACAGGTGCCAAACCTACACAGTGGAGCAAGCGATTATTTTGACAAACTGCAGGCCTTAGCACCTTCCACTAAGAGTCATAGCCTACGTATCCCGAGAGTACAGCGCAATGTCGTCACGGTATTGCCAGCCGAGTCCTTCCCAAAACTGCCGACCCTTCTGGTTGTCTTGGATCACCATGAGATGACATTTGGTAATGCCGTCCTCCCTCAGCTTGTCCAAACAACGGGCCACCAGTTCGCGCCCTGAGCCCTTGCCACGGGATGCGTGACGAACGGCAACATGATACAGAAACCCCCGGCGACCATCATGCCCACACAATGCCGTACCGATCAGAGAACCGTCCTCATGTACACAAACCTGGCTTAACTCCGGATTGCGCTCCAGAAAACGTGAGATTCCTGCCCGTGAATCTGCCTCGTTAAGTCCCATCCCCTCAGTATTCACCCATAATTCATAAGCCGCATCGTAGTCGTCAGCTGTCATTGACCTATAGATCACGATTTCCCACCTGCCTTTACAAACCGGTAACCCGTAATTTCATATCCTAATCTTTTGTAAAAAGCATGCGCTTCCTCGCGTTCGGTGCCGCTAACCAACCAGGTTCCAATACAGTCGCGCGCTGCGGCCAGCTCCTCTGCATACTCTACTAGCTTTCGTCCCACGCCCAGCCTGCGGCTTTCCTTATCTGTCACAAGCACGGAAATTTCGCCATAACGGGTATAATCCTCAATATTTTCCCGCACACGGAAACCTAAAGCCCCCAGAAGGCGTTCTTGTCCCTCGGAAAACTCTTCATTCTTCTCTCCTAAGCACACATACAGCTCTTCAATAGGACTGGTAGCTATAAAATCAAGCCTTTTCTCCACTTCCTCCAGTTGCAAAGGCTTGCTGATCAACTGCACCATTAGCCGGTGGAGTTCCGGCGCATCGCTTTTGAACGCTTTTCGGATCACCAGATTCATGTGACAACGACTCCTTTACGATTTATCCAGTATGATTTGTTATAGACCGCTCCCCGCACAAAGCCCTTAGCTCCATTTCAGAAAGCTTATCAAGTCCAAGTACAGCCTCGTAAGGATCACCCTCCAGCTGCAAAAGCTGGGCAAAGGCCGGTTCCGTCTTTACCCCTTGGCGCTTCAACTGTATAACCTGTTTTCTAAAAGAATCGCCCAATATACTCAACACCCGGGCTTCGACAACCATATGAATATACCCGTTCTGCTCCCTGCTTGGACGCGGTTGTCCGAACAGTTCTACCGGCCAACCTCCTACGCTAAAATTGATTTTAATGCGAGGGGTTCCATCAACGGTCCGTGATTCGCAGCTATACTGATCCATCTCACCAAAGTGTAGACCAACCTGCGCGGCAAAGGCCTCCCGATCATGTACCTCACAGATAATATCGAGATCGCTGCCCTCCACCTGAATGCCAAGCGGCACCGTCCCCACAAGTACAGGGTGGTACTGACTCAACACGGTAAGCACATTCAGTTCAGTCAGCAGGGTATGCACCTCCTTCTGAAGTGCTGTACCCTGCTGCAAATAGGAAATATCCAGCCAGTGCTCATCTTCCACCATCTAATCCCACCCCCTTGCAAAATACGACCCTACTTTACACCGAAAGCCTGGCCTAAGCCTTCTTCCCTTATTAAATCCTTGCACCTGTGCACAAGGGAGTGCACGATTCCCTGGGCGAACGCATAGAAATATAAGAACACAGAGAAGCCCGAGGAGGAGTTCGTTCCATGAAGCAACCCCTGGTATACCCCTACTACGGACAAAAAACCGTCTGCACGGAACAGCCGATTGCCTTCCCGCCCCAGCACCAGGAGCGACCCGGACTGGAAAGTCTGATGACTCCTCGTCCGATTAGCGAGAACCCGGAACTGCGTGGCAGTGGCAAGCTGAAGGGCAAGGTTGCCCTCATCACCGGGGGCGACAGCGGCATCGGAAAAGCTGCGGCCATTGCCTTTGCCAAAGAGGGCGCGGATGTAGCCATCGCCTATTTGAATGAAGTCTCCGACGCAGAGGTCACTCAGCGGCGCATTGAGGAGCTCGGCCAGCGCTGTCTGCGAATTGAAGGCGACCTGCGCTTCAAACAGAACTGCACTGCGGCTGTAGAGCATACCGTTGCCACATTCGGCAAGCTGGATATTCTTGTGAACAACCATGCGATCCACTTTCCACAGAAGAGCATCCTCGACATCTCGGAAGAACAGCTGTATCTGACCTTCCAGACAAATATCCTCTCCTACTTCTTCCTGACTCAAGCCGCACTGCCTCATATGAAAAGAGGAGCTTCCATTATTAACACGGCCTCCATTACCGCTTATCGAGGGAATGTGGAGCTTATTGATTACTCCTCTACCAAAGGAGCCGTGGTCTCTTTTACCCGAGCGCTAGCCATTTCGTTGGCTGATACTGGAATTCGTGTCAACAGCGTGGCACCCGGGCCGACATGGACACCGCTGATTCCATCCAGTTTTTCACCCGAAGAGGTCAGCACATTCGGTACAGGAACCCCGCTTAAGCGGGCAGCACAGCCGTATGAACTGGCTGGAGCATACCTGTATCTGGCGGGACCGGAGTCCTCCTTCGTAACCGGCGCGTGCATTCATGTCAACGGTGGAGACATGATCACCAGCTGAGAATTTTACCGAAAGGAGCCAAAACGATGCATAGAACCCAACCCTCCGAAATCACTTCCGTCAGGTTGACTGCCGGAATGTATGCCCTGAGCAAATTGGCCTGTGCAGGCCTGTTGTTCTTACTCTTATCCCTGTTGACGCTGGTCTACCCCGCAAGCGAAGGCTCACCGGGTGAAGAATGGCCTGTCTCTGCCGCCTACGCCATTTATGCCTATGGCCTGCCGGCTGCGTTGGTCGCAGATGGACTGCTGCGTATTCTGCGCATCCGCCTCCTGGCCGTAGCCTTCGTCGTCTACGCCGCGGCAGGCCTAGGAGCAGGTCTCTGGCTGGCTGCAGAACAAGGCGGCACCCCCTTGCTCTGTGCAGCCGCTGGCATCATCGGTCTACTCTTGTTCCGCACGGCACAAATCGCCGTGGAGCGGCTTCCACTATTTCTACCTGTATTCGCTTTGTTCGTTCCGCTCCTGTGCCTGGTGCTGTTTAACTGATCGGCTATGGCCTAGATCCTGTTAGCCAATGTCCCCATTTAAAATGCGGTCCGTTAGTTACGAGTTAGTTAGATAGATATGAGTTAGTTAGATAGATATATGAGCTAGTTTGATAGACATGAGTTAGTTAGATAGGTATGAGCAAGTTAGATAGACATGAGTTAGTTAGATAGACATGAGTTAGTTAGATAGACATGAGTTAGTTAGATAGATACGAGCTGGTTAAATAGATATGGCTTCCGTTAGATACGGCTTCGCTAGTTGTGGCTTTACGGCATATCGTTCAGCTATAAAGACGAAGTTAAGAACCAAACGTAAAGCTCGTCGTTACTACGGAGGAATGTTTGACTTCCCCCTTCGTTCTTCTTTTCTACCTTGGTTTCTTTTGTTCGGCAAATATAACAGCATTTTTGTACCTTATATTCATCAAATATAGGCCAATAAGTTAAATAAGGGCATTATTGCATCTTATTTTCAAAGAAATCACCCTGAAAGGGCTACTGTGGAAGATTTAAGGTACAATATTGCCCTTAATTCCCTCAAACCCTTGGCTGCAGAGACAATTAGGGTACAAAAATGCCGTTAATTACACTTCAGGAGTGCGTTCCATATAGGATCTTAGAGTCTATACATCACCGTAATGACGTTCGGACTTTAAGTTTGAATCCTGGGTTTGAACCTTAAGTCCGAATTTTGAGTTCGAGCCTTGAGTTCGAGTCTTGAGCTCGAATCTTGAGTTCAACTCTTGAGCTCGAATCTTGAGTTCAACTCTTGAGCTCGAGTCTTGAGTTCAACTCTTAAGTTGGAATCTTGAGTTCGAACCT
>NZ_JBYUPV010000011.1:19659-124701 GCF_058133325.1 Paenibacillus sp. MAHUQ-45
TTAAGTCCGAATCTTGAGTTCGAACCTTAAGTCCGAATCTTGAGTTCGAACCTTAAGTCCGAATCTTGAGTTCGAACCTTAAGTCCGAATCTTGAGTTCGAACCTTAAGTCCGAATCTTGAGTTCGAACCTTAAGTCCGAATCTTGAGTTTGAACCTTAAGTCCGAATCTTGAGTTTGAACCTTAAGTCCGAATCTCGAGTTCGACTCCTGAGCTCGAACCTTGAATTCAAATCCTAAGTTCGTCTTATATAGTTAGCTCAGTAAGTTATAGCTTCCAGCTACTCCGTATCTAGACTCCTTAGTGTTACAGCGTTCCAGCAATATGCTTCTATCGCTTGATCCAGCATTCGATCCAGCATTCGGTGAACTCAGTCTTTTCGGCCCTCTTCACAGTGCCTCAATGATATCTCCGGCAATCAATGACGCCGGATGACTTCGCAGACCTGCTGCGCGTTCTCCAGCCAGGCCATGCAAATAGACACCAAACGCCGCAGCCTGTATGGCATTCAGTCCTTGGGCCAGCAAGCCGGCGATGATGCCGGTCAGCACATCACCCGCACCGCCAGTCCCCATACCGGGATGTCCTGTGGTGTTGACATAGATCTCCCCGTCCGGGCTGGCAATCACGGTATGTGCCCCTTTAAGCACGAGGATCACGCCGTGCTCCCGGGCGTAGCTTTCCGCGAGCCCAATCCGGTCACGCTGCACTTCAGCGGTGGAAATACCGGCCAGCCGGGCCATCTCCCCGGGATGGGGTGTCAGAACAACTGGTCCCCGGCGGCTAGCCCAAAGACTGTAATCCGCCTCAGCCAGAATATTCAGAGCATCAGCGTCGATGACCAGCGGCCCTTCTGTTCCTTCCCATATGGTCCGGAGCCAGCCGGTATCTCCTTGAAAGCGCCCAAGGCCAGGCCCAACGGCTGTTACATCCCGTTCAGCACTCAATCGGAGTAATTCCGCAGCCGTTCCGGCGTTCCAGTTGCCCTGCTCATCCCCGCCGACTTCAGCCAGCATCAGCTCCGGTGCGGCGCCAATAACGGCAGGCATCAGCTTTTGTGGCAGCGCCCAGGTTACCAGACCACTGCCTGCCCGCAGCGCTGCCCGAGCCGCCAATAGACCTGCACCGCTCATGCGCAGCGTGCCACCGGCCACCAGTACATGGCCGTAGGTGCCCTTGTGCCCTTCGGGTGAACGCTGGCGTGACACATTCACGCCTAGCCCCGCCTGCAGCACCTCCGGCGTCAGCCAGTAGCTCTGCAGGCCAACTTCGCGCGCCAGAGACACGGGGATGCCGATGGCGCGAACCACCACAGTCCCCGCAGCCCCCGCGCCGGGGTACTGCAGCAGGCCTCGCTTGAGAAACGCGAGGCAGACTGTCACTGACGCATGCACGCACGGCGCATGCGTCTCCCCCGTGTCCGCGTTCAGCCCGCTCGGGATGTCCGCGGACACAATCGGTTTGCCGCTGGCGTTAGCGGCGGCAATCAGCTCCGCGTAGGCGCCGCGAGGCGCGCCAACGGCGCCAGTGCCGAGCAGCGCATCCAGGATGCCGCTGCATGCGGCAAAGTCCAGGCGGTCCTGGCCGTAGACGGCGGCGGACAAGCCCAGAGCTGCAGCGGCATCGCGCTGCAGGGCGGCCTCGCCGGTCAGCGACTCCGGCGGCATGGCATACACCAGCGTGACGGCAATGCCCGCCTCGCGGAGATACCTGGCGGCGACCAGTCCGTCGCCGCCATTATTGCCTTTGCCGACTAGAACAAGCCAGTGTTCAGCGGCGGCAGTATCCAAGGTCAGCGCACGATCTCCGCTGACGTCAAAACCGGTCACGCCTTGACCAGTCCCGTTGTCAACAGTACGCCAACTGCCCCCGCCAGCAACGCCGCCGTTCCGCTTACGGCACAGCTCAATGATCTCCTCGGCAATAGCACGTCCTGCATTCTCCATCAATGCAACCGCCGGGATACCCAGCTTGTCAATCGTGATACGATCCAGCTCTCTCATTTGCTCTGCAGTTACAAGATACATTGCTCCGCCCCTTTCTACTGTACCCGGTGCCTGAATATATTGAACTTAAACAAATCAATTTCATAAATTCATAAGTGAGCGTCTAATCATCGATATCTAGTTGTACATGGTTTAGGTATACCTAGATAATGAACCTAGTCCGGTTAGAAATCCGCATTATGAAATTGATTCAAGCTATTAACAAGGATCAGCGTCACAACGGTAATGTTTGGGCTTCCGGTCATTGTTGCCACTAGATTTCTCCGATTACATCGCTTCTAGCTGTACGGAATACTCATAGCATTGCTGTACAAAACGTATTCTAGTAAGCCACCGTGAATCTTTCGCGGCTGAAGTTTCCTTCCTCTACCTCATCAATAATGGCTACAGCAAAATCCTCCACACTGATCGCACTTTGCCCGTTCTCGTCGACGACCAACCGGTCAAGACCGATGCGGAACATCCCCGTACGACGTCCAGGTTGTATCGAAGCCGCAGGACTCACATAGGTGTAGTCCAGATCTGAGCCTCTATAGATTTCATAGGCATCCGCATGGGCTGCAGCCAACGGCCGTACATGTTCCGGGAATTCTGGCGTATCCATCAGCCATTCGCCGGATTCCGTCTTCAGACTGCCTGCACCGCCCACAATCACCAGGCGATCCATATCCGCTGCCTGCAAACCCTCTACCAACGAAGCGGCTGCCGCGAGCAACTCGTTCTCCTCGCCAGCCTTTGGCCCATACGCACTGATGGCAACCTCATGCCCTCGCACCGCAGACGCTACAGATACAGGGTCCAGAAGATCCACAGCCACAAGCTTTAGGCGCTCATGCTCAAAAGCAAAGCTCTCGGGATGACGCATCGCCGCCGTCACCTGATGTTTTCTTTTCAACGCTTCCTCTACAATTGCCTTTCCGATCGTTCCTGATGCTGCCAATACCACTATATCCATTTTCTTGTTCCTCTCTCTCTTTGATAAAGATGATGCCATAACTACACGTATATAGAATTTCGGATTCCCTGGGGACAACAGCAGGCATACGAAAACCCCCTGGATAAGGGGGCCTGTTCAATGATCCGCTAATAGAATTACTTAGACGTGCACCAGGCTCTGACCAGTCCACTATACCGCGGCCTGTCAATGATCCGCTAATAGAATTACTTAGACGCGCACCAGGCTCTGACCAGTCCACTATACCGCGGCCTGTCAATGATCCGCTAATAGGGTTACTTAGACACCTCGCAGCTCAGCGCTTGAAGGCCATCCCCTGTGATTTGGGAGCGACAGGTGCAAACCCGAACTGAGCATACAGCCGCGACGCTTCTCCGTCAGCAATAAGGCTGGTATAAGATTTGTCAGGCAGTGTATCCAGGAACTCCCTGATCTCGCGCATGATGATTTTACCCAGTCCCTGTCCTTGATGAGAAGGCTGCACAGCGATATCGGTCACCTGGAAGAAGCATCCGCCGTCTCCGATGACCCGTCCCATACCAATCAATACATCGTCCTCAAATAGCGTAACCGCAAAGATGGACCGCGGCAACCCGATGGCCGCCCCTTCCTCACTCATTGGACTAAGCCCTGCTTGAACCCGTAGCGCCAAATACTGCTCGACCGAAGGTGGCGCATGGCGGATAACCAGCTTGCCCTGGATCTCCATATCCTCTCCCCCTTCTAGTTTCCGAATAAAAAACACATGTTTCCTGCACAGCATTTCTGTTACCCACTATATACGACTAAGCTGTCCACAACAAGAGTACACTATCCATCATTTGAAACAATCTGGCGCTTGCTGCGTAACCTATTTCGAAGGACTATTTTAACAATACTTTTATATAAGGTTGGTGAAGTCTAATGTCTTCCCTGGCAAAGCTTTTGAAATGGGTAACCTTCCTCTATGAAGCATTTCTCGCGATCCCATTTGTGGGCGGCATATTCGTTGTAGCGAACGGCTGGACTCCGCTGGGCATCGCTTTTCTACTGCATGCAGTTACGGTTATCGTGATGATGAAAGAACGGGGGCCATTCGTCGGCAACGCTCTCGGTGTTATTACCTCTGTCGTAGCCCTGATTCCTGTAGTCGGCTGGATCATGCACGGTATCACTGCCATCTGTCTGTTCGTTGAGAGCGTTATAGTTTCACAGCGAACACGCCGCTACTAAACAATAAAGTCAACTCCATGATCGCAGAAATGGCCCGCTCCCTCTGTTGGGAAACGGGCCATTTCATATCTCCGGTTATAGTGGATGCAAAGGACGGTCATCATTCAGCAGCGACAGCGAATGACCTACCCTCGTCTCGCTGGACGGGTATCGGTACGCCGGCTAACGGTCTCACCATTATAGCGTGCATTACCATTCTCAAAACGCTTGCGTTCCGTACGCTCCATTTGCACAATCTGTCCTTCATGTACGACGATTTGCAACGAACCAAATTCCATATCATCCAAAAGCCCCGCTATACGTTCCAGCCATACCTCATCCACCTTCAGTGGTTTAGCCATTCCCCAGCCTCCCTTCCCCCATATCCGGGGAGATGTTCATTTCAAATCCTTTATTACCAATTTGTATACTACGAATTAACTTAGCACGGATATAAAAGCACGTCAATGAGCATTTTTGCGCGCCAGCCAACTCTTGAGAATCATTGTTACCAAAGCCAATAACAGGAGCAGCGAGGCAACCGCAAAGGATGCCGAAAATTGATATTCGTTATACAAAATTTCGACATGAAGCGGCAGCGTATTCGTCTCTCCGCGAATATGTCCTGACACGACAGACACTGCTCCGAACTCTCCCATGGCCCGCGCATTACAGAGAATAATACCGTACAGCAAGCCCCACTTAATGTTGGGTAGCGTGACTCGGAGGAAAATCTGCCAGCCCTTGGCGCCCAAAGTAATGGCCGCTTCCTCTTCCTGCGTTCCCTGATCCTCCATCAAGGGAATCAGTTCCCGGGCTACAAAAGGAAAGGTCACGAACAATGTGGCCAGAATGATGCCTGGTATAGCAAAAACAATCTTGATATCATGCGCGCTCAGCCATGGACCGAACCAGCCGTGAGCCCCGAATACCAGAATGAAGATGAGCCCGCCAATGACCGGGGAGACCGCAAATGGCAGGTCAATCAAGGTGATAAGGAAGCCCTTGCCACGGAACCTGAATTTGGTGACCGCCCAAGCTGCCGCAATACCGAATATAGTATTCAACGGAACCGTAATCAATGCGACCAGTAGAGTCAGCCGCAGGGCGGAACGTGCATCCGGATCGGTCAAGGCAGCCAGATAAACATCCACTCCTTTTTTCAGCGATTCGGTCAGCACGACAATCAGCGGCAACACAATCAGCCAGAACAGCACCAGCCCGGCAGCGGTAATCAGAAGCCACTTTACGACCGTAGATTCCTGTGTAGCCGGTGAAGAGACGCTTTTTCGCGATTGGGGAGCATACAGTGGGACAGTGCCCGCCATCGGTATTCCTCCTTACAACGTTTTTACAAAGCAGGCCTTATCATTTCCCAGAAGATCATCTGTTACCGGGACGTTTTGCGCGCCCAGCGCTGTAAGGTGTTAATCACCAGCAGCATCAGGAAAGAGATCAACAACAGGAGCAGCGCCACGGCAGTGGCTCCGGCGTAGTCAAACTGTTCCAACTTGGACATGATGAGCAGCGGCGCAATCTCGGTTCTCATCGGCATATTGCCAGAAATGAAGACGACCGATCCGAACTCGCCAATGCCTCTGGCAAAAGCCAGGGAGAAGCCGGTCAAAAGCGGCGGGAACAGCTCTGGCAGCACGATCTTGCGGAAGGTGCGCCAGCGGCCAGCCCCTAATGTAGCGGACGCCTCCTCCATATCACGATCCAGTTCCTCAAGTACAGGCTGAACTGTGCGGACGACGAACGGGATGCCAATGAACATTAATGCCAATGTAATGCCGAGCGGGGTGAAGGCCACCTTCAGCCCCAGTGGCTCCAGCCAAGAACCAATCCAGCCTTTATTGGCATACAAAGCGGTAAGCGAGACACCCGCTACCGCTGTCGGCAGCGCGAACGGAAGATCGATCAGAGCGTCGAACAGCCTTTTGCCTGGAAACTCATACCGCACCAGGACCCAAGCCAGCAGCAGCCCCAGAAATGCATCAGCCAAAGCCGCCGCAGCGGCCGTTGACAGACTGACACGATAGGATGCCAGCACACGTGCATCTGTAGCTACATCCCAGAATTTAGCCCAGCTCAAGCCTGTCGAATTAAAGAGCAACGCCGACAGCGGCAATAACACGACAAGACTCAAATACAGCACAGTATAGCCCATAGTCAGCCCGAAGCCGGGCAGAACCTTCCTCCGCGCGGTTGTTGCGACAGCAGTGGTAGTTGCGGTGACACTCATCCCCTGTTCATCCTTTCTCGCCTTCGGCTCTTGTACCGATCAGCTCAAGACTACTTACAACATACTTGCTGGTATCTCTTCTGAACCAAACAGGATTTTACTTACCCGGTACATAAATCTTGTCGAAGATTCCACCGTCATTGAAATGCTTCTCCTGTGTTTCCTTCCATGTTCCGAACTTATCTGCTAATGTGAACAGCTTGATTGCCGGGAATTTATCCTTGTACTCTTCCTTCACGCTTTCCAGCGTTGGACGGTAGTAGTTCTCCGCAGCGATCTTCTGCCCTTCTTCAGTGTAAAGATACTTCAGGTAGGCTTCGGCGACCTCACGGGTCCCTCTCTTATCGACCACTTTATCTACGACAGCTACCGGCGGCTCAGCCAGAATGCTCTCGGACGGATTGATGATGTCGAATTTATCAGGACCGAGTTCCTTCACAGAAAGGTAGGCTTCATTCTCCCAGGCCAGCAACACGTCGCCGATCCCACGCTCAACGAACGTTGTGGTCGCTCCGCGCGCACCGGTATCGAGCACGGGCACATGCTTGAACAGCTCTTTTACAAATTCCTCTGCCTTGGCTTCATCGTTATTATTGTGGTCCAGCGCATATCCCCAAGCCGCCAGGTAGTTCCAGCGCGCACCGCCTGAAGTCTTCGGGTTCGGCGTAATCACCTCTACCCCTTCCTTCAAAAGATCCGGCCAATCCTGAATGCCTTTCGGGTTGCCCTTGCGCACCAGAAACACGATCGTTGAGGTGTACGGAGAACTGTTGTGGTCGAAATTGCTCTGCCAACCCTCGTGGATCAGGCCCGCATCCTGCAAGGCGTCAATATCATAGCCCAGCGCAAGTGTCACCACGTCCGCTTCCAATCCATCCAGCACCGCACGGCTTTGTTTGCCGGAACCGCCATGGGACTGCTTGATCGTTACTTTCTGACCGTGTTCTTTTTCCCAGTAGGCCGAGAAGGCCTTATTATAATTCTCATAAAGTTCGCGTGTTGGATCGTAGGAAACGTTGAGTAGTTCTACCGGATCTTTGGTAGGAGCTTTAGTCGGTTCAGCCGTTGCTGCTGTGTTGCTCCCTGAATTGGTAGCCTCGGCCGGTGGATTTCCCGCCGAATTTGTATTATTTCCGCAAGCCGTAAGGCCCACCGCCAACAACAGTGTAAAGCCCGTTAAAAGTCCCTTCTTGATCCTCTTTTTCATTCTAACCATCCCCCCATATTGTTGTGATGAGTTCATGTTTCTCTTTCCGATGACTCCTCTGACTTACATGGTAGATTCAGGCATGAAAAAATGACGGAGGAAGGCCTAAAATGGCAGGTCAAACCGGTCCCAAAGACACGTGTCTGCGAGCTGTAATAAGCGCTCCTCCGTCTGTACGGTAAGAACTTTATTCATTATTCCTACCTAATTAGTAGGTTATGATTGATATAATACTTAAACCCTCCTAGCCTGTCAAACCTTTTTTTCTTTAAAGTAATGTCATTACTGCAATTTATAAGATAAAATGAGGGAGCAACAGGATCTCACTGCAATTTTCGGAGGACACTGTCATGGGAATGGATTTAGAACTTGTGCCTGTGCCGCAAAAGCCGCGGCTGCACAAGCGAATTTCTGCTGTAATCACACAAAGAATCAGGGAAACCTATCGTTATGATACAACGCTATGGAGAACCGCACTGGCTGGACTGTGGACGCTCAGCTTTTTGGCTTTCACAGTATCCATCCTGGGAATGCCAACCGGCTTCGGCATCCCGGCCGACATTATCTTTGCCGCTGTGGTGGGGACAATCGTACTGGCCGCGGCAGGACATCTGGCAGCCTTACTGATTGCAATAACGGGTCTGCGCATCCCGCGGTTATTCGCAGGCTGTCTGCTCTCAGATTTAGTAATTGTATGGCTTGTCCTAAACGGCACTAATATGGACTGGATCGCCTCTACGGTCATAACCGTGCTGTGTACCGGGCTTAGCGCCCTCGGTGGCATCGCTCTGGGACTGCTGCGGAACAAGCGGGTAGCTGCCGGAGTGCTTCTGGCATCAGCACTTCTGTTATCACAGCTGGCTTTGGCTGGTGGAGGACAGAATCAACCCGGCAGTCCCGAGGCAACTGCCGCTGGGGGCAGCATTATCCCACCACTGACCGCCGCCAATCCTGCGGAGCCTGGTCCTTACGCTTATGACTCCTTCACTTACGCCAGCGGCAATGATCTGCACCGCAAGGAGTTTGGCAGCGAGGCACCACTCATATCTTCCTCAGTCGACGCATCTGCATATATCAAGAAGGGCTGGCCGAAGCTGCGCAGCCTATTCTGGGGTTTTGACTATAGTGCCCTGCCGCTGAACGGCCGGGTCTGGATGCCCGAGGGAGAAGGTTCACATCCGTTGGTGTTGATCGTTCACGGCAATCATATGATGGAGGATTATTCTGATGGGGGCTACGCCTACCTGGGGGAACTGCTGGCCAGCCGGGGATTTATCGCCGTCTCACTGGACGAGAACTTCCTTAACTATTCAGCCTGGACGGGGATTCCCGACAATGACTTTACGGTCCGTGCCTGGTTGATCCTTAAGCACATGGAACAACTCGCAGCATTCTCGGATCAGCCCGGCAATCCTTTCTATGGAAAAATTGATTTCAGCAAAACGGCTCTGCTAGGCCACAGTCGGGGTGGACAGGCCGTAGCAATGGCCGCCGATTCGGGGCGTTGGTTCAAGAACGATCCTGTATGGAAAACAGTAACGGACCGCTTCCAGATCTCTGCCGTCGTTGCCCTCGCGCCTACCGATAAAGCTATTGACGGACAGCAGGCCAAACTGAAGGATATCAGCTATCTGACACTACAGGGCGCACGCGATGGCGATGTGCATGACTTTTACGGGGATCGGCAATACATCCGCTCCTCCTACTCCAAAGGCTCAGCGTCCTTCAAGAGCTCGCTTTACATCGCCGACGCCAATCACAGCCAGTTCAACAGCGATTGGGGGCTGCGCGATCAGTCGCTGCCTGCGGGGCTGTTCCTGGACCGCAGTCTAATCATGGAAGGCGCCGAACAGCGGCAGATTACCAAGGTGTACGTATCAGCTTTTCTGGAGACGACACTGCTCGGCAAGAATGAATACCGGGGGCTGTTCCGCGATTACCGGAGCGGACTGCAATGGCTGCCGGACACTGCGTATTATAGCCGTTTCCAGGGCGGAGACTATCGTACCCTTGTCAACTTTGACGAGGATCGCAACAAATATACCGCAGGCATCGGAACCGCCTCTGCCGAAGGCATGACCTGGACCGAAGAGCTTGCCAAGGACCGGGAAGACAAGAGCAAAACCACCTATGGTGTTGTTTTGAAACGTACCGCCGGGAAGGGGGAAGAAGCCTACTACCGGATCAAATGGAAGGAAGAAGCCGCTGCCTCCCTTGAGTTGACGGAAGCGGAAGGCCTCTCCTTCTCCCTCGCCAACCGCAATGCCGACGACGATGAAGAGGAGAATGAGGAAAGTGCGTTAGCACCGGAGGTGGAGGTAGAACTGACAGACAGCAACGATACCTCGGCGCGCCTGCCATTGTCTGAAGTTATGGAAGTATTGCCGCTGCCGCACACTCAGTTCACATTGCTTCCCTGGCTGGAAGAACGCGTTAGCGATGGCAAATACGGAGATCCTACGGAGGCCGTCTTCCAAACCTACGAACTGCCCTTTGAGCGATTCCAGGAGGTAGAGCCCGCTCTGGAACCGGAGAACCTGACCGAAATTACATTCTATCTTGAAGAAAAAGGCGACAAAATTATGCTGGACGACATCGGATTCTATGGCGCAAGCACCGAAAATGTACGTTAAGTAAACTGCTCTTATATCATTACGAACAGGCCATTCCTGCCATCCGGTAACCCGGTTGGACTTGGAATGGCCTGTATTTATTTTTACTAAATAGGGCTTCTACTCAAGTTCAAGCGTCTTAATACAGACTGGAGCTGGAATTTCTAGTTCATTGCCTGTAGGAATCAATCGCCCGTTATCCCCGTCGATATGGAACGAGACAATCGTACCACTGTTCTGATTGGCTGCCAGTAGCTTCCCGCCAAGAATAGCAAAATTTCGCGGAGTCCGTCCGCCGGTACTCTGCCAGTCGGCAGGCTCCAGAAGGCCTGTGAGGGCGTCAATAAGGAATAGCGCAATACTGTCATGCCCCCGGTTGGAAGCATACAGGTAACGACCGCACGGAGCAATATGAATGTCGGCCCCTGAATCGTCGCTGCCAGCAATATAGGACTCAGGCAGTGTACTGACATGCTGCAAGACAGTGAGTTCACCGTGCTGTTCATCCTTCGTGAACACCGTGACCGTATTGTTCAGCTCGTTGATCAGGTAAGCCCATTTTCCGGAGGGGTGAAGTGTCAGATGGCGCGGTCCGGAGCCCGGCGGCAGATCAACCGCAGCTTGCTTGACCAGCTTGTCCGCCTCCTTGCGATAGATAACAACCTGATCCAGACCAAGGTCACAGACAAAGAGACGGTCACCGGTGCTGTCTGGAATGACCGAGTGCGGGTGCGGAGCTTCCTGCCGGTCCACACGTGATCCAGAGCCAGTATGCCGGACCTGAGCCAACATTTCCAGAATCGAGCCGTCTTCATTTATAGGAAACACATTGACATTGCCCCCCGAGTAATTGGACACGAAGAGCTGATCTTCCTGCGGACTGATAGACACATAACACGGCGCGCCGCCTGCCGTCTTGTGGATGCTGCCCAGTGGTGACAGCGCTTTCGATTCAGGATCAATAGCGAATGCCTGAACCTCTCCCTCATCCTTCTCGCTGACCGCATACAAGACACTCCCGGCGCGATTCACCGCCAGGTATGAAGGATTCTCGATACCGCTCGTTCCCTCCAGAATTCTCATGCCCCCAGTGCTACGGTTCAAGGTGCACAGACGAATGCCCTGTTCAATCTCGGGACTGTACGTACCAACATAAAATAACACTTCATCAGAGCGTTCCATGGCAGCGACTCCTTTATCGATTATCATTTTTTTCCACTATAGCATGTTTGCCAGGGCATTACATCAGACTGAAACTATAGAATTCAGGGAAAAGCAAAGGCGTTAACCACTTCTTCACAACTGGTTAAAACAATCAGTAACAGGTTAATAGTTACCATCGTACAGTACATCACAAAGGAGCTGAAGCATAATGAGTTTTCTATGGATGTTGATTGTTGGCGGAATTATCGGGTGGCTGGCAGGCCTGATTATGGGCAGAGATATTCCAGGAGGCGTAATCGGCAATATTATTGCCGGGATTCTCGGCTCATGGCTAGGTGGCATGCTGCTGGGAAACTGGGGACTCAAGGTTAGTGATTTCTATGTTTTTCCGTCCCTGATTGGTGCCATCGTACTGATCTTCATTGTAAGTCTGATCGTGCGCTCCACCGGAGGCCGCAGCCGCTCATAAACTGTGCATTTTGGAACTTATAATAGATACTCATTGAGAGTGATGAATAGAAGGCTTGCCGGAACCTGGGTCCGGTAGGCTTTTTTTGAGCTTGCAGCCCGTCATGCTAAGGGGTATCGTGTCGGGAGCATCGCGGAAGCTTCAATGTTTTGCCATCATTTTTCTGTTATAATGAAAGCACAAGTGACTCAAATCACAGAGAGGTCGTGAATTATGGGTAGCATCAACCCCTCGCTACTGCATATCGGTTCCACCGTGGGGGCCGTTATCATGGCATTGATGGTGATCTTTATTCGGCTGAAGGCCAGCGCCCGCCCGGTTACCATTCGCAAAATATGGATTCCCCCCCTCGGCATGTCAACTGGCTTTGCCATGTTCATCGTCCCCGAGGTAAGGTTCCCGCTATGGTGGGCAGCTATCGCTTTTTTGGTCGGCTGGTTTATCTTTGCCTACCCGCTTATCCATACAACCAGCTTCGAGCAGCGGGACGGACAGGTATTTGCCCAGCGCTCCAAGAGCTTCGCATTTATTCTGCTCGGCCTGTTACTGGTTCGCACACTGCTGCACGAGTTCATTAACCGATATGTCTCAGTACCACAATCCGGGGGACTGTTCTTCATCCTCGCCTTCGGCATGATTGTTCACTGGAGACTGTTCATGTATAAGCGCTACAATGTGATCGTGCCACCAGAGACAAGAATTCCACAGTCCTGATTCTAGTCCGAAGGCATCAGCACTATCCCATGACAGAGCATTCAGCAAGCCTAGCGGTTTGATGGATGCTCTTTTTAATGCAGACCATTCTATGGTTTCTGTCCACACGAAAGCCCCGCTAATATCATGTACAACCTGAGGTGAATAGGAACATGCTTCCTCCGTTTTTTTCACAGTATGTCAGGTAACTTCCTGGATAATCGGCTAAAATAAAGCTATGCGCATGAATAATTAAAGCAGCAAATCGCAGACTTTTTTGAGAGAGCGGGGATTTACAAATTGAAGAGTAAAACAAGAAAAGTAGCGATTGTCGGCTCCGGAATGGTGGGCTCCAGTTGTGCCTACTCCATGGTCAACCAATCCATCTGCGATGAGATCATGATGATCGACCGGACCTACGACCGGGCCATGGCTCAGGCGCTGGATCTCTCCCACTGCATGGATTTCACGGGTACCCGAACCAAAGTATATGCTGGAACCTATAGTGACTGTGCCGGTGTGGACGTTGTCATTCTCACGGCGGGCGCCAACCCGCAGCCAGGCCAGACCAGGCTGGATGTACTTGACGCTGCAGCGGTGATAACTGAAGAAATTGTGACCGGGATTATGGCTGGTGGCTTCGACGGTATCTTCGTCATCGCAGCGAATCCGGTCGATATCGTTACTTATATGGTATGGAAAATGTCCGGACTCCCCCGGCACCGGGTCATCGGCACAGGTACCTCGATCGATTCCTCCCGGCTCAAGACGCTGCTGTCCGATGTTTTTTCCATCGACCCTCGCAGCGTGAGCGGATACGCATTAGGCGAGCATGGCGAATCCCAGTTCGTTGCCTGGTCCCATGTAACTATCGGCGGCAAACCTATTCTGCACATTATGGAGCAACACCGCGAACGATTCAGTCACCTCGACCTGGACGATATTGCCCGCAAGACGAAGGATGCCGGCTGGGAAATCTTCACCCGTAAGGGATCAACGCATTTTGGGATTGGCAGTGCTCTCGCCTACATTACCCGGGCTATCCTGAACGATGAGAACAAAATCATTGCTGTCTCGGCAATTCTGGAAGGAGAATACGGGCAAGAGGATGTGTGCGCAGGTGTACCTGCCATTATAGGGCGCAGTGGTATCCATGAGTTGCTGGAGCTGAACTTGAATGACGAGGAGTCCGTTAAATTCGCCGCTTCTTGTGAAATTGTGCGTTCCGGGATCAGCAGTCTCAGCCTCCCCAAACCTGAATAAGAACAAATCAAAAAACCTCCAGTCTGTCAGCACACATAAATGTGCAAATACTGGAGGTTTTATAATAAATTTAACCTTGCTGCTCAACTTTCAGTGCGCGAACACTGTTAAGTACAGCCAGAACGGTGACACCAACATCGGAGAAGACCGCTTCCCACATCGTTGCGATTCCAAATGCACCGAGCAGAAGGAAGATCGCCTTGATCCCTAATGCGAACCCAATGTTCTGCCAGACGATTCTCCGTGTCCGCTTGGCCACGCCGATGGCGGTAGCAATCTTCGAAGGCTCATCGGTCATGATGACAATGTCCGCAGCTTCGATTGCAGCATCGGAACCCAGTCCGCCCATTGCGATACCAACATCTGATCTGGCCAATACAGGAGTGTCGTTGATCCCATCCCCGACAAAAATAATCTTCTCCCGTCCGCTCTTCTCACGCTCCAGCCGCTCAATAGCCTCAACCTTATGCTGCGGCAGCAGCTCGGCATGAATCTCGTCTACGCCGAGTTCCTGGCCTACAGCTTCCGCAACAGAAGCGGCATCGCCGGTCAGCATGACCGTCTTGCGAATACCGAGTCCCTTCAACGCCGAGATAGCCTGCGCTGAATCCTCCTTCACCTCGTCCGCAATGACGAGGTAACCGTCATACTGCTTGCCAGTCGCGATATGCACGATCGTGCCATTCTGCTCCGGCACCTGATAAGCAATGCCCTCCCGTTCCATCAGGCGGGCATTCCCGGCTAGCACGGCCTTGCCGTCCACATTCACGGAGATGCCGTGACCGGAGATTTCGTTATAATCCGCGATGGCCTCTTTGGCGATTTCATCAGCGTAAGCGGCCCGAATGGATTCCGCAATCGGGTGGTTCGAATGGCTCTCCGCATAGGCGGCCGTACGTAGCAGTTCGTCTTTAGTTCTGCCTTCTGCTGGGTATATGCCAGTGACCTTGAACTGTCCCTTAGTCAGCGTACCTGTCTTGTCGAAGACAACGACTTTAACATCATTGAGTGCCTCCAGGTAATTGCTGCCCTTCACGAGAATGCCACTCCGGGAAGCGGCACCGATACCTCCGAAGAAGCCCAGCGGGATCGACACGACCAGCGCACAAGGACAAGAGATAACGAGGAAGACCAATGCCCGGTAGATCCAGTCCGAGAAGGTTGCTCCACTGATCAGAAGCGGAGGAACAACAGCCAGCAGCAGCGCTGTAATCACTACTACAGGTGTATAGCCACGAGCGAACTTGGTAATAAAATTCTCTGTCTTGGCTTTGTTGGAGGTCGCATTCTGCACCAACTCCAGAATCTTGGAGACCGCTGACTCTCCAAATGTCTGCGTAACTTCCACGGTAATTACCCCGTTGCGGTTAATAAACCCGCTCAAGACCTTACTGCCCGGCCCCGCAGAGCGTGGGACCGATTCACCGGTCAATGCCGAGGTATCCATCATCGCGCTGCCTTCAAGAATGGTCCCGTCCAGCGGTACCTTCTCACCAGGCTTGACGAGAATAATGTCGCCAATTGCCACTTCTTCTGGCGAGACACGTCTTGTCCCGCCGTCGACTTTAAGCTCGGCGAACTCGGGGCGAATATCCATCAGCGCCGTAATCGATCTGCGTGAACGATTCACAGCCAGGCCCTGAAACAGCTCCCCAACCTGATAGAAGAGCATTACGGCGACCCCTTCCGGGTACTCCCCAATCGCAAATGCGCCGATAGTCGCCAGTGCCATCAGGAAGTTCTCGTCAAATACTTGACCTCTGATGATATTCTTGGCTGCCTGAAGCACCACCTCGCCACCGACAATAAAGTATGCGGCGAGGAAAATCAGCAGCTCGACAACTCCGTTCACCGGCAGCAGCATACCTGCCGCTGCAAGAATCCCTCCGCCTGCTAGGCGGGTCAAGATACGGCGAGTGTCTCCTTCTCCGTGCGAATGCGTATGCCCGTGGCCATCCTCATCGCCATGGGTGTGCCCATGTTCATGTCCATGATGATGACCGGTTCCATGATCATGTGTATGTCCCTTCCCATCATGTGAATGCCCATGACCATGACCAGATTTAGCCTGCGAGACCGCTCTACCTCCAGCCAGCTTCTCTCTTAGCTTCACATGGGGTTCTAGTGCCGTGACAGTCCGCGCCGCTTCTACTCCGGCCGCTTCTGCATGGTTCTCATCGGTAACCATAGTCAGCGTCTTTGTCACGAAATTCACGGAGCAAGAAGTCACACCCTCGATCTTGCCCACTTTATCTTCGATTTTCATTGCGCAGTTTGCGCAGTCCAGCCCTTCCAGCTCCCACTGGCGTTTTATCGTTGCCTGAGTCGTATTCAAACTACTCATCTCCCTTAGATAATCATATATGAGTATTTGTTCATATGTTGACTTAACCACATTATATGCCTTCCAATCTTGGAGTGTCAATGTGCGTATGCATAATTTCCCTCCTCCTTTCTGAGAATAACGAAATGTCCCCACTTTGTTCAAAACATCTTGTAATCCCTTGTTCAAGCAATTATCACTAACATATGAGCAGTCATTCATATGTTATTCTGAAAAGAGGTCTTTCCATGAATCATCATCCTACACACTCAGGCAAACATTCTCATGAAAATCCTGGACATTCCCATCACGATCATACTCATGATCATCATGGACATTCACACGCACCTAATAATAAAAAAGGGCTCTTGATTGCCCTCATCATTACCTCGGGGATCATGTTCGTAGAGTTCTTCGGCGGGCTCTTCACTCACAGCCTTGCCCTCCTCTCCGACGCAGGTCATATGCTCAGCGATATTGCCTCGCTGGCCTTAAGCCTCGTAGCTATGCTATTTGCCGTTAAACCGGCCTCCTCCAAAAATTCCTACGGCTTCTATCGCTTTGAGGTCATGACCGCACTGTTCAACGGTGTCATGCTATTCGTGATTGCCGGATTCGTGATCCGGGAGGCCTGGCACCGCTTGTTCGAACCGCCCGTAGTCGCTAGCGGCTCTATGATAATCATCGCCGCCATCGGCTTGTTTGCCAACCTGGTGAGCGCCTGGGTTTTGATGCGCACAGGCGATGTTAAGGATAACCTCAATGTGCGCAGTGCCTATCTTCATATTATCGGTGATGCCCTTGGTTCAATCGGGGCGATTGTTGCCGGAGTGGTCATGCAGTTATTCTCTTGGTATGCAGCTGACCCTGTCATCAGTGTGCTGGTAGCTCTTCTGATACTTAAAAGTGCCTGGGGTGTGCTGAGACATTCGTTCCACATCCTTATGGAGGGCACGCCGACTGCGGTGAATAGCGATCAGGTCAAACAATCCCTCCTGCAAATTAGCGGCGTTGTTGATGTTCACGACCTCCATATCTGGACCATTACCTCAGGACTTAATGCCCTAAGCGGCCACCTACGGATTGAAGATGACTGGGACGCTCAAGCAATATTGAAACAAGCAATTACGCTGATCGAGGATACATATAATATCAGTCACGTTACCATCCAGATCGAGACTTCCCCATTGCAACACGGAAAGTTAAAGGTGTAAGATCTCGCATGCAGCTCTGGTCCCACTATTAGCGCCCCTGCCACCATTATGGCCGGGGCATTTTTAGCACGCAA
This sequence comes from Paenibacillus sp. MAHUQ-45, assembly GCF_058133325.1. Taxonomy (NCBI): domain Bacteria; kingdom Bacillati; phylum Bacillota; class Bacilli; order Caryophanales; family Paenibacillaceae; genus Paenibacillus; species Paenibacillus sp. MAHUQ-45. The sequence goes on from NZ_JBYUPV010000011.1 coordinate 37,075, forward strand.
AAAATGTTTGACTTTTTTACAAAAAAATGTAATGATTAATATATCAAATAGATATATCGTTTAGATATAAATTGAGGTGTCCCATGTTAGAGCACGTACTATTAGGCATGTTAATGGAAGGGGCCATGAGCGGATATGATTTGAAGAAGACCATTGACAGCTCCGTAGGGATTTTTTACAAGGCTAGTTACGGCAGTCTCTACCCTGCACTCAAACGGTTGACCGATAAGGGGAGGGTCTCCATGATTGAGACTGGGAGCACCAAGAACAAGAAGCTGTACACACTATTGCCTGCCGGAAAGGAAGCTTTTCTGGAATGGCTAAGCGGGCCGTTGCAGGCGGCATCACGAAACGAGCAGCTAACCCGTATTTTCTTCTACGACTATCTGGATGAGGCAGTCCGCCAGCAAAGGATGAATGAATATCTCTCCAAGATGGAGCAAGAGATCCGAACGCTTGAGGCCGTGAAAACTATTGTCGCCGGAGAGCTAGATGAACTGCCTAACCCCGAGGATTACTATTATCGAGTGTCTGTGCTGGCTTATGGATTGAATCATTTTCAAATGGAGAAGCAGTGGTTGAAAGATATCATGGAGAGGAAGGCGTTACACGATGTCTAATCAGAAGGTTAAAGCTTCTTTTTCACAGAGACGTCCTATATGGACCGTTATTATTATTGAAGGGTTGCTGCTGCTGGCCATGATGGCTGCCGGAACCTACGCTACTATCAAACAGCTTAGTTACACTGCCCCTGTGCTTATTGCTTTTGTTCCTATCGCACTCGTTTTGATCGCTTATTTTACGATTAGACACAAGTGGAGCTACATGGGCTTCCGCCCGCTAGGTAGCATTCCTGCAACGAACTGGATTTATTATGCCCCTCTGCTGCTGATCCTTATCATCAATATGCTTAAAGGCTTCCGCGGAATCGAACTCTCCGATGTATTGTTCTATCTCTTCTTCACCCTGCTCGTGGGATTCGTGGAGGAGAGCATTTACCGAGGCTTGATCTTGAAGACGCTGCTCACCAAGAGCGTGAAAACTGCTGTAGTGACTTCCAGCATTCTGTTCTCGATCACCCACATTCTTAATGCTCTTTCTGGTCAGAATCTCACCCAGACGCTGCTTCAGATCGTGTATGCCCTACTTATAGGCACAGTGCTGGCCCTACTGATGGTGAAGAACAACAATATTATTCCGCTGATTCTGTTCCACTTCCTACATAACCTGATTCAGTTTGTCGGCAATGATAACACCGATGCCTTCATCGGCTACGATCTTCTTATCCTGGCCGTACTTGCCGCTTATGCCATATGGATTGCTATTTCTTTAAAAAGAACTCCGGTGCCTTCAGGACTGAATCACGCCGGTTAAAGATCCACACATGAAAATAGACCGCCATAGGCGGTCTATTGCTGTATACATTAATAGTTATTCATGCCTGATATGCTCATGCGTCTGCAGGAAGATCTGCTCCACATGCGCATCGTTCAACGAATAAAACACCGTCTTGCCTTCCTTGCGGCGCTTCACAATTCGCAGGTTCCGCAAGTACCGCAGCTGATGGGATACGGCAGACTGGCCCATATCCAGAATGTCGGACAGGTCATGCACACACAGCTCGCGCTGTGACAGAGCATAGATGAGACGTACCCTTGTCGGGTCACCCAGTGCTTTGAACATCTCGGCCATCTTGTCTGTTATTTCCCGGTCAGGCAGAATCAAGGACACGTCTTCCGGTTCCAACTCTGAACCGTGGCATGTATTGTCGCAATCTTCAATTGCCGCTGGTTCCATGACTTCGCCCTCCTCCACAGTATCTGTCGATTCACCGGATCATCCGATCACTTTCATCTATTATAAGAAAAAGATGATCTGCTGTCCATGGAAGCGCCAGCTACCGCAGGCAGTGAGCATTAATCGCTCCAGCGGAAGATTCCATGATTTTTTCACCATAAACAGAGAATGACAAACAGCAGGCTCCGTTATAGGAAGCTTGCTGTTTGTTCGCCTGATATAGGATTATTTTACGCTGCCTGCAAGCTGTCTCTCCCAGACGCCATGCTCTTTGTTCTTGCCTATATATTCGATACGTGACGGGGTAAGCTCCAGAATGACATAGTCCGGATCTTCCGGACCCTTGAACCAAGGCTCCAGATCCTTATTCCAAACCCTAGAACGGAGGGTCTCGTCCTTTGTAATGTCTACAGTCGCTTCAATCTCCAGTATATCCTTGCCTCCACCGGTTTCATAACCGAGCAGCAGAAAAGCATTCCGGTTTCCCTTCAGCTCATCTACCTTATGGGTCTTGCGATCCGTTGCCAAATAAATGTTAAGTCCATCGTGAAAGACTGCCATGTAACGCACCTTCGGTTTGTTCCCGTCTTCCACGGTTCCGAAAGAGCCAAACTTGTTGTCATCCAGTGCCTTGATGATGCTCTGTTCCAGGTCGTGGGAATTCATTACTCAAGACATCTCCTTCCTTGGCAAGTGTAAATATAAGTTTATATATCCACATTTCCCAATTAGACTTATGATAATCATTGTACTTAAGATAGTGTACCCGTCCTGAGCACATTGAATCCGACAAGGTCCATAAATTTAACTTGTTAAGGAGTATTTCAACGTGAAAAAATTGATTTGGCTTGGCTGTCTCTCCTACTTTGTAATCGGCTTGGCCCATGTGGTACTGGGCTCTATTCTTCCCGTTCTCTTGGAGCATTATGACCAGAGCTACAGTGCTGGTGGACAACTGATCTTCGCCCAATTTGCCGGCTTCCTGGTCGGTGTGCTGGCTTCTCCCTTCCTGAATCGCCGCTTTGGCAAGCGCGGTGGTATTCTCATTGCCACTGGACTGTTGCTAGTAGCCGAGATCGCCTACACCTTCCTGCCGCCATGGGGCTGGATGTATTTCATTGCTGTTGTCGCAGGCTTTGGCTTTGGCATGGTTGAAGCCGTCATTGGCACGGTCATTATTGCTGCAGTCACAGAAGGTACCGCTGTTGCCATGAGTCGGCTTGAAGTTCTATTCGGTGTCGGCGCATTGCTTATGCCCTTAATCTCCAGCGGACTTATCGTCGCCGGCTGGTGGAAACTAAGCTTCCTGATTGTAGCTGCCTTCTCCCTGATCTCCCTAATCTTCTGGAGCAAGGGCCGATTCGGCAAGCTGCAATCCTTACTGGATGACCGTGCTCCGCGCCGTTCGGTGACGAACGAGGCTTCAGACAATCATACGCCGCGCTTTCCCTACAAGGGAAAGCAATGGTTCATACTCGGAATATTCATTGTTTTCTTCTTTACCTATGTGGGTACGGAAATGAGCCTGGTAAATTTCATGCCCGCCATCTTCATTGCCAAGCTGGGCATGTCTGAATCGGGGGCAGCCCTGACCGTTACCTGCTTCTGGCTAGCGATGTCGATAGGACGATTGTTCGCTGGGGTACTCGCCGAGAAAATATCTTACCGTGTCTATGTTCTGGGCAGCTGCCTGATGACCGTGTTGCTGCTGGCCCTGTTTCCATTCACGGAACATCGTCTTGTTGCCTTTGCCATTATCATTCTGCTGGGCTTGTTCATGTCCGGTCTTTTCTCCATCGCCTTGGTCTTCTCCAGCAAATTAATGCCGGGTACCGAGGAATCCACACCAAGTATTATGATCGCCTCCGGCGGGATTGGCGGAGCACTTCTGCCACTACTTACCGGCTGGTCGATGGATCACCTACAAGTGACGCAAACGGCCGGACTGCTTGCAGCATTGGCTAGTGTTCTCTTCCTGCTCAGCCTTGCTGCCTGGAGAATACGTCCCGGACAGGATTCCGCACAGACAACACCCGGCCATTAAGGCCGGGTAATCATAATTTGCTTTTTGGGGTAATGTAGATTGTGTTGATATCCTGTACATAAGGTGGTACTCATGATGGATATGCTATCTGCCGAACCCCTACTACATACCGCACTGCTCCAGTTTATTTTCCCCTTCTCCATCAAGCAAGGGGCGTCTGCACGACTGATTTCCGAACTGGAGAAGAGCGGATATACTTCTTTTTCTCTCGATAAAAAAGAACTGGAAGACGCTTATTATGGCAATGGATACCGTGTCTCCCACGAAAAGATGGAGCGCACCTATCTGCCTTTCGCAGCCCATGTTCTGTTCCCACAGGATGATGATAAGGATTCTTTCCGACGCTTTTCACGCGTGAATAATTTGACCTGCCGAATGGAAATGTCACAACTGAACGTAGCCTTCCGGGTACTCTCCACAGATCTGTTCATTTGCCCGTTTCAGACCGGTTTTGTAACCCTGCGGGTGCAGATTGAGGAAGAAAAGCTCCCCTTTAGCATCGCCTTGGAATTTGCCGACCGTTTCCGTACCCTTGAGAACGTCAGTGTACAGGATGAACTGATGGTTATTCACAGCGGAGAACGGTCCTTCCGTCAAGTCGAGGATTTTATCTTTAATGGTCTGGCGGATGGGCTGAAGCCGTTCTTAGACCAATCCGAGCTGAACGGGGCTTATTTTGAGACGCTGCCTTTTTTTGTAGATGAACGTATGCTGGTACAAGCCTTTTATGGTCTGGAACCGGATGGAGATACCGATGATATCCCTTTGAACATACGCTTTCGCGCCTCCCAGCTTGATGGGCTGGATGCGGCCAATCGCCCCTACATCAGTGCCAGCGATCCTGGATACATCGAACAATACTGTCAAGAGCATACTTATAACCGTTGGGGTCCCCAAACGTATTATATAACCAATGAACAGACCTTCTGCTGCATCAGCCGGGCTGAACGCTCACTCGCCGTACCGCTTGCCAATCAAATGTACGGGGAATATTATTATGGCCTGCTACTTAATATGTTCCACAAGATCGTCCTGCTGAAACTTGCCAATATGCACTCCCGGCTGCGCATCAATCGGGATAATGATGATATTGAGGATCTGATCTTCTACATCAATAAGTTCTCAGCCAAATTCTATTTTCTGGAGCTGATCTCGGGGTCGCAGGGTCGGGAGATTTTCATCCAGCTCCGCAAAGTTTATGGCAACGATGCGCTGTTCGACGAGGTGAAGCAGACACTGAATGATCTGTTTCAGTATCAGGTGCAGTTCCAGTCGAAACGGCGAGATATGCTGCTGATGATTCTGACCGTCTTCACTGTGGTAAGCGGGATATACGGAATGAATCAGGTGATTGACGATCTGGAGGGCAGTATTCAATGGGGCAAAATGATGGAATATTCCCTCTTCCAGTATTTCGCGCTAGCATTAACCTTCAGCGGTATTGTGATCAGCATTGTCCTGACTGTACGGGAGATCTGGAACAGCATCACGGCCCGCCGCCGGAAAAAAATTAAATATCAGGGGTAGTCGAAGCGCCTTAAGCTGCCAAATGAACAACAAAGCTGCTGGACAACGAAAAGATGGGCGTCTATAATTACACCGTAAGCAAGTAGCATCACCCGTTAACTTCATAGCACCAGGGGGGCTGGAATTGGCCGGCTGAGAGTGTATCCCTCAAGATACTGACCCTTATACCTGATCTGGATAATGCCAGCGTAGGAACCGTAATTGAGCATGGCCGCTTTAGGGCCAATGCCATCCTTGCGCAAAGCCGCGTCCCGTTCATCTTCGGGACGCTTTTTTTATGGTATATTTCCGATTAATGCATTTCATGGGGAATTGAATCGCGCTGCCTGCATTTTAGGTAGCGGGTGACGATGTGAAGACGGGAAATTCGCCGGAATTGACGCAGTCATACTGCTGAGGACCGGTACCATCAAAGGAGAGATAGAAAAAATGGGAGTCAAGAAACTGCTTATGCTGAGCCTGACCTGTTTGCTCGTTATCGCGGTTGCCGGATGCGGTAGCAATAACGGCAACTCTGCCGGAAGCAACAAGGAAGCAGACAAGACAAACACTGGCGCCACTCAGACCGCCGGGGAGTCAGGCACGCCGCAAGAACTGACCAAAATCAAGATCGCGCTCGACTGGACACCGAACACGAACCATACGGGGTTATATGTCGCAAGAGATCTTGGGTACTACAAGGAAGAGGGACTGGATGTTGAAATTGTGCAGCCTGGCGCAGCCGGTGCAGACACGATGGTCACTTCCGGTGAAGCCGCTTTTGGTATCGGGTATCAGGAAGGCCTGACTTTGGCCCGCCTACAGGGCGTACCGCTGGTCTCGCTTGCCGCCATCATTCAGCATAATACGTCTGGTTTTGCGGCTCCGAAGAGCAAGGGCATTACCTCTCCGAAGGATTTTGAAGGAAAAACATATGGAGGCTGGGGTTCCCCGGTGGAAGAAGCAGCACTCAAAGCTATCATGGACCCGGAAGGCGCCGATGTGAAAAAGGTAAAGATCATCAATATGGGCGAAGCCGACTTTTTTACAGCTGTGAAGCGGGATATTGATTTCGCCTGGATTTTCTATGCCTGGACCGGTATTCAAGCTGAACTGCGCGGGGAACCAATCGACATGCTCTATGTAAAGGATTACGCGCCACAGCTCGATTATTACACACCTGTGCTGACCACCAGCGAGAAAGAGATCACCGAGCATCCCGAGATCGTCAAAGCCTTCGTTAAAGCGACCTCCAAAGGCTACAAATACGCCATCGATCATCCAGAGGATGCCGCGAATATTCTGATCAAAGCCGTCCCTGACCTCGATCCGAAACTTGTGATGGCCAGTCAGAAATGGCTCAGTCCAAAATATCAGGATGATGCGCCGCGCTGGGGTGAACAAAAGGCCGAGGTCTGGAAAAACTATGCCGACTGGATGTATGGCCTTAAGCTGCTCGAGAAACCAGTAGATACCAGCAAAGCGTTTACGAATGATTATCTCCCGGCAGCACAGTAAATAAGTGTATTCATATTCAACCATAATAGATTAAGAAAGGATTGATTATATTGGCTAACACACTACTCAGCATTCAGGTTATTCCTAAAACTCCTAACAATGAGGATTCCATCCCTTATGTGGATAAAGCTATCGAGGTTATTCAGAAGTCTGGTGTGAAGCATCAAGTGAACCCGCTCGAAACGACGATGGAAGGCGAACTAAATGACCTGCTAGAAGTCGTGCGCGAGATGCATGAAGCACTAGTCCAAGCCGGCAGCCCGAGCGTTATCTCCCAGATCAAAATCGCCCACAATCCGAACGGAATCAGCATGGACAAACTGACGGAGAAATACCGGCCGTGAGATCGTCCTGGAAGCAGATATGGCCGCCCTTTGTGGCGGTCATCTTCTTTTTGACAGTATGGCAGCTATCCGTATCTTTCTTTGATATTGAAAAATGGATTCTGCCTAGTCCCCGCGATATCGGGCATGAATTCGCAGGCAATCCCGCCGGCATCTGGGAGCATACGCTGGCTACACTGAAGCTGACGCTGATCGGCTTTCCCATTGGTACTGGTGTGGGCCTTGTGGTAGCGCTGCTGCTGCACCTGCTGCCGTGGGCGAAACGAGCCTTTTATCCGCTATTGATCCTGAGCCAGAACGTCCCATCCATCGCCTTGGGACCCTTGCTTGTCATCTGGTTCGGATTCGGCTTGCTGCCAAAGATGGTGCTGATTACGCTGGTCTGTTTCTTCCCTGTCGCCGTGGCCGCCATGGGCGGACTGTCACAGAGCGATCGGGTGATGTTGAATTATATGAAAATGGCTGGGGCAAGCAAATGGCAGATTTTCACCAAGCTGGAGTTGCCTCATTCTCTGCCTGCGATGTTCTCGGGGGTTAAAATCTCCGCTACTTATGCTGTCATGGGAGCCGTGGTTGCCGAATGGATCGGCGCCGACAAGGGGATCGGGTATTATATGCAGCTGCAAAAATCAGCCTACCGCACCGACCGAATGTTCGTCGCCATCGTCATTGTTGTCTTGCTGAGCCTGGTGCTCTTCGCCATTATCGCTCTGCTGGAAAAATGGCTGGTGCGCTGGAAGCCGCGCCGCAACCCCTAGAAAGGAGGGATTTCCGAAATGTCTCAACTTACACATACACCTGCACCGCAGGAGCCGGTGAAAAACGAGGCTAGGACTGTCGCTACAGGACTGCACGGATTGCCACCTGCTCTCGAAGTCAGTGCCGTCTCCAAGACCTTCACCCAGCGCCGCCGCTCTACTCCTGTACTAAACAATGTCTCACTAAAGGTGGAGCAACAAGAATTCGTGACCATTCTCGGCCCTTCCGGCTGCGGCAAAAGCACGCTGTTCCATATCATCGGCGGCCTGGAGCAGCCGGACAGTGGAACGGTGAGCATGAACGGAGCCATCGTTACCGGCCAGCGCGGGGAGATCAGCTATATGCCACAGCAGCCAGCTCTCTTTCCTTGGCGGACCATCGAGGATAATGTCCTCTTGTCCCAAGAGATCAAGGGCGCTAAACGGGACGGTAGCCGCGAAGAAGCTCGTCAGTGGTTGGCCAAAGTCGGCCTCGCCGGCTTCGAACGGGCTTACCCGCATATGCTGTCAGGCGGGATGCAGCAGCGCGTGGCATTCCTCCGGGCGCTGCTGGCACCGCAGGAGCTGATGCTCCTGGATGAGCCATTCAGTGCGCTGGATGCACTGACCCGCAGCGAAATGCAGCGCTGGCTGCTGGAGCTGTGGGAGGAAAACCGCCGCTCCGTGCTGTTCATCACCCACAACATTGAAGAGGCGCTGCTCCTCTCGAATCGTATCTATGTGTTCTCGGGCCGCCCGGGTCAGGTTCTGCACACGGTAGATGTGCCGTTCCCGCGCCCGCGCCGCGAGGAGATTGGGGATACGCCAGAATTCCTTGCTCTGAAGCGTCAGCTGTCGCAGTGGATGCGTGAGGAGCAGGCCAAGAGCCGAGCGCAGCAATCCTAACTCTGCAGAAGCGCTCAAGTAACGCTCTAATCAACGGAATGATATGTAATTTTTTAACAGAAAATGATACGATAAAGCTCAGGAGAGTATTCTAATTCTCCTGAGCTTTATTTGTTAAATGAATTAATTTACGAAAAGTGATAATGAGAGGTGGAGTTGAAAACTATGAGTATGAATCATTAAAGAAGATGCCTAGCTTTATTCAAAAGATCTTTGTGAAAATGTCGAATGTAGACAATTCCTATCTTAGCGGCGTGCATACTTTGCTGTACAAACTCGGCCCAGGTTTAAGCCGGGGGGTAAAATTAGGGCTCCGGGACAAGTAGGCGGTGAAGCAAACCTCCTTCATGGGACTTCGGATCAGACTGAGAGATCTTTGCCGGCACCAGTTGAAAATTTTGCTGCCCCAGCTGGAGCAATTCCCTGAACGGAACCTTTGTTTCTTCAATATTGCTGGAGGGGCCGCTACCGACAGCATCAACACACTGATTCTAATCCAGGAATCTGACCCGGAATTACTCAAGAGACGGAAGATTGAAATCAACATTCTAGATATCGATAGCTACGGCCCCAGTTTCGCAAAACGGTGCATTGAAGTTTTGAAGCAGCCGGGGGAACGTTTCCATAACATAGACATTACCCTTAATACTATTCATTATGACTGGAGCCAACCGGAGGCTTTACAAAAGATGAGTTTGGAGCGCTCCGAGTGGATTCAGCTCTGTTCATCGGAGGGCGGTCTTTTTGAGTACGGTTCGGATTCGGATATCATTAATAATTTAAACCATTTCTATATCAACTCCCCGGCGGACGCCCGGGTCACCGGTTCATTAATTTTCGACCGGTTGCATATAAATCCGGGATACCTGGGATTTACAGAGTTTATTGGCGTGCAAATCCAATACCTTGGGCTGGAGGGGTTGCAGCGAATTTTAGCCCAAACCTCGTGGGTTTTGGAAGAGTCCCAGGCAATTGATACGATCTATATTCTGTTTTCATTGAAGAAAGCGTGACTTAAGCTAAAGAGGCCGCTCCTTAAATCCAGCCCTTCTCCTCAGCAATTCTTACCGCTTCAATCCGACTTTTCACTTCAAGCTTGTTCAGAATCTCGGAAATATAATTGCGGACTGTGCCATAAGAAAGATGCAGTGTAGCTGCGATCTCACCCGCTGTCTGGCCTTCTCCCGCCAGCTTAAGGATCTCACGCTCTCTTGCGGTCAGCGGATTCTCCTCCCGCAAGCTTCCGAAGACCAACTCCGGGGATACTTCCTTATGGCCTTGCATGACTTGGCGAATCGCACCTGCGATCTTCTCGACAGGCTCGTCCTTGAGCAGATAGCCTTGTATATCCGCCTTCACCCCCCGTTCGAAATAACCAGGCCGGGCAAAGGTTGTCAGGATGATGACACGGGTTCGCGAGCCCTTCTTCTTCAGTAATTCAGCAACTTCTAACCCACTCATTCGTGGCATTTCAATATCCATCAGACAGACATCCGGCTGAAGCTTCTCGATCTGGGCCAGCGCCTCAGCACCGTCCCCCGCCTCTCCAACCACCTCGATATCATCTTCCAGGTCTAGCAAGGAAGCCATGGCGCCGCGCAGCAGGCGCTGATCCTCTGCAATTAAGATTGTTATCATGCGGTCTCCCCATCCTTTCGTTCTTTGACCACCAGGGGAATCATTACGGTCAATACTGTACCCTTACTCCCGTCGGCACTGATGGTCAGTGAGCCGTCAATCAGGGACAGGCGTTCATGCATTCCCTTCAGGCCGTTGCCCTCTCTGAATCCAGCATCTGAGCTAACCTGAGACTGCAATCCATGCCCGTTGTCCCGGATGATGATTCTCACTTGTCCATCACTCTTCACAGTGCTAATAACACATTTACTGGCCCCGCTATGCCGCACAATGTTGGTAACCGCCTCTTTGATACAGAGGCTGAGTATGTTCTGATTGAGGTCGGATACTTCCCCAAGGGAAACATCCCCCTCAATCTCCAGGGCAATCTCTGCTGTGCGCAGCATCTCTCCGGCCTCGGTTAACTCCTCGGCCACTGTGATGGCCCGCATCTCGGAGACCAGTTCCCGCACCTGCCTAAGCGCAGCACGGGAGGTGCGCTGAATCTCCCGCGCTTCAGCCTCTGCGCGCTGCGTATCCTTGGATACGAGCTTCTCAACCAACTGACTCTTCAGGGTAATCAGCGAAAGCGTATGACCAAGCGTATCATGCAAGTCACGGGCAATACGCATGCGTTCTTCGCGCTTAACAAGCTCTTTAATGACCTCGTTGGCCTCGTCCAGCTCCTTCTCCAGATGACGGCGGCGGAACATAGAACGTATCCCAAAAGGCGAAATCAGCATGATTATAATGAATGGAAGCAGAAACAATGAATCCGTACTTTCCATTTCCCTGAGTCCCCAAGCCACAAGGAATAATTCCTGCACCACAAAGATGGCATAGATGATATTGAATTTCCGATTATCGCTATACCAGCTGACAAAATTGGCTGTGAAGAAACCGAGATAAACGTTTTGGGGGTTGTAAAGAAGCGAGAGCAGTAAAATAATCAGCATTTGCACGGCCAACCAAGCGGTAAATGCACGGCCTTGGGCCCAGTACAACTGGCGATAAGTTACTGCGAACAACCCCATCATGGCATATCCTACCGCCAGTTTGATTCCGGTATATTCTTGCATGTTCAAAATCGGCAGGATCATATAAACCACCCAAATAAACGGGAAGATGCCGTGCTTTTTGGGAAATAGCCGGAACTGCCACTGCTTCATCGTTTTTTACACCGCTTCCTGTTTTTTACGAATATACACCGATAGTATCATGAATACGGCGAGATAACCGAGCAAAATCAGGATATTACTCCATTCCGGATGCGAACCCTGCACGATCTGCCAGGCACCATTTCCATAGTTGTAAGAAGGCAGCCAAACTCCGATTTTCTGCATCAGGCGCGGCAAAACCTCCAGCGGCATCCACATACCACCGGTTATAGCAAGGGCCATATAGACGGCGTTACTGACACCACTGGCTGTATCCACCCGTTTCATCGAACCCACCAGCGTACCCATTGCGAGGAAAGGCAAGGAGCCGACCAGTAGCCACAATCCGCTTAGCAGCCACTGCTCCATAGACAGCGAGACCCCATTTATGAGATAGCCTGCTGCAAAAATGCAGATGATCGAGAAGAGATGCATCATCGTCTGACCGAACATTTTGCCCAAAAAGTACACGTATCCCGGTAGCGGAGTAATACGGATAAAAGTCGTCCACCCCTGCGAGCGTTCCTGCACAAGACGAATGCCAAGCGTCATAATCGCTGATCCCATCACGCTGAAGGCCGCCATCGACATGAGATAATGTGCTGCCCAGGTCGGATCGCTGTCGCTCGTGTTTACGACCCGAGTGAAAATAAAATAGAACATGATCGGCATGAATAACGACCAAAATACATAGTAGGGATTGCGCACAATTCGCAGCATTTCTGCTTTGCACTGCATCGTTAGACTTCTCATCGTTAGATCGCCCCCTCTTGGTTCATTGTAAGCTGTTCAAAGGCTTCATCCAGCCGTCCCTGGTCAATGCGTACATCCTTCACCGGCAGACCAGCCGTAAAAATATCCCGCAACGCGTCATCCGTGTCTTCTGTAGTCACGAAGATTCGCCCGTCCTTATAGTAACAGCCGTCTATGGAAGGGAGAGCCAGCAACTGCTGCTGAAGATCCGGTCCACCAGTCGGTTGCAAAAAGGACAGCGAGCGCTTCACGATTCTCGCCTTGATCTCGTCCGGACTGCCGTCTGCCGCGAGGATTCCCCGGTTAAAAAGGAGAATACGGTCGGCGATATCCTCCGCTTCCGGCAGATAGTGCGTAGTGAACAGAATTGTCTTGCCCTGAGCTGCCAGTCCCCGCACCTTCTCCCAGAACCGCCGCCGGGCGGTAATATCCAGCCCGACCGTCGGCTCATCAAAGAACAGCAGATCAGGATCTCCAGCAAGTGCGAGCGCAAAGCCGAGACTGCGCTTCTGGCCACCCGATAGCTTCTCGGCATACCGGTTTAGATCTGCCGGGACAAGACCCGTTGCTTCCACCAGTAGCTTCTGATCCATGGGGCGCTCATAGTAACTGGAGATCAGGTTGATGATCTCCTTGACCTTCAAACGGTCCATGACACTGACCTCCTGCAGCATGGAACCCGTCTTCTCACGCACCGCCTTGTCTTTGGGATGCAGTCCAAAGATGGTTACAGAGCCTTCAGTCGGCTCCAGCAGACCCAGCATCATCAGGATGGCTGTGGTCTTGCCTGCTCCATTCGGCCCCAGAATGGCGGTAATCGAACCTTTGTTTATGTTAAAGCTAATGTTATCTACCGCCTTTTTCTCCTTGAATACTTTGCTGACGCCTTTCATTGCAATTACTGTCTCCATGCCCTATTCCCTCCCATAATCCGTTGAGTTCTTCTTCATGCATCTAATACTAATGTCAAAAAGGAGATGACATTAGTATGGAGTGTCACTGCTTTAAGTTGACAATTGTCACCTGTTGATCGAAAGAATCTTTCGGCCAAAATAAACATACATAATTGCATTTATTTGGATAATATCATTTTCCATTCGTTATAGATATAAGGAAATTCCCATTAAAAAATCCCCCGATTGAAGCCTAAGCTCCCGGGGGATTTCCTCTAATTGCTCTATATATTTCTGATAGATGTACCCAGAATTATCTACGCAGGAAGCCTTTTGCCTGTAAAAAGTCCTTCAACTGCAGACGAGCCGGCTCCGATAATCGTTTTGCCATCATTGCAGACCAAGGTGTGTCATTCGCACCGCCGGTCCGTTCACGCATGTATACCCGACTTTCTTCGTCATAAGCCTTAACCTGCTCCACAGTTGCCTTAGCATCATAGCCGTTGCGATGTAGCACAGCCTGAAGCGACAGACGCGGACGCAGCCCTGCCCTTGCTGCCGGATAACCAACGCACATACCGAATACAGGGTAGACCAATTCTGGAAGCCCCAGCAGCTCCGACACCTCTGCAATCTTAGTGCGGACACCGCCAATGTAGACGATGCCCAGCCCCAGCGACTCTGCTGCTACAGCTGCATTTTGCGCAGCGAGGGCCACATCGACTGTAGCGACGATCAGATTCTCCGTGGTGTCCTCATAGGAGGGGCTGCCGGCCAGATGTGGCGTGGACGCTTCCCGAAGGCGATACAGGTCTGCACACCAGACCAGAAAGACAGGGGACTGCTCGATATAGACCTGATTACCGGCTAATGCAGCAAGCTGGCTTTTTAATGCAGGGTCGGTCACTGCGATAACGCTGTACGCCTGAACGTTGCTGGAAGTGGAAGCCATCTGAGCTGCACCAATGATAGCTGCAAGCTGATCTTCGCTGACAGGGGTATCCTTATACTGACGAACCGAGGCATGTCGGTTCAACAGCTCCAGAGTTTCATTATTCGGTTTCATTACTCATTCGCCTCTCTTTATCCCGGAATTGGCTTCTCTTGCAAGCCTGTCTCTATATTAATAACATACATGAGCATACAAATAAAAATGTACAGACTAGTTGGTCTACCACCTGCCCGTGCGCTTTACCTCCTGAACAATCACCTGAATGCCCTCGTCGATCTGCTCCAACCGGGCGCGTGAAATGCTGATCCGTATAAATTTCTCCCGCTCCTGATAGTCGGTTAGATAGAATCCCCTTCCGGACACAACGCTGATCTTCCTCTCTTTCAGACGTTTAAGCAGGCGGTCCAGGTTCAGCGTTCCCGGCAGTTTAAACTGCACATAGACACCGGAACTACCGGGAGACACCTCAATCAAGCCCTCTGTGTTGTGCCGTTCAAGTGCCGCATACAGCGCGTCCATTCTCTCCCCGTACAGGTCCTTTATTTTGTGCTTGTGATGCTCATACATCCCATTCTTGATGTAGATCTCAAGTGCCGCCTGAGACAATAGGGAGGTGTCCGTATAACCTTTATGCGAACGAAAGGCCTCCAGCAGAGCTTCTGGTAACACTACCGCACCCAGTCTGAGACCAGGGAAGATAATCTTCGAAAAGCTTTTTAAATAAATAACGTGTGAAGTCTGATCATACGCATAAATGGGATCAAAACGCCGCTCCGTACCCAGATCGGCCATGTAGTCATCCTCAACGATATAGACATCGTATCTGGCGGCCAAGCTGGCGATGGCTCTCCGTTCCTCTGCGCTATAGGAGGTTCCAAGCGGATTCTGATACCTAGGCATTGTATAGAAAAATTTGATGTTCCCGCTCTTGAATTTCTCCTCCAGCTCCTGCAGATCAATGCCTGCTGCCGAACGAGCGATTCCACTGACGGGCAGACCCTCGCCCTCCAAATAACGCAGATAGATGTCGTAGCCTGGCTGTTCGACGAGAATTTGTGTCCCCCAGCCTGGAAATGGCATCTTGGCCAGAATTTCGAGCGCCTGCTGGATGCCCGAGGTGATAATGATCCGCTCTGCTTTGGCAAACACCTGATATTCAGCCAAATGGGATACCAAGGTATGACGCAGCGTCCCCCATCCCAAAATATCACTGTAAGTGAACAGGTGGTATTTGTAGATATCAATTGCTTTGTTGAGACAATGCTGAAAATCCAAATACGGAAATACGTTCAGATCGGGCGAAGCGGAGGCAAAATCCAGAGTCTCATGGCCAGTCGAAGGCCCCTGGTCCTCAGGTTTCTCCACTATGTAATATCCGCTTTGCGGAATGGAATATACTGTGTGTTTTCTTTCGAGCTCTCCATATGCCCTTAAAACAGTGCTAATACTGCACTCGTAGAATGCTGCGGCACTTCGCACGGAGGGCAGCTTTTGTCCAGGGCTATATTTCCCCTCCCGAATTTGGTTTTCCATATCCGCTAAGACGGAATGATACTTTTTCATAATGCCCTCCTATACAACCTTCGTCTCGCACAAAAAGTAGAATCCAATATTTTATCCTATAGATTCCCGCACCAAGCATACGTTCATGCTAACACCATTCTTCTCCATTCATTATAAACGAATCTTGCATCTGTATCGGTACAGTTATGAAAAACAGACATTGTAGGGCGACATAAATTCTTTTAATTTTAAAGTAACAAACAGAGGCGGATTCACTCTCCGCCTTGCTATAGAAAGGGAGATGCAACCATGCAGCCAAAAGGTCTCAAACTGGCATATATTCTCGCCGTACTCAATGCGGCTATCATCGGATTCTCATTTTTGTTTACCAAAGTAGCACTCGGCCACGCCGGACCGCTCGATACACTGACCTTCCGCTTCGCCGCTTCTTTCCTGGTGATGTCGATCCCGGTCGCCTTCGGCTGGGTCAAAATCTCCTACCGTGGCAAGCCTATTTTCAAGGCACTACTGCTGGCAACCATGTATCCGCTCGGGTTCTTCACGCTTCAAGTATTCGGACTCCAGCACGCCACCTCGGCCGAAGGAGGGATTCTCTATGCTTTTACACCGGTAGTTACGATGATTATCGCTTCGATCTTCTTGAAAGAAACAACGACGCTCCTGCAAAAGTTATGTATTTTCCTGTCCGTATTCGGTGTGGTGTTCATCTTTGTGATGAAAGGCAGCAGCATTAATCTGTCCAATATGACCGGAATTGTGCTGCTGTTCCTGACCTGTGTGGCTTTTGCCGGATACAGCGTGATGGCCCGTTCACTCACCAAGCATTTCAGCCCTGCTGAAATCAGCTACTTGATGATGGGAATCGGCTTCGCCACTTTCCTGATTATTTCGGTAACCGAGCATATCAGCAACGGAACAATGGGCCAGTTCTTCAAACCGCTGAGCAGCGATACGTTTATCTTATCGGCACTTTATTTGGGCGTCATTGCCTCACTCGTCACTACATTATCCTCTAACTATATCTTGTCCAAAATCGAAGCTTCCCTCATGAGCGTGTTCGCCAATCTCTCCACAATTGTATCGCTTGCGGCTGGGGCGATCTTTCTGGGTGAAGAAATCACGATGTACCACTTGATTGGCTCAGCTCTGATCATCGCAGGGGTTATTGGCACGAACCGTCTGGGCCGGAAAAAAGCTGCCGCAATTCCTGTTAATATGCCGATGTCTAAATCAGCAAAATTATGACCCTTATCTAAGAGAAAGTCATCGTGTCTTCCTGTCCTGATATTAAAAAAAGTCGCAGCTGCCTAATACGGCACCTGCGACTTTTTATTAATTCTGTCTACAGATTTTATGACGCTCCTGTCGACAGAAATCAACTCTATATTGCCTTACAACTTCACCCGCTGCAACCGCAGTGCGTTCAGCACAACAGATACAGAGCTGAAAGCCATCGCCGCTCCCGCGAGCCATGGGGCTAGGAAGCCTAGGGCCGCGATTGGAATCCCGATCGTATTGTAGGCCAGCGCCCAGAACAGATTCTGCTTGATGTTCCGCATCGTCTTGCGGCTCATCTCAATCGCATCCGGGATGCTCTTCAGATCGCCGCGCATCAGTGTGATGTCCGCGGCTTCCATCGCCACGTCTGTCCCGGTGCCGACCGCCATGCCTGTGTCGGCGGTCGCCAGCGCCGGCGCATCGTTGATGCCGTCGCCGACCATCGCCACCTTGGTTCCGCCCGCCTGCAGCTTGCGAACCTCCTCGGCCTTGCCCTCCGGCAGGACCTCGGCTAGCACCTTAGTGATCCCGGCCTGCTTCGCAATGGCCTCGGCAGTGATCTTGTTGTCACCTGTAATCATGACAACCTCGATACCCATCTTGTGCAGTGCAGCTACAGCTGCCCGTGAAGTGTCTTTGATCGTGTCGGCCACAGCGACGACCCCGACCACTGCCTTCTCGACAGCTACCAGCATCGCTGTCTTCCCTTCCTGCTCCAGTCCTGTCATCAGCGCCGTCCAGGCCGTAATATCCAGGCCTTCTTCTTCCATCATGCGGCGTGTACCAACCTTCACCGCTTGGGCATTCACCACAGCCGATATACCCCGGCCAGGTATGTTATTGAACTGTCCTGCTTCCGGCAGGGTCAGTCCTCTGTCCACCGCTCCGGCGACAATCGCCTCCGCAAGCGGATGCTCGGACAGCTTTTCCGCAGCGGCGGTCAACGAAAGCAGCTCATTCTCGGCTGCTGCCTTGTCATTCCCTGCAGCACTTTCAGCGATAATAACATCGGTCAGCACAGGTTTGCCGTTAGTTACAGTCCCTGTCTTATCGAGGACAACGACCTGAATGCCTTGTGCGGCTTCCAGATGCTCACCGCCCTTGAACAGAATGCCCAGTTCCGCTGCCCGGCCCGAGCCCGCCATGATTGACGTTGGTGTTGCCAGCCCCAAGGCACACGGACAGGCAATAACCAGCACCGCGATCGCTTTCTCCAGCGCTTCCGAGAACTGGCCGGGAGCAACACCGAAATACCAGATCAGGAAGGTCAAGACCGCAATCCCGACCACAATCGGTACGAAGATACCGGAAATGACATCAGCGATCCGCTGGATCGGCGCCTTGGAACCCTGCGCCTCTTCCACGACTCGGATAATCTGTGCAAGCGCAGTGTCCCGTCCTACTCGGCTGGCTTTCACCCGCAGCATTCCGTTCTTGTTCAGCGTTGCGCCAATTACAGTATCCCCGGGCTTCTTTTCCACCGGGATGCTCTCGCCAGTCAGCATAGATTCGTCCACTGATGACAAACCTTCTACGACCTCGCCGTCCACAGGTACTTTTGTTCCCGGTTTAACCAATACGATGTCGCCAGGAACTACCTCATCCACAGGGATGCTGATCTCGGCTCCGTCCCGAATAACGAGCGCGGTCTTCGCCTGCAAGCCCATAAGACTCTTAATAGCATCCGATGAGCGGCCCTTGGCCAGCGCCTCGAACCATTTGCCGACCAGAATCAACGTGATCAGAATCGCACTCGTCTCATAATACATCTCTACCGTATGATCCATGCCCGACATGTTAAGCGAATCAATTGTCAGGTATAAGCTATAGAAATAAGCAGCCGAGGTCCCTAGTGCGACTAGCACGTCCATATTGGCACTGCCATTGCGCAGCGCCTTATAAGCGCCGACGTAGAACTGCCAGCCGATAATGAACTGAACTGGAGTAGCCAATACCAATTGGAACCAAGGATTCATGAACAGATCAGGAGTAGGGATCCAGGTGGTAAAGGAAAAATGTCCAGCCATTGCCCATAACAGCGGCAAGGACAGAATAGCGGAGATGATCCATTTGTTCCGCTTATGCTTAATCTCCGCTCCCCGCCGATCAACATTGTCTTTGCGATCCTGCTTAAGCGTAGCTTTATATCCGATGCTGCTGACCTTCTCCATGATCTCTCGGGTCCCGATATCGCCTGGTGTGTATTCGACATGCGCGGTTTCCAGTGCCAGATTCACATTCACCGAAGCAATCCCCGGCATTTTCCCCAGCACCTTCTCTATACGTGCCGAACAAGCTGCACAGGTCATGCCCGAGATATCAAAATCGGCAGATTCTTTTACGGTATCATAGCCCAGTGCACGAATCTTCGCTTCGATCTCAGGCAGTCCGGCCACCTTCGGATCGAAGCCCACTGTCGCTTGCTCCAGTGCCAGGTTCACATTCGCACGGGAGACGCCCTCCATTTTGGACAACCCTTTCTCAATCCGAGCTGCGCAAGCCGAACAAGTCATGCCTGTAATTTGCAGAGTCGTCTGCTTCTCCTCCGGTACCGCTGCAGTGTTTCCCATCTTCTCCACCTCTTCACATACCCCCAAGGGGTATAATAATCTTCAAAAGAAAAGGCGTTGGCGCCTCGGGAACCAAGAAGGTCCGTACTGCTCCAAGCCTTATTACTGTGCTTCAAGTTAAACTACATCATACCCTTGATCTTCGATAGCTTCTTTAATGGCGCTGAGGCTAACCTTGTTCTCATCGAAATCAACGGCTACTGTCTTGGCTGACAGATCTACCTTCGCAGAAGCACCAAGATTCGATACAGCCTTCTCTACAGAACTCACACAGTGACCGCAAGACATTCCTTCAACGTTAAGTACAGCATTTGACATGATAATTCCTCCCTAATTTTTTGGCTCAAAATCAAAATCGGTGGTTGCGCTAAATGAGGGCGCTACGGGCTCGGAGGGTTCTTCCGATCGCTGTTAAATCCCGATTTCTAGATGGTAAAAAGAGTTATAGGTTGAAATCAGGATTTAAAGGCGAACACTATCGTTTCTACAGAATCCCTCCGACCCTTCGCTCTAATGCCCGCGTATAGTTAACCTCTAATTTTTAATTGGGCCAATTATTTCATTAATTTATTCACAGTCACCAGCAACTCGTCGATGACCTCATGCTCACCAGCTTCGATACGTTCGATAATGCAGCTCTTCATATGGCCTTCGAGCAGCAGCCGTCCAACACCGCCCAGTGCCGATTGAACCGCAGCCAGTTGATTAAGGACATCATCACAATAGGTATCTCGGTCAATCATTCCCTTGATTCCGCGAACCTGGCCCTCAATTCGGTTGAGTCTTGTGGTCAGCAGGCTCTTGAAATCGGAAGAGTGATGACTCTTACGCACACCAGAATCGGAAGTCCCGCATTCATCGCTGCAGGAATGCCCTGCCCGTTCTTTTTCATTAACAGACACATGCATCAGCCTCCTTGAATCCACTATAATATACCCCCCATGGGTATGTCAAGACTATCAAAAAAGTCACATCACCATACTTTTCTTTGATTTAATGATGCTGAAAATGAGTAAAAATAATTGTTTTTTGTTATAAAATAGCAGGAATTCAGGGTATGGAAGCGAATTCAATTAGAATTATACCCTTGTTTTTCCAGATAAATTCTTTGTATCCTCGACCCTAGGAAATTTGGGTACTTTCCCTTAAAATAATGGAACATCATGACATTGCACGAGAGGAGGGCTTATATTGCTCAACCGTACATTAAACTTTTTCAGGCGAAATATAGGCCAGTTGTATGCACTAATCGTTTGCATGGCTGGGTTTGGTCTCTTTGCCATCTATAATAGGGGTGCCTTTCTGCATTACGCTGCTTCGGACTGGGTATGGATATGCGCCATGTCGACAGCCGCAGTCATTCTGACCGTGTTCACTTTTCAGCTTCCTCCACAGGGCAATGGTTTATCCCTGGATTCTTCGGTGTACCTGGCCTGCATCTTTCTGTTCGGCCCTTCATTTTCATTAACGGTACTGTTGCTCTCTTCTCTTATTTCTTTCTTCCTGGAGCGGAATAAGGTTTGGTGGAAGCCTCTCAATAATTTTGCAGTCTATTCCATCATGATTTGTACATCTTCACTAATTTTCACCGCACTTGGCGGGGCTGAAGGTCCTCTGCTGAGCCATCACCTGTACGCCTATGCCGGAAGCATGGCTGTATATTTTATCCTAAACACGTTCTTGATTGGACTCTATTATTACGTCGTCTTCCACGAAAATTTGTACGATACGCTCAAAGGGATGCTCAGAGATACCCTTCTGGCGTATCTTAGCACGCTGGTGCTTTCACTTGTATTAACTATTCTGGTGTCCCACAACGAATTTGTCGGACTGGCACTATTTCTATGTCTAAGCGTGCTGCTCTCCTATTCATTCAAACAATTGTTCGCGATGTACCGCAGCATTGAGGAACGTGCCAACCGGGATCAGCGCACTGGATTGTTTAACCACAGCTATTTCGAGACGGCGCTGGAAGAAGCCATGCGCAAGTCCAAGGCCGACGGCTCTGCGCTTTCCCTGGCCATGATCGACATTGATGACTTCAAGAAATACAATGATCATTTCGGTCATTTGAAAGGCGACGGGCTAATTGTCTTCCTCGCAGAGCTGCTGAAAAAAGAGTCCAAGGGGACGGAGATTATCGTTTCCCGTTATGGCGGCGAGGAATTCACACTGCTCCTGCCTGCGCATGATACAGTTCAAGCCAAGCAGTTCATCGAACGGCTGCGTAGGACACTGAACCGTTCCCCTTTCGAAGGGGTAGAAATTTTCCCGCAAGGTTGTCTCTCCTTCTCGGCAGGCATCGCTGGCTACAGACCAGATGTGCATGAGAAATCAGAACTTGTCGAACACGCGGATCAGGCTTTGTATTATGCCAAGAAGCAGGGCAAGAATATGGTCCATATTTATGGCAACCAATCGCCATTGGAACGCGAGATTGATTTCAGCCAGGACGTGCGGGACATTGAGCAGCAGCTGAACCTGTTCATGTACAAAGATTTGGAGACCTTCAAGCACTCCAAGCGAGTGTTTCAATATGCCCTGGACATCAGCGGAATGCTCAATCTGGACAATCTCACCAAACGTCAGTTTACCCTGGGTGCGCTGATTCATGATATCGGGAAACTGGAGATTCCATGGGGCATCCTCAACAAGCAGGACAAGCTGGCGCCTGAAGAATGGGAAATGGTGAAATGGCATGTCACTTGGGGCAAACGAATGGCGATGACCAATGAAAAATTCAAGGATCTGGCGCCCTACATCGAGCTGCATCATGAAAGGTATGATGGACAAGGATACCCCTACGGATTCAAAGGTGAGGAAATTCCCCGCCTGTGCCGGATGCTGACCATCATCGACTCTTTTGACGCCATGACTACCGAACGACCTTACCAGCCTACAAAATCCATAACAGAAGCCATCGTGGAGCTAAGAGCCTGCGCGGGAAGCCAGTTCGATCCGCAGTTGACAGAGTTCTTCATCAACTATATCGAATCCAGAGCATTCCCAACAGAAGACGTGGGTTCAGAGCAGGCGTTACAAGGTACATCCTAAGCTCATAGACTTATATTCAGTATCTATTGAAGAGCATCGCTTCCGGTGCTCTTTTTCTTTGACTACATTTTTCAGACAGTGCCCAGAATAACTATAAAAGAAATTTGCATATTGCCACCCTATTCAAATTTGAATATAATATCCATGTTTCCTGATTTTCTGATGTTGAACACTATAATAAAAAGGAGCCTGTACGCATGCATTCGAAAGAAAGTAATCTTAAACTTGTAGTTGTAGGCCTGCTGCTCGGTATATTGATGTCTGCAATGGACAATACCATAGTAGCTTCGGCGATGGGCACCATCGTTGCCGACTTGGGCGGGCTGGATAAAATCGTATGGGTCACCTCTGCTTACATGGTTATGGTCATGGCTGGTACCCCGATCTTCGGCAAGCTCTCCGATATGTATGGCCGCAAACGATTTTTCATGTTCGGACTCATTGTCTTCCTGGTAGGCTCGGCGCTGTGTGGAACGGCGACTACGATTACCCAGCTTAGCCTTTACCGCGCGGTTCAAGGAATCGGTGGCGGGGCGCTGATGCCGATCGCCTTCACGATTGTTTTTGACATTTTCCCGCCTGAGAAAAGAGGCAAGCTCACCGGCCTGTTCGGGGCCGTTTTCGGTATCTCCAGTGTACTAGGCCCGTTACTGGGAGCGTACATCACTGATTATGTAGGCTGGCAATGGGTGTTCTACATCAACCTTCCACTGGGCATTGTCGCCATCTTCCTGATTGCATTGTCTTACAAAGAATCTGTTACCCATTCCAAGCAGCGTATTGACTGGGGCGGAGCCTTCACACTGGTTGCAGCCATCATCTGCCTCATGTTCGCCCTGGAACTGGGCGGCAATCAATATGCGTGGGACTCCTCCGTAATCCTCGGGTTGTTCGCAGGCTTTGCTGTTCTCCTAATCGCATTCATTCTCATCGAACGTGTAGCTGCAGAGCCAGTCATCTCGTTCGCCATGTTTGGTAAAAGATTGTTCGCAACAAGCAGCATTACCGCCTTCTTCTATGGTTCGGCCTTTATTGTGGCAACCATCTATATTCCGATCTTCGTCCAAGGCGTATTTGGCGGTTCAGCAACCAATTCCGGGCTAATTCTGATGCCGATGATGATTGGTTCCGTTCTAGGAAGCCAGTCAGGTGGTCTACTCGCAAGCAAGACAAGCTTCCGCAACATTATGATACTGTCAGCGATCTGCTTCGTTGCCGGGGTGTTCACGCTGACCACTTTGTCACCGGACACTTCTCGCCTGCTGCTCAATGTATTTATGGCCTTGACTGGCTTCGGCGTCGGCTTCTCCTTCTCGGTTCTGAGCATGGCCTCCATCCATAACTTCGGGATGCGTGAACGCGGTTCTGCTACTTCCACCAACACATTTATGCGTTCGCTCGGGATGACGCTCGGGATTACGATCTTTGGGATTATTCAGCGTAACAGCTTTACGAATAGCTTAACTGAAGCCTTTGGTGCCGGTGGCCAAACCGCGGCGTTCGGTGATCCACGTGCCGCTTTGACTCCGGAAGCCAGAGCCAAGATTCCAGCACCAGTTCTGGAGAAAATATCATCTGCACTCTCCACATCCATTGCGGATACCTTCCTGTGGGCCTTGGTCCCTGCAGTACTCGCTTTGGTCTTCGTGCTGCTGATGCCGCCAGGTGACCGTCTGTTGATTCCAGGTAAATCGGCACAGACGTCCCCCTCCAAGAGGTAAGCCATGTCCATTAAACTTGCAGTTCTCGGCCTGCTCCTGGAACGGAACATGCACCCGTATGAAATCACACTGGTGATGAAGGATCGCCGAATGGACCAGATTATGAAGCTGCAGATGGGGTCACTCTATTATGCTGTCGACAAGATGTCGCAAGATGGGCTCATTGAAGCGGTAGAAGTGATAAGCAGCAAGGACAGACCTGACAAGACGATCTATAGCATTACTGACAAGGGCAAGAATATATTCGAGCAGCTCATCCTGCAGCAGATCAAGAAGAATGATCCTGTCTTCCATCCACTATATATTCCACTCGCCTTCTCCCGCTATGTAGACCAGGAAAAGCTTGCAGAACTGCTGAACGAACGTGTTCTGAAGGCAGAACATGATGTCAATCTGACCTATCAGATTTATGAAGAGCATATCCCCCTCGTGCCCCGATCTGTGCTGCATGTAATGTATGGACGGTACGAGCATTGTCTTACCGAACTAAAGTGGCTTAAGCGTCTTTATGAGGATGTGCTGGCCAACAAACTATGCGATATCGGAACATCACTGGATACAGAGGCCTGAGGGCCTCTGTTTTTTGTATGCATTAACCAATGCCAAGGATTTAATGGTATTTTATCTAATCAGATATTACTTTTTGGACCAGCTCAAAATTGCACATTAAAGGGTGATGACCGTCGGTAAGCTGAATGCTACTAACAAGGATACGGGTAGAAACAAATCTGTCGGGTCTAGAATGGTTATGGATTAGTAAGATCACGGGCACACTGTCGTCATAACCCTTAAGAAATAACCAGCTTCATCATTATTAGGCAAGGGAGGGAACATGTTATGAGCAATCCCAAGAAACCGTTCGGAGGCACCAGCCTTGATAATCCCGAACAGTACCCTACAGATCAGGAAAGCCTGTTCGAGATGTACGAAAGTGAAGCAACCGTTGACGCAATTCCGATGGAAGATCTGAATCTGGAGAGGCACGAAGAGAAGGAAGACAAGGACAACACCAAACACCGCTCTTCCAGTGAGGAGAAATACAATACAGGTTTTTAATCACAAAAAGGAGGGAACATTCTCTATCCCCCTCTTAGTCCCCCTACTCTAATGATCAAAACGTAACGAACCGGACCACATTAAATGTGGTCCGGTTTTTTTCATAATCAGGCACACAATATCGTTCTTTATTACGAATTTTATTAGAAAACTAGCGATATACAGAGTATATAAGAGATAATAAGCATTTTTAGTTCTTTATAAAGCACAAATCAATGAAATTAGCGGTTTTCTTTTTCCTAGTGCCCGTGTATGATTTGGTTATCACATCGTTCTTAATAAAGAACAAATATAGCGAACCGGCATCCCGGTAAGAAATGAGAGGAGGTATTCCTCTGTATCCTAGATCAGCTCGCCAACGAAAAAGAAAACGTAAGCATATCGGTCTGCGAATGCTGCAATCAGGCATGGCCATATCGGTTCTTTTCCTTTATACGTCCAATCAGATCGGCAGCACTTATGGTGAATTCAACACTTCGAAGCAGCAGAACACCACAATAGAGCTGTGCAAAGTATTCCCCGGCCAGATCGAGAAGCTGCTGCAGGAATTGGGCGACCACATTAAAAGGATTAACGAACTCACAGCTTCACTGAACAGCCACTCTGTCACGCTAGCTTTGGGAAGCTCCGCAGCGGTCGAAGGCTTGTCGCTGGAAGAGCTGGACCATGCCGCGCAGGAGACCGCGCAGCAGATTACAGCGGCTACCGGTGAGATTGGTGCGCTTGATAGCCAGCTTAGCTTCAATGCAGGGGTCTGGCTAGAGATTATGCAAGAGGTTGCAAGCTCTGCCCGAATTTTGTCCCAGATCGGAGGGTATATGATCAACTTAGAACCCAACTGTCTGGAAATCCGCGATGCCCAATTCTTCGAGGAGTTCCAAAGCAGCCTTAGTCAAAGCAACGTACTGTCCGAATCTCTTGTAACCACCTTGACCGGAATTCTAAATTATCTCGTCTCAATTCATGAACTCGGAGGTTCACTTCCTCCGGAGAGTCCTGTTACATCCCTGCTGGAACCAAACATTCCGGCCTTCCTGACCCAGGAGCCCATCCTGACATTCTTCGCCAGAGCCTACACACCCCAAACAGAAGTCTCCACGGAGTTACAGTCTAGCTATGAACAGATGAATACAGAGATGAACGAGGCTAAGCGTTCCCTCGCCAGCGAGATTGACACTCTGAAAGGACAGCAAGAGCAGATCGCCGAGGCAAAAGCCAAGCTGCTGGAACAAGCCCGCAAGGAGGAAGAAGAACGGCAAGCAGAGGAGAAGAAAAAGCAGGAAGAAGCTGCTGAGAAAGCCAAGGAAAAAGCAGGCAAGCCGGATAAAGGTGCACCTAAGCCAGAAACACCTCCGGCCGGCAACCCCGATCCTGATGGCAAGAACAACGGAACGGACGAACCAGCGGCATCGGCCTCTCCAATACCAACAGCTACTGCTGAGCCCGCAGACTCCCCGAGCGGAGAGCCTGCCCCTATCTCCACACCTGAGGAAACACCGAACGTACAGCCGTCCGCAGAGCCGTCGCCTTCAGCTACAACTTTGCCAGTAACGAATTCAATTCCTTCGGCAACTCCAGCACCCTCTGCTTCTCCAGAATCAGATTCCATTAAAGGCGGCGATTAAGAAATGCTTATCAAAAAAATCATTGGCAATACGATAACCACCCTGATGCTTATCGTGTTCCTGGTGGTAGTCGCAGCAGTTGTAGTCTCCAAGGCCTCAGGCGGAGAGCCTACCTTCTTCGGTTATCAAATCAAGACGGTCCTATCCGGTTCCATGGAACCGGGCATCCATACCGGCTCCATCATTGCGCTCAAACCCGGTGGTGATATGACCCGCTTCCAGAAAGGCGATGTCATTACCTTCATGAATCCAGAGAACATTCTGATCACCCACCGTATCGTCGATGTCAGCATGAACAGCGCCATTGGCGAGGCCAGCTATACAACCAAGGGCGACAACAATAACGCTGCCGACATGTCCCCGGTCAGTTCGACCAACGTGATCGGAGAGTATACCGGCTTTACCGTTCCTTATGTTGGTTATGCCATGAACTTCGCAGTTTCCAAGGCAGGTAGCGTGCTGCTAATGATCGTACCAGGTCTCCTGCTCCTGTTGTACGCGTTATACAGTACCTGGAAAGCTATCACCGCTCTGGAAAAGAAGAATAATGTGCCTGCCCCTGCTGAGTCACTGCCGGACACCTTACATTAATAGGATTGTAAACTCCCGTTTACGAAACGTGGAGCAACAATATACATGACGTAAAGTCAGAAACTAAAAAGATCGAGAGAGGGATGAAAGAATGAATATTAAAAAAACACTGGGGCTGGGCGTTGTCTCAGCAGCGCTTGGATTGACTTTGGTCGGCGGGGGAACCTTCGCATATTTCAGCGATACCGCGCAAAGTACAGCTTCTTTTAACAACGGAACATTGAGCTTGGATTCTGATCCCTCTGTGATCGTGGACCTCAACAATCTCAAGCCAGGTGATATCATCACCAGAGACTTCAAGCTGAAGAATAGCGGCTCACTTGATATTTCCCAAGTGCTGCTGAAAACGGCAACTGAAGTTATAGACGTGAACAATGACAATGGAACCCATAACTTGAAAGATGACATCGTGGTCACCTTCCTGGTTAATAAAGACAAGATCACTTCTCCGGTTCTGATTAAAAAACTGTCTGAGCTGGAAAACCTTTCGCCTGACCTTGTAAAAGCAGGCATCCTTGGTTCAGTTTTCGGCGAAAAATCAGGGATCAAGGCAGGAACTCTGGATAAGCTGTCTGTTCAGTTTGCCTTTGTCGACAACCTCCAGCCTCAGAACTACTACCAGGGAGACAGCCTGAAATTGAAGTGGACCTTCGAGGCTAAACAAGGCGCTGGCGAATACAAGTAAGCCGTTCGATCTCAACGCATTAACTATTTTGTCTACCATTTTATTAACCATATAAGAGGAGGAATTTATTCATGGGTATCAAAAAAACATTGGGTCTTGGCGTAGCAACGGCGGCTTTGGGATTGTCTTTAATCGGGGGCGGCACCTTCGCTTACTTCAGCGATACAGCGGAAAGCACAGCAACTTTCGCCGCTGGTACGCTGGATCTGAATACTAATCCTGAGCAAAATGTGAACCTGAGCAATCTGAAGCCAGGTGACATCGCTGTCCGCAACTTCACTCTGCAGAATAGCGGCTCGCTCGACATTAAAGAACTGAAGCTGGTTACTACGTATATCGTAACTGATACTAACAGCAACAACGCCGGACAGGATCTGGGTGCTCACTTTAAAGTAAAGCTCCTTGACAGCAGCTATACTAGCGGCTCAATTGCTGGCCATGTCGTTGCCGAAGCAACACTCAAGGATTTGCAGAGCAATCCAGGCTACGATTTGGTAGCCAATGCCTTCCCAGGCGGCATCTCCGCAGCCCAATCCAAGACGCTCAAATTAGCCTTTGAGTTCGTTGAGAACGGCCAGGATCAAAACATCTTCCAAGGTGACAAACTGGACGTGAAGTTGACCTTCAACGCCAAGCAAGGCGCCGGAGAATTAAAATAAGTCTGATTCCTAAAAACTACCGGCATCTCTTACACCCTTCACCGGGCTAAGACATGCCGGTTTTTGCTCCAATCCCCTCCTCTTTTCTCCTCTGAACAGCAATGTGTCTTTGTCCGTTTCAAGGAAATTTGTTATACTTATACAAAAAGTACGGAGGGGCGTTGTCATCGTGCCTGATAATATGGGAGGGCGCATCCATGAACTCCGGGTCGAGAAGGGCTTATCCTTATCCGAACTTGCGGACAAGGCGGATGTGGCCAAGTCGTACCTGAGTAATGTTGAGAGAAATATTCAGTCCAACCCCTCTATCCAATTCATTGAAAAAATTGCCGACGCACTACAAGTATCTATTCACGTGTTGCTATATGGAGACCTCTCCGACACTGAAGAGACGCCGCTGGATTCGGAATGGTTCCGGCTCGTGCAAGAGGCAATGAGCTCCGGCATCAGCAAGCGGGAGTTCAAGGAATTTCTAGATTATCAAAAATGGCGTCTTGAACAAAAGGATTAAAGATTTCGGCCCTGAGCGCTTCAATAGCTTGGGGCCCCATCATATAGAGAAGGGCACAGCATATGCTGTGCCCTTCTCTATATGTATCTGTTATGATTCAAGCTGCTAAATAGCCTTCAAAGCCTTCTCATTAAAGAAACGGCGAATCTCCTCCGCCTTGATGCCCGCCTTCTTGGCACTCAGCAGCAAATATACCCATTCTAAATCCAGATCAACTGTCTGCAGTTCTCCGTTGTTCCCCTGGTTGGACTTATCCAAAAAATCTCCTCCTAAGATTTCGCGTCCCCAGGCAGTCCGGCCGTCGTAGTATTTCTACCTTAGACCCGAGACTTTGTGCCCCTGCCTTTCAACAGGTTTACCCTTTACTGGACCCTTTACATGAAAGGATCTGGCTAGAAATTATTATTAAAAACCATACTGCAATAACATTATACAAGAAAGAATCGGAAAAGTGTGTCGTTTTCTGGGAATTTCTAAGGTGAGAAATGTAAAAAGTTTAGCTCTTTTTGACTAATACCTGTCCAAGTTGAAACCACCTGTACCCAATGCACAATTTTGAACTTATTAATAATTCTACTAACCCAAAATAGACTAATTATAGAACCATTAACCCATATCCGAGCATTGTAATCAGGTTTTATAAAAAAAACGAGGACTATCGAATTATTTTAATAGTTACACTTGTTGATGTAATCTATTTATGGCGCTATGGCATCAATGACCAGGCTGAACCATACCGTTTTGCGATTGGATTGGACGAAAGTATGAATTGATTAAGGCCACCGAAAGTAGCACAATAGTAAGGAAATGAAAACGCAACCATCACAGCTCCGAACAAGGCCCATACCAGCGCCCCGCGTTTGGAGTTCATCCGTTAGGAGGATGTATTCATGGCAGCCAAAGAGCCCTACAATGAATCTGTTTGGAGCAAATATTATGGCCCCAATCTGGGCTACATTCAGGAGAAGTATGAGCAGTTTGTGAAAGACCCCTCCTCAGTTGAAAATAATTACCGTGAACTTTTTACTGTTTATGGCCCGCCTCCCCTGGCGCCGGATGCTGAACCAGCTCCGCAGCCTATCGTCTCGGGAGATGCAGTTTGGCTTCGCAAGGCTGTCAAAGCCTCTAAGCTAATCGCTAACATTCGTATATATGGCCATTTGGCCGCCAATATTGACCCGCTGGAGCGGGATCACAATCCTATGACAAAATGGCTGAATCATGAAACGTATGAATTGACGCGAGAGGACCTCATGGCCCTCCCTGCTTCACTAATTTGGGAGAATGTCCCGGATAATATTCAAACCGCTTGGGACGCCGTTCACCGGATGCGCCAAGCCTATACACAAACTATAGCCTACGAATTTGGTCATGTGCATGATGAACAGGAACTTCGCTGGTTGAACAGCCAGGCGGAGTCCGTTAACTCACCTGCGCCATTGAATACCGCCGAACGCAAGGATTTGCTGAATCGGCTAATTCAAGTGGAGCAGTTTGAGACCTTCCTGCACAAGACTTTCGTAGGCCAAAAGCGTTTCAGTCTGGAGGGCAATGATGCCCTGGTACCAATGCTGGACGAAATCGTACGCGCTGCCGCGCATGAAGGTGCCGAGCATATCCTGATGGGTATGGCCCACCGCGGGCGTCTGAACGTACTGGCTCATATCCTGGGCAAGCCGTACGATATCATTTTCTCCGAGTTCCATCATTCACCGAACAAGGAACTGTTCCCTTCGGAAGGCTCCATGGGTATTAACTACGGCTGGACCGGAGACGTAAAGTACCATCTGGGTGCTGATCGCGCCGTACGTGAAGGCGAAACCGTCCGCACTAGGCTGACACTGGCGAACAACCCGAGCCACCTGGAGTTTGTTAATCCTGTCGTAGAAGGCTTCGCCCGTGCCGCTCAAGAAGAGCGCAGCACACCAGGCCTGCCGAAGCTCGACACGAACAAGGCAATCGCTGTGCTGATGCACGGAGATGCCGCCTTCCCAGGTGAAGGCATTGTGGCCGAGACACTGAATATCGGCAAGCTGGACGGTTATACGAATGGCGGTACAATTCATATCATCGTCAACAATCGAATCGGCTTCACGACCGAAAGCGAGGACTCTCGGTCGACGCATTATGCCAGTGACCTGGCCAAAGGCTATGAGATCCCTATCATCCATGTTAATGCTGATGACCCGGAAGCCTGTGTAGCAGCTGTTCGTCTGGCTAGCGCTTATCGCAATAAGTACAAGAAGGATTTTGTCATTGATCTGATCGGTTACCGCCGCCACGGCCATAATGAGATGGATGATCCGGAAACAACCCAGCCGATCGTCTACAGCAAGGTCCGCAATCACCCGACAGTTCACAGAATCTATGCCGAACGCCTCCGTCAGGAGAAGGTCGTCACAGATGAAGATGTGAAGCAAATGAATGCCGATGCAGAGAGCATCTTGCAGCAGGCTTATGATAATATGAAAGAAGGCAAAAATAAGAGCGCGGACAGCAAGACTTCCGTTCCCGTGAAGACAGAGACTGTCCCTAGCAAATTGACTGCCGTCTCTCTTGCTACGCTCCAACAGATCAACCGCGAGTTGCTTAGCGTTCCTGACGGATTCACAGTCTATCCTAAGTTGCAGCGGATTCTGCAGCGGCGCAAAGACGCGCTGAACGAAGGCGAGAAGGTGGACTGGGCACTGGCAGAAACTCTGGCCTTCGCGACCATTCTTAGAGACGGGACTCCGATTCGCTTGAGCGGCCAAGATGCACAGCGCGGTACCTTCGCGCACCGTCACCTCGTCCTGCATGACAGCGAGACCGGAGAGTTGTTCTCTCCGCTGCATCAATTGAGCGAAACTCACGCCTCCTTTGGCGTGTACAACAGCCCGTTGTCTGAAGCTTCGGTGCTTGGCTTCGAGTATGGCTACAACGTATTTGCACCTGAGACTTTCGTGATCTGGGAAGCCCAGTACGGCGACTTCGCCAATGCCGGGCAGGTCATCATCGACCAGTTCATCTCAGCCGGCCGGGCAAAATGGACACAGCGCAGCAACCTAGCTATGCTGCTTCCACACGGCTACGAAGGTCAGGGACCGGAGCACTCCAGCGCTAGATTGGAGCGTTTCCTCCAGCTGTCAGCGGAAGAAAATTGGACGGTGGCGAACCTGACCACTGCGTCCCAGTATTTCCACCTGCTGCGCCGTCAGGCTTCTCTGTGCGGCAAAGCAGATGCCCGTCCACTCGTCGTCATGGCGCCGAAGAGCCTGATCCGCAACGCGCGCAGCACCTCTGCCGGAACCGAACTGGTTTCAGGGCAGTTCCAGGCTGTACTGCCTGAGCCGCTGCTCGGCCAAAACCCGGCTGAAGTGAAACGGCTCGTGGTTTGCAGCGGCAAGGTCGCTATTGACCTGCAAGCCGAGCTGGAAGCTGCTACTGCAAAGGGCAAGGAATGGTCCTGGCTGCATATCTTGCGGCTGGAGCAGCTCTACCCGTTCCCAGAACAGGAACTGGCTGCTCATCTGAGCACCTTCCGTTCTTTGGAGGAAATCGTTTGGGTACAGGAAGAACCGAAGAACATGGGCTCCTGGAGCTTCACTGAGCCTCGTTTACGGGCCATCGCTCCCGAGAATACCAAGGTTAAATATATCGGCCGTCCGGAGCGTTCCAGCCCGGCAAGCGGATATGCAGATGTTCACACCTACGAGCAACGTAGAATTGTTACGGAAGCCCTGAAATTGAATTCGCAAGTACAAACGGCTGTACCGTCCTCCTAAGAGGACGGTGTCACTATAGCGTAAACTATAAAGTTTGGGGAGGTAGCGGCCTGTGTCTGAAATTAAAGTACCTGATCTAGGCGAATCCATTTCCGAAGGAACGATCTACAAATGGCTGGTTAAAGAGGGCGATACTGTCGGCCAGGGAGATGTACTGGCAGAGCTGGAGACGGACAAAGTCAATCTTGAGATTAGTGCAGAGGAGGATGGGGTCATCTCCTCCATCCTGCGGCAAGCCGGCGAGAACGTAGCCGTTGGCGAAGCCATCGGCATTATCGGCGCGGCAGCAGCCGGCACGCCAAAAGCGGCGAACGGCAGTAACACCGTGGCCGCACAGGAAGCGGCAGGCGGCAGCAACGCCGCCGCGCCTCAGGCAGTAGCGGTAGCGCCTGCACCCGCTACAAGTCCCGCGCCCGTAGCTGTGGGCGCGGGCGACAGCTCCGCGGCCCTGGCTACGCCGGGCGCGCGCAAGCTGGCACGGGAGCGCGGCATCGCCCTTGGCGAGGTTAGCGCCCGTGACCCAATCGGCCGGATTGGCCAGGCCGATGTACAGGACCATGGCGCAGCGAGTGCTGCTGCGCCAGCTGCTCCGGCGCCGCAAGGCAAGCCGGAGGCGGCGAAGCCGCTTGCGGCGCTGGGCAAAGCGCCGCACCCGGAGGACGGCAAAGCGACTGAGCGCAAGCGCATGTCGCGCAGACGGCTGACTATTGCCAGCCGTCTGGTGGAAGCGCAGCAGACAGCGGCGATGCTGACCACCTTCAACGAGGTGGACATGACGGCGATTCTCGATATCCGCAAACGCCGCAAGGATAACTTCAAAGAGAAGCATGATGTCGGGCTCGGCTTCATGTCCTTCTTCACCAAGGCCGTGATCGGCGCCTTGAAGGCCTATCCAATGCTTAACGCCGAGATCGACGGCGAGGATCTGCTGCTGAAGAAATACTATGATATCGGCATTGCCGTTGCGGCCAAGGAAGGTCTGGTCGTACCGGTCGTCCGCGATGCGGACCGGCTGAGCTTCCCGCAGATCGAGCGGGAAATCGGTGCGCTGGCCGCTAAAGCACGGGCCAACACGCTTAGCCTGGCTGAGCTGCAAGGCGGCACATTCACGATAACTAACGGCGGAGTGTTCGGCTCACTGCTCTCTACACCGATCCTTAATACCCCACAGGTAGGTATCCTGGGTATGCACAAAATCCAACTGCGCCCGATTGCACTGGACGAAGAGACTACTGTCAATCGGCCGATGATGTATATCGCCCTGTCCTATGACCACCGGATCGTCGACGGCTCCGAAGCCGTAAGCTTCCTGGTCAAAGTCAAGGAACTGCTGGAAGATCCGGAAGCGCTGCTGTTGGAAGGCTAATTGCCTTCATCCAGGTTGGCCATGAGGAAGCAAACATATCAATCAAAAAGGAGATTCCCGGAGCGTTGCTCCAGGGACCTCCTTTTTTTACGACCATACTTATCGGTCTTGCTTAGCTTCTGTACCTTAACCTTCCCAATGGAAGTAAATTCGGCAGTCATGGACGATATAAAGTACTAGACTACCGCTATTTTTTATTGAATGATCGCCTCTCGTTAATACAAATGCTTATCTCCAAAATGTAATCTTGTCAGAGCTTAACCGCACGGATTCATATCCTGCTTCCTTCGCTTTGCCTATGGAGATAATCATTACTGGCGCATAGCGTTCTTCATCTAAATCAAATGCTTTGGCTACCTGATCAACTTCAAAGCCTGCCATTGGATTCGTATCATACCCATGTGCACGAGCGACTAACATTAACTGCATAGCAAACAGGCTGCTATCGATTTTTGCCACTTCGATTTTCAATTCTTTCGGTAAAGTTGGATACATCGACAGGATCGTTTGAACCTGGCTATCACGTACTTCTGCTGGCATTTTTCCTTGTTCCACAGCTGTGTTGTAAATTTCTTCAACATTTAAATAGCTTTCGGTGTCGCCAAAAATCAGCAGCATGGCTGATGAAGTATCATTTTGCAAAGTGTTGAAACGCACAAGCGGTCTTAGTTTTTCTTTTCCTTCCGGAGTATCCACCACAACTACACGCCAAGGCTGCATATTTGCAGAGGACGGGGCCAGGCTGGCTTCCGCAATTATTTCACTAAGCTCTTCTTTCGATATTTTAAAGTTCTCGTCATAATTACGAACAGAACGGCGTTCCTTGACAATACTGGCGAAATCATTATTTAGAGTATTATTAAACATAGAATTTCTCTCCTCTTGATAACGGTAGTTTTTTGACATTGTGTATGTCGTTCGTTATCATATTCGCATTATGAACTATAAACCTAAGTTTATAGCAACAAGTAAAAGAGGTCATAGATTATGAAAATAAATGAGGTTTCGAAATTAACGGGTCTGCCTATCTCAACGTTGAGATTCTATGAACGTAAAAATCTAATTCCGGACATCTTTCTGCAAAGAGATGCCAATAATTATCGTATTTATTCTAAGGAGATTGTTGAGTTCCTGGAAGATGTAAAGGCACTTTTATCCGTAGGCTTTTCCATAGAGGAAATAAGTCTGTTAGTCAGCCAAGAGCTTAATTTATCATACGAGGTAAAGAAGCAGGTTGTTGAACAAAAAATTAAAGAAATTGAAGATGTCCAGAAACGATTGAAAAAATCGAAAAAATTCTTGCATACAGTCTTAGAAGGAAAAGCGAATTTCCAAACAAAATGTTAGAACTAAACTGACTGGAGAATGCCCTGTGAATATACGGATATCATCAATCAGTAAGGTGTTATTCTTAAGTTCACTTTATATAGTTATTTATTCAACTAACATTCCGCTTAGCTTTAGTGAAGGGAAGCCTGCGCGGCTCCATAACCATAGGGGGTATGAAGATCAATGGGAAGATCAATAGGGGCTAACCCACTCCCTGACAGTGCTTTCCCCCAAGCATGTGCAATAACTTGTCCATCGTCAGCAGAACCAGCCTCACGAATATATAAATAAGAGCATTTTTGTACCTTAATTCGGCGGCAACGAAGCGGGAACATTCATTAAGGGCATTTTTGTATGTTAATTCTTCAGGTATATCAACTTTTTAGGGATATGTAGGAAAATAAGGTGCAATAATGCTCTTAATTCCCTTTTTCACGCTAAAATCATCAATATAAGGTACAAAAATGCCGCTATTTAAACGCTGAGTCGACTTTGGAAAAAGAAACGTTACTTGAAGGAACATGGCGGGATGGCAACTGTAGCAGCATAGGCGATCAAGTGAACGCAAAGCAAAAATAGAGGAGATTAGCCCACATAATGAACTAACCATCCTCTACTTAGGTG
This sequence comes from Paenibacillus sp. MAHUQ-45, assembly GCF_058133325.1. Lineage (NCBI taxonomy): Bacteria > Bacillati > Bacillota > Bacilli > Caryophanales > Paenibacillaceae > Paenibacillus > Paenibacillus sp. MAHUQ-45. The sequence goes on from NZ_JBYUPV010000011.1 coordinate 73,656, forward strand.
TTACCTTTTGCTCTGTCTGTCTCTTTATTTAGGCCAACATCACAATCTATATATGGTTAAGCTGTCCCCCCGTAAGGTTTCAGACTCAATCCCTTTTCTGTTTTCTCTTTCTGCACTGGCGGCTTCAGGGAGATCGCAATGATCGAAGCCAGCAGACACAAGAGACCAATCACGATAAAGGTAGGCTTGAATCCACCCAGTAAAGCGGCAATAAATGATCCTGATAAAGCACCGATACCGAAGCCCTGATAGACGATGCCATAGTTCTTGCTGTGATTCTTCAGACCGAAGAAATCACCGACAATAGCCGGGAATACCGTAATGTTACCGCCGAAGCAGAAGGCAATTGCCGCCACACAGGCGAAGAACAGACCAAAGCTCAGATCAGCCAAGCTAAGCGTCAGCATCGCCACAGCGGTTACTACGAGTGATGCACCCACCAGCTTCAAGCGGCTCATTTTATCAGATAATGCCCCAAGGATCAGACGTCCGCTTGTGTTAAAAATCGCGATCATCGCCACCGCATTGGCTGCCGTCTGCACATCAAGTCCAGCCAGCTTCACGCCGATATCCTTAACAATGCCTATCAGGTACAGGCCGCTCATACAAGCGGTGAAAAAAACGATGAACAGCAGATACGCTTCTTTGGTGCGAAGCATTTCTTTAACGGTATAGTCCTTGGCAGCGGTGGAAATACCGGAGGCGGTTGCAGTTGCACCTGTCCGCGTTCTCGCAGGAGCCCCACCAGATGAAGGCTGCTTAGCAACTGGCACAGCGACTGGCGCCGCAGCTTCTCTAACCAGAAGCGAACCAATAACGACCATCACCATCACCATCATTCCCCAATAAAGGAATGCGTTAGATACACCCACCGAATCGATCAGACTGCCATTAATATATTTGAATACCAGGCTTCCTGTCCCATAAGCACCAACAGATACGCCGGAGATTAAGCCTTTATTTTTGGGAAACCATTTGATCAGGTTAGATAACGAAGTAATATAAGCCGTTCCGTCCGCATAGCCGACAATCAATCCTGCCAGTAGATAGAACATCGGGAGAGAACTGGCCTGTGAACTGAGCATTAGCCCCAGTCCTAGCACGATCCCTGCGGTTCCAGTTAGTCTACGGAGACCGAACCGGTCCTGCAGCTTACCCGCGAACAGCGTTGCGAAAGCCAGCGCGAAGCTGGTAATGGAAAAAGTTATTGCGACGGAGCTTAGCTCCCATCCGAATTTGGAGACCAGTTGTGCGTTGAACAAGCTCCAGGTATAGATCGTACCCAGACCCATTTGCATTATGACGGTACCTAGTACAATAAGCCATCGTTTGGCACTTTTACTATCCGTAGTTGTAGTCATAGCCATTTCCTTCTTTCTCTCGTTGGTCGCTGCAAGAGTCTCTATTGCCTCTTCATTGTAGCGAAAGCAACACCGCTTGAGGGAAATACGGAATGAGATGACTGAAATGAGGAATGAAATGCGCTTACAATCGCATAATCTGCCTGAATTCCTTGACCCGACTGCGGCTAACCGGCACTTCAAACTCCAGATCACGCAGACGCAGCAGATACGTATTGTTGAACCAAGGAATGATTTCCTTGATCTTCGACAAATTAACTAAGTAGGAACGGTGGCATCGGAAAAATCTGTCCTGCGGCAGCCGGGCATGAAAATCACTGATGCTGAGCGCCATACTATACTCTTCGCTTTTGGTCATCACACTGGTGGTCTTCTCCTGTGCTGATGCGTAATAAATATCGTCCGCATCCACCACGATGATCTTCTCGTTTTTCCATAAATTCACCTTATCGCTGAGCGGATTACGTTCACCCTCTTCGTCCTGCCGACCACGAGCGGCATAGGCTGTCTCTAGCTTGTGCAGCATCGCTTTGATCCGCACCTCGCTGTACGGCTTCAGAATATAATCGAACGCCTCTATCTCGAACGCCTCAGCGGCATGCTCTTTGTACGCAGTGATGAACACAATATAGGGTTTCACCGAGAACTTGCTGATATTCTGTGCGAGCAGCACCCCGTCGATGGAAGGAATGTTGATATCCAGAAAAAGCACATCTGCCTCCTGGCTCTGCAAATATTTTAGCGCATCCAGCCCGTCCTCAAATTGGGCAGCAATCTCGATTCCGCTGTGGGCCTCAATCAAGAAGGCCAGCTCTTGTCTGGCCAGCTCCTCATCCTCTACAATTATCGCTCTCATCGGCTCTCCTTTTTGACATCAAAATAGATGTCCGTTCCTTTGTCCAGTCGGTGAATCGTCAGTCCGTTCCCATAGATCAGCTTCACCCGCTGGTGTACATTGTATAGTCCGATCTTGTTCTCCGGCATATCGCCGCTGTAGACTTTCTCGATCGTCTCTTCAGAAATGCCAACTCCAGTGTCGCGGATACCGATTCGCACCGTATCACCCTGATCTTTTACCGAAATGGTCACGGTACCCTTCCCTTTTTCCTTCAAAATCCCGTGTACAATGGCATTCTCCACAAGCGGCTGAATAATGAGGCTGGGGATGCGTACCTCCACCTCATCATCGATATCATAAAGCACCGTTAGACGGCTGCCGAAGCGCGCTTTTTCAATCTCCACATATTGCTGAACCTGCTGCAGCTCCTTGTTAATATCAATGATTTCATCCGTCAGCTCCAGATTATACCGCATATACCCGGACAGATTCACAATCAGCTCCCGTGCTTTATCTGGATTGATCCGAATCGAGGAAATGATCGCATTCAGCGCATTGAACAGAAAGTGGGGGTTGATGCTTGTCTGTAATGCCTTCAGCTCCGCCTTGTTCGCCATCTCCTTGATGCCCTCCACCCGCGATACTTCCATCAGTGTAGAAATCATCTGCGACAGCCCCACCGCCATAGCCTGAAGGGAATACGTAATCTTATGGGCTTTGGTGTAGTAAATTTTGAGCGCCCCCGTCACCTCGCCCTTCTCCTTAAGCGGGATAATAATCAACGATTTGATCAGGGGGTTGGTATGGTCGGTATCATTGTTCCGGATCGTAATCTCGCCGCTGGACAGCGTCTGCTTGGTCTCATCGCTAATAATCTCGCTGGTCTCGGCATAATGCTCTTCCCCTATACCAACGTATGCGCGGATCAGCCTGGTATCTGTGATGGCTACAGCGTCCGCTCCAATATCCTCCTTGATGATCTGACAGATGGTATGCAAGGATTCGGGATTGATGTTGCGAAAATACGGCAGCGTCTTGTTGGCGATATCGAGTGCAAGCTTGGATTGCTTGGCGGCGATCCGCTCCTTTTCTCCCTCCACACTCTGAACCAGCATTACGATCAGGCCTACACTGACCTGGCCGATAATCATCGGAAAAGCAATCTTGGACACGATGTCCACCCCAAGCGAAGTTGGATGTGCCATTCCTAGAATAAGCACCATCGTTAGCGCCTCACAGGCCATCCCGGCAAGAATGCCGGCGATCCAGCGCCGTTCAACAGAGCTGCGACGGTAAATCACACCAGACACTACCCCCGCAATCACGCTCGTGATAAGACAGGGGACCGAGGTTACCCCGCCGATATCGATTAGAAAACGGTGTACGCCTGAGATCACCCCGGTGATCAGCCCTACCCATGGACCAAACAGTATCCCTCCGGCCATAATGGCAATGATCCGCACATTCACAAGCGAGCCTTCCACGTTAATGCCGCTGTAGGTGCCGAAAATGGCAAACAGACTGAACACCACCGTTACAATCGCCAGCTCCTGAGGGGCGTACGCACCTTTTTGAAAAATCTCTTTAAACCGCGGCAGACGGGTCAGCACGAACAGACACATCAGCAGTAGCGCGGCTCTTTCGAACAATTGCATCAAAATAGAAAACGTGTGTTGCATTGTCACGGCCTCCAAGAACAATATATCGGTCATTATAGTTATAGTTCCCGTCGCTGTCCAATTGTAGGCCGAATCTGTACATCCTTCAGTTCTCTATGTAGCTAGACAGACTATCGGCAGATGAACAACGAAACTCAGAACTAATCATCCTCTTTTCCACTAGGTAACATCCTCATTCATATTTATAATGAATACATGACGATACCACCAACGGACCTCAGTGACCTTATTCCCTCCGAAGAGGACTTTATGGGGATTTAACGGACTCCAGAGCCGTTGTTGACAAACTTTAGTCTTTCTTTTGTTAGATTCTGTGTAGATAGCTGCTTCTGAGTCCGTAAGGTACTAAAAAAGCTGATGCAGGAGCAATAACGTCACCTGGGTCCGTAAGAGGTCTATATTGCTGGTTCGTGGTATTTGTGGACTTCTGCAGCCGCACGTTGTTCCATATTGCTGGTTCGCGGTATTTGTGGACTTCTACACCCGCACGTTGTTCCATATTGTTAGTTCGCGGTATTTGTGGACTTCTGCAGCCGCACATTGTTCCATATTGCTGGTTCATGGTATTTGTGGACTTCTGCAGCCGCACGTTGTTCCATATTGCTAGTTCGCGGTATTAACGGCAACGCTAGCGGGGCATTAGAGCGGTTGGCTGGGGGAAATTTGCTGGAGGCTTACAATAACGGAGGCGATAACTATGAAAATAAACAATGAGGAAGATATTCTGCGACTTGTCCAAAACGATCCGTGGATGATGGGGGTACTGGAAACAGCCAGTCTACTCCATCTACCAGATTGGTGGGTGTGCGCAGGCTTTGTCCGTTCAAAAATATGGGACACGCTCCATGGCTTCGTGGAAAGAACACCTTTGCCGGATGTTGATGTTGTCTATTTTGACCCCTCTAATCTCGATGAAGCAGAGGAGAAACGACTGGAGGAGCAACTAAGAAGCATAGATCCTTCAGTCCCTTGGTCGGTTAAAAATGAAGCTCGCATGCATCTGATTAATAACATGTTACCATTCTCATCCTCCACAGAAGCTATTTCGAACTTCACTGAGACCGCAACTGCGCTTGGGCTTAGTCTGGACGAGGAGAAGCGAATCATCTTGACAGCTCCACACGGGATCGATGATGCGGTGAATATGGTGTTAAAACCGACGCCTAATTTTGCAGCAGACAAGGAACGCCACCCAATCTTTGTAGAGCGGATCGCGCGAAAAAACTGGCAACAGACCTGGAGCCAACTTCATCTGCATACATCAAGTGCTGTTGATGATTTTCCTACCCTTGTTTAGGTAGCCCAATTCACCTAGGTCAAGTGTCACTATCTATGCATAGGCATAAAATGCAGTATTAATAGACGAAAGGAGAACTTCAATGAGACAAGAAAACAATGGAGTTCAAGGCTTTCAGCAAAGAGATCCCCAACAACAATATTACGGTCATGAACATACGCAACATCCCTATCCCTATCCCTCACCCCATCCTTATTTCCATATCTACAGCTCCCCCCAGGGTATTCACCACATTCATCATCACCACCATCATCATCACCATCACCACCATTACACCGCGAGAGAGCAAGACACTCATCAATAACGATATTCAAAAAGGGACCGGCTATGAGCAGAATACGCGCTCAGAAGCTGGTCCCTGTATTTTATATTCCCGCCCGCTCAACCATTCCGCGAGCGATCCATACGCCTGCCGCTCCGGCCTGCGCTAGACCGCGGGTAATGCCCGCACCGTCTCCGCCGCAGTAGAGGCCGGATATCTCCGTCTCCATCGCTTCCGTAAGCTTCGGACGGGCGGAGTAGAACTTCGCTTCCACGCCATAGAAGAGTGTATGCTCGGAAGCAATTCCCGGCGTGACTTTCTCCAGCGCCTCTACCATCTCGATTAGGCTCTTCATGGTGTTGTAAGGCAACACCAGTCCCAAATCACCCGGCACGGCTTCCTTCAGCGTTGGTTCCAGGAATCCTTCGCTGATCCGTGTCTCCGTAGAGCGCCGTCCACGCAGGATATCACCATATTTCTGGACGATGACGCCGCCGCTGGACAAGTCATTAGCTCTCTTACAGATTTCCCGGGCATATTCGTTCGGTTTGTCGAACGGGTCTGTGAACTTATGCGAGACCAGTAGGGCAAAATTCGTATTTTTGGACCCGAGTGCCGGATCCTTATAGGAGTGCCCATTCGCTGCCATGACCCCGCTGTGATTCTCCACCACCACATGACCGGATGGATTACTGCAGAAGGTACGGACACGCGTACCCACAGAAGTATTGAAAATGAACTTCCCTTCATAAAGATGCTCGTTAATCTCCTGCATCACGACATCCGAAGTCTCGACTCGAACGCCAACGTCCACCTGATTGTTGTACATCTTCAGACGGCGCTTCTTCAGCACCTCAGTCAACCAGGCCGAGCCGTCACGGCCCGGTGCAATCATGACCAGATCGGCCTCGTAGCTCTCCCCGTTCTTCATGGAAATGCCGGTCACCCGGTGAGTTCCATCCTCTTTGACCGTTATCAAGTCCTGTACTTCTGCTTTATACATCATATCGATACGTGTTTTCAAATATTCATATATAGATTTCAGAATCTCGAGGTTCTGCTCTGTTCCGAGGTGGCGAACCTGCGCCCGCAACAGCTTCAATCCAGCCGCATAACCACGCTGCTCGATATCCCGGATACTGTCCGTTGTAGGATCGGTAATTAGATCGGTGGCCCCATGCTCCAGGTTAATCCCGTCTACATAGTTGATTAGCTCGAGCACCTTCGAAGGTGCCAGATAATCCGTCATCCACCCACCGAACTCGGTTGTGATATTAAACTTGCCGTCACTGTATGCGCCCGCGCCCCCAAAACCGGCGGTTATGGAACAAGCAGGCAGACAGCCCGCAAACTCCTTGCGACCGGAGGCTGGCGGACAGAGCTTGATTTTCTCCTCCAGAATTGGACAACTGCGGCGATAAATATCATGACCTTTATCTACGAGCAGCACCTTCCAATGCGGGGCCTTGCGTGTTAGCTCATAGCAAGCGAATATTCCGGCCGGACCGGCACCAACGACAATTACATCATATTTACTCATTTGTTCCTCCCACGAAGATAAGGCTTCTCCGTCCTTGCTGCGGACGGTACGCATTCTCACAATATGATCACTTTGTGTGCTTGTTTGACAGAACTATGACGAGAACCGGGCGTCTGTACAGTCCAACCTTTGCTTACTAGAACATTCAACAACAAAAAAATCCCGGCTACTTATAGGTATGCCAAAGCACCCTATTCGTAGCCAGGAATTTACGGTTCCCTGTAGAGACCCCCAAACCCTATCTTCGGGGATATACGAACTTTCAATACGAATTCTATAGAAAACATACGTATGTGTCAAGTTTAAATATCATATATAGTTCGTATATAGTTAAATATTAAACATTTTTTTCCTGTTTGGGTTTATTTTTAACACCAAAAACCGAACATTATCCCTATGACAAGTTATAGAAGGAAACGATAGGACCTTGTCGAATATATAAGTATATTGCCACTTGAAAAGAGGAACATCTTATGCAGTCCCTACTACAAAATCCTCGCGAAAAATATTGGAATCGCATGCTACTGAACGCTTTCTGGGTCATTCTCCTGGTCTATTTCGCCGGTCAATTGCTCATTTTGCTGGTCATGGGCAATGGCAGGCTGCTGATTTCGGAGAGCGAGTATATTCATATCCGCATGGTACTTCCCGATTCCATGATTCTGATGCTGCTTCTGCTGCTAGAAGGAATCTATCGCTGGAAGCCCTCCTTTTCCGAGATCTCGATTATTGCGGCCAGTCATGTGTATGCCATGATTATTATTCTGCACATCTCACCGGATGTAGCCGTGGAACAGTTCATTCTGCTGATGCCATTGCTTGTATCCATGATCTATCTGAAGAGCTGCTATCTGATCGGATCTTCTGTGATCTGCCTGATCTACTCAGCAGTATTATTCGGAACAGGTGTGAATTATAGCTATATAGAGTACACCGAGAACATTATCATCATTACCATATTTGCAGGAACCTCACTAGCCGGGTTCGCAATCATCGGACGCGGGCGAGACTTGATTCAATCGCTGGAGAATTCAGAGAAGTCAGAGCAGGATCTACGGATACAGAATATCATCATGGACCGATTATCCAAGATTGATCCTTTGACGGACTTATACAACCATAAGACCTTCCACGAATATTTGGGCTGGCTGATTGAGCATCAGCAGAGCAACCCGTTCCCGATGCAACTGGCGGTTCTGGACATCGACAATTTCAAGCAGGTCAATGACAGGTTCGGACATTGGGTCGGAGATATCGTGCTGAAGCATGTGGCATCCGTTGTCCTCAAACACATCTATCCCGATGATTTTGCCGCACGTTACGGTGGAGAGGAATTTGTTGTGATCTTGAATGCCAAGTCTTTCGAAAGCTCACATGAAATTATGGAGACTATCCGTGCGGAAATTGCTGGCCACCCCATTGAGGAGATGGAGGGTCAGGTTATCACCGTGAGCATTGGCATGCATGATTTTGCAGGTGCCGACTCCAAGAGCTATGTATTCCAGAAAGCCGATGATGCATTGTACGAAGCGAAGAAATCGGGAAAAAACCGAATTGTAGCTCTATAAAAACTTTCAAAAAAAACGAGCCCTCCAATAAGGAGCAGCTCGTTTTTTGAGTTTATACTTCCTATACGCCTCTATAAGGAACACTGTCGTCTATTTCTCAGAAGTAGCGCTCGACCTCCAGCAGCTTGCCTACACCACGTCCGGGAACTGGTCGGCTAATGAGATAGCCCTGCACCTTGTCACAGCCGGAATCCTTAAGAAATACCAGTTGCTCCTCGTTCTCTATACCCTCTGCGACCACTTCCAGACCCATCTTATGCCCCAACTGAACGATAATTTGTACAAAGGATTGGCTGTAGGCACTGTCGGACAAAGAATCTATAAATGCCTTGTCGATTTTGAGTGTCGATATCGGCAGCTGCTGCAAATAACTCAGCGAGGAATAGCCTGTACCGAAGTCATCGAGCCCAATACGAATCCCACAGGATTTCAAATACTCCAGTTTGGTAACCATTCTCTCAAAGGATTCCATAAAGATAGACTCCGTAATTTCCAGCTCCAGGCATTCCGGCTGCAGCCCGGTTTCCTCCAGCGCATTCAGCACCACATCAATGAAATCGTCTTGCAGCATTTGAATCACGGAGATATTTACCGATACTTTGTAGGGAATCCCTACCCGATCATGCACATCCTTCATGAAACGGCAGGCTTCGCGCAGCACCCATTCCCCGATATTGGTGATCAGTCTGGAATCCTCCGCAACCTTGATAAAAGCAAGCGGGGAAACAAAGCCCAGCTCGGGACTGTTCCAGCGGATCAAGGCTTCAAAACCAGAAATCAGGCCTGTTCGAATATCTACCTGTGGCTGGTAGTGCAGCTCAAACTCATTGTTTTTCACGGCACTTCGCAGATGTTTCTCAATGTTCATCCGTTCATTAAAGGCCTTATGCATCGACTTATCGTATACGCTATATCTACCCTTGCCCTCTTCCTTGGCACGGTACATGGCCACATCAGCATTCTTCAGCATTTCCTCCGTGGTATCCCCATCCTCTGGGTAAAAAGAAATCCCGATGCTGACCGTAACGTACAATTTGCTCTCTCCGATCAGGAAGGATCTTCTGAATGCCTCGATGATCTTTTCGCCCAATCCAAGAACGGCCTCTTTGTCCTGAATATCCTTGAGGAAAATCACGAACTCGTCTCCGCCCAACCGGGAGAGCATCCCCTCTTCACCCACCAGCGATTGCAATCGCTCGCTGGCCTTGCGAATCAGCACATCCCCAAACTTGTGACCGAGCGTATCATTGATATATTTGAAATTATCGGTATCCACAAACAACAGCGCCGCCGAACCTCCCGGCTTCCGGAAATACCTCTCCATCGCCTCCAGCAAACTGGCACGGTTGGGCAGATCGCTAAGGGAATCGATATAGGCCAGACGGTGCATATTCTTCTGATTTTCCAGCAACAACTCGTACTGGCCCATAAGCTCTTGCTGAGTCGCTGTGAGCTGCTCGTAGGTCGCTTCCAGCTCCTGATAGCTGTTGTTCAGTTTGCGCTCCACCTGTTTACGATTACTAATATCAATCAGTGAGCCGAGGAACATCAGAATTTTGTCCCGTGGGTCGACAATCGCCTTCCCTCTGACCTCAAACCAGATGTAGTCCCCGTCCTTGGTCCGCATGCGATATTCTGTCTCATAAATCGGGGTTTGTCCGCTCAAATGCTCCTGTCGGGCTTTATTCGACGACGCCTGCTCATCAGGATGAATGATGCTGAGCACACCGCCTTCATAGGAATTGATCTCTTCCTCAGTGTAACCCATCACCTCGTACCAGCGGTCCGAAAGCCTGTAGTAGCCAGTCTCCCAGTCAAGTTCCCACATGTAAGCTCCGGAGCCTTCGGAGGCCAAGCGGAACCGGCGCTCGCTGATACGTAATTTATCGAACTGGTCCTGCAATTCCACTTCGGTTGCCGCCAGTTCTTCGTATGTAGATTCCAGCTCTTCATAGCTTAACTGGAGTTTAAGCTCATTCTGCTTGCGTATATCAATATCGAGACCAGCCAGCACGAAGATATCCTCCGCCTGACGATCCAGCCCCTTAATCAGTGTGGTGCGAATGATAAAATACTTACCGTCCGGTTCGCCCTCTGGAAGCTTCAGCTCAACATCGCTGACGTACTCCAGCTTCACTGCCTGCAGCAGTAAATCTCTGAGCATTGCCACACTGCCCTCGAGACCACTCAGATCCTCAAGGTTTGTACCCAGCATCTCCCGCTCGCTAAGCCCAGTCAGCCTTTCGGCATAATGATTGAATCGCACAATCCTTTTGTCACTATGCACAGCCCAGATCATCATACCTGTATTCTCGATGACATCCTCGAAGAATTGCTGCTCTGCATGGATCTCCCTGCGCAGGCGATTAATATACATCTTCAGCAGAAAAGCACCGACTACCAGCAGGCAAAGAGCAATAATCACGCCGGCAACCACCTGAGTGAATACCTTATTTCTGTAGCTATCGGAATGAGTGAAAAAGTATTTCTGGTACAGCTCCTCGAATGCCCCGGATTCCTGCAGCCGTTCCAGACGATTGTTCAAATAATAGACGAGATCAGGCTTGGACTTGCTTACCCCGATAGCCACATTCACCGGGTAAAGATCGCTGAGTTTGTGGACAATGGTACCGGTCAGGCCTTGATCGACAATCAGGTAATCAACAACACCCTGGTTCTCGAACAGCAGGTCGACTTCACCTTTTTTTAGCGCCTCCAATGCAGCAGGTATTGTGGGATATGTTATGTATTGTTTGATGTTTGCTTTATCACGCAGTATAGCCTCGGTGTATTGGTTCTTTCCTACAGCGATCTTGTAGTGGCCCAATGTGTTCAGGGTGACTTCTTCTTTGAGGGATTGGCGGGCGTACACGGAGATTTTACTCTTGAATACAGGCACTGAGAACAGGGCCTCCTGCTTACGCTCATCGGTAACGACCATCAGCCCGGCAGTATCGATCTCGCCATCGATCAGCCGTTCATACACATCTCCCCAATCACCGGTGCTGTAATGAACGAGGTACCCCTGCTTGTCAAAAATCATGCTGATCAAATCAACATCAAAGCCGGTAAGGTAGCCGTTCTGTATGTATTTGTAGGGGGGATAGTTCAGTTCGGCCTGGTATTTAATCTCCTGTCGCTGCGCATGAGCAGCGGCCGCAGGAAACGTGAAGATAAGCAGAATACTAAATAGAAGCAGCAATGCACTTCGCTTCATCGTAAGTTCTCCTTTTTCCAAAATCAAATAACAGCCCTATCTCCAGCTTTATTCGACAAAAAATGGTAAGGTTCCTGCCAGTTCCCTGTGGGGTGAACATAAAATGTGCAACGTAACAGAGAAGTTCTTCAATTTTGTATTGATTTTTGACTCTAAAATGTGGATAATAACAATTATAGTTGATAATGATTATCATTATTGAATAAAAAATATGCAAACTCACTATAATTTGAGTACAAAGGAGACTGAACACCGATGAGCGCAGCCACTTCCCGGACGACACTTCAGGTTGACGATTACCTGGACCTCCTCAACCTAGCCGTAAAAGTCGGCGATCTGAAATGGCAGAAGGAGATCAAATCCAGACTGCAATACATCCTCTGTCTGCAATCCAGATAACGACCTGACAGCCGCATTCCCTTTTTGGGGGATGCGGCTTTTTTTGTGCGTTACCTTGGAAACCAACAGCGGCTGGATCGCGTAGTGTTTTATAATATATAGGCGTGAACAGAGGAATAACGAAGGGTTCATTATATAGTATAATATTCAACATAATACAGGGTGAGTTGATGCCCCTGGAGATCGGAGTGTGCCATCTTGAAAAGGTTTATACTGTTGTTCATGATGATTAGCCTTTTATGGGTACCGGGCGTCTTTGCCGCAGACATACCTGCGCAGGGACCGAACCGGGTTCAGGATGAGGCCGGATTGCTGAATGCCCGCGATATAACTGCCATCTCCCAATTAACCGCAGGTGAAGCTGTTACCTTTCATATCCTAACTGTGGACTCGACAGAAGGAAGGTCTGCCGCGGATTATGCCAATGATGTCTTTAATTCCTGGGGGCTTGCCGCCAGGGATGTGCTACTGCTCATCTCTGCTCAAGAGCATGATGTTCAACTGGTCTTCGAGAATCTGCCATTGCAATCCGCGATTAATTCGTGGGCAAAGAGTCAAGGGGTGTCTGGTAGAAGCGCCGCCCTTACCAAGCTGCTAGATACGTATTTCGTTCCCTCTGCCAAAAATGGAGACATTGGCGAAGGTATCACCTCTCTTATGAATGCCGTACAGGAGATTAGCGGCGCGGCAGGCAACAGCGGGGCAGCGCCTTCTGGAAGTGGAGCCGCCGCTGGGTCGCAGGGCTCTGGCTCAGCAGTTGGTTCACACAGTTCCGGCGCTGCAGGATCAGGAGCTGGATCGCACGGCTCCAGTTCGGCAGGGACAGGATCAGCCCCGCTGAAGAACGGAAGCTCCGGATCAACAACTGCGGCCCGGGCTGCAGTTGTTGTCGGGGCAGTCCTGCTGCTCGGCGCCTTGTTCATCCTGCTGACAGGTCTACGCCGTAGCAAGCAGCTCGGCGAACAGAAGGAACAGCTCTCCGGCCTGCTGGTACGAACCAATCAGGCTTTGGAATCTCTGCAGCCGTTTCAGGGAATTGTGCAAGGCAAGACGGGCGCGCTGGTTGAAGCTATCTCCACGCGCTTGTCAGCCCGCTTAGTAGACATCTCCTCACGTACAGGTCAAGATGCTAAACCGGCTTTGTACCGCTTGGGGGAATTGCAAAAAGTCTTGGAGAAGCTTCGTCAAGACAATGGCGCCTTCCGCTCAGCACTTGAAGAAGATGAGAAGGAAATTGAGGTCATCAGCGAGGCCGACCGGCATGTGAAGCAACGTATCACTGCCCTCAAGAAGGAAATTCCCGAGCTGGAAGAAGCTCTGCACGCCCTGATCGGAGGGACTGGCTACAGCCTGCAGACGATGGTCCATGATTTCCATATATTGGCTGACAAAGCAGCCAAAGCCGATCAGCTGGAGCTGTTCGACCCCATTGCCGCTCAGGAATTCACAGAGGATGCGCAGAAAATACAGACGAAGATCGGGAAAGACCTTCAGGATGTGAGCGTATATAACGATAAGTTAAAAGCATTTCCTGGGGTGCTGTCAGACACCCGAACAACGATTTCTTCACTGATCGTGCAGCATTCACTACAGAATATGAAGGTCAGACCCTATGACCATCTGGAACAGGCCAGCAGCGAAGCCGAAGCGATGAAGGCTCCACTCCAGAGCGGGGACATGAACGAGGTGCGCAGCATCGCCGCCCGTATGGACCTGCTCCTGTCAGAGGCTGTGGCGATGACTGAGCGGCAGGGACAGATTCGGGGACAGAACCGGCGGGATCTCGAGACGGTTCGTATGAACTGGACCCGCCTCAAGCAGCGGCGGGATGAACTGCAAAGCCGCCTCAGCGATGCCGGAGGCCGGTTCGCGGAGCAGCATCTGGCGAGTGCCCGAGAAACGCTGGAGGCGTGGGGTACACGCCTGCGGGAAGGCGCAGGCGAAGTGCCACAGATCGAGACCTGGACCAGTGATGAACGCGGGGAATTCGATCAAGCGCGCAGCGGTCTGGACCGGCTCCTGTCGCTTCAGGACGAAGCTTCCGCGCAGTTTAGCGACATCTCCGAGGGGCTGGATGCCCTGAACAGCCGGTTAGACAAAATCAACCGGCTGCTCGCAGAAGGGCCCGCCCGGGTCGATGCCGCACAGAGCCTGCTGAAGCGGAACGGTCTGGCCCGCCAGGCGCGTTCCCATAATCCGCTGCTCGTCGATTATGAGAAGCTTACACAGCGGCTGGTCTCGCCGCCATTCCACCTGGATGAACTGGAGACGCTCGCCCGGTCTTATGAATCGGCAATCAGCGCCTTTGTGGAAGAGGCGAACCGGCTCGTCCGCCAGAAACAAGAACAGGAGCGCCAGGCTGCAATGGCACTGATGCTTGAGCAGCAGTTGCAGCAACAACGACAGCAACAGGCCCATAACAACAATTCGTTCGGTGGCGGAAACCATTCCTCTGGCGGCTCCTCATGGGATAGCGGAGACAGCAACAGATCCTCTGGTGGTTCCTCTTGGGGCAGCGGAGACAACGACAGATCCTCCGGCGGTTCCAAGTGGTAGATCACATGGAGTCAGAATCCCTGTTTCATTGAATATAAACCCCTTCAGAAATTGCAGTTATTGCAGGTCTGAAGGGGTTTTTCACTTTCAGCTCTATGTGGTTACGACTCCTGCAGCCCCTTGATAAAATCGCGAAAAGCAGGAGACAGCCAGCGATCTTTCGGATAAACTATACCGTCAATGTAAAAAATGCCGCCCCGAGGACATAAGTCCGGGGCGGCATTTTCTCTTTTTACTATGCTGGGAGGAAAATCTTCACCGCGGTGCCTTGTCCAATCTCGCTCTTGATCGTGATGTGGCCTTTATGCGCGGATACAATCTTTTTCACAATCATCATGCCAAGTCCGTTGCCGTTGAAGCGGGTCGTATGGAAAGGCTCGCCGAGCTTCAGCAGCACCTCCTCACTCATCCCTTCCCCATTGTCTGCAAAAGTAATGGTTTGGAAGCCGTCCTCTACCGCCAGCGTGATCGCGATATCACCGCCGAACGGCAGGGCCTCCATCGCATTTTTCAGAATATTCAAGAACACTTGCTTAATCTGATTGCGGTCACATTCAATCTCAATATCCTGTTGGAAGTCCCTGGTGACGGTAATATTGTTCATGCGAACCTGGATCGCAAATATCCCGAGCATTTCCTGTAGAATGGCGCTGCAGCGTTCATTCTTGAAATGCACCGCCTGCGGTTTACCCAGAATCAGAAACTCGCTGACGATCAGATTCATACGTTCCACTTCGGACATAATGAGATCATAATGTGGTAGCCTACTATCCTTGTTGGACAGTTGAAGCATTCCCTTCACCGTAGTGAGCGGATTCCGAATCTCGTGGGCGATACTCATCGCGAGCTGACCTGCGAATACCAGCTTTTCCGTATTGCGCAGCACCTCTTCCGTCCGTTTCATCTCGGTAATGTTGCGTAGGCTTCCTATCACACGGGACAGCTTCCCAGTGCTATCATAGGCTGGCACAACATCCATCATAAAGTGCTGCACCGATCCGTTCCTCTCCAGGGCCAGCTCCATGCCTGTACACTGGTCATTCAGCATGAGCGTCCGCTCAAAGTAATGACCAATTTCCGTAAGTTCAAATACACTAGAGCCGATAATATCGTAATACCGAGTTTGCTCGATCTCCAACATATTCATGCCATTCTCATTTATATCAGCGATCTTTCCGTGTTCATCCGTAATAATGACGCCTAGATAATTCGTCTCCAGCAGCATCTGATTCAGCAGTTCAAGCTGTTCATTACTCTGGCGCAGCAGCAGCTCCCGCTCAATGGAATCGGCCATTGTGCACAGCAGTGGCAGCAGATGCGGATGAGTTACATCTATATCAGCCATGAACGAAATGGTCCCTAGGATCTGGTTATCCCCTTTATGAAAAGGGGCGGTGCAACACGCCAGGCTATGGAGAATCCGCTGATAATGATCTTGTCCGACCAGTTGGAATGGTCTCTTGTGGTGAAGGCATAGATCTATTGAATTGGTTCCTACATCCTCATTCATCAGCACACCCTCACCTAAGCCGATCTGTCGAACAACGTCGATAATCGTAGGGTCGCCTTGAAAAGCTAGTAGATAGCCTTTATCGTCGGAAATGGCGACGAGAATGGGAGTGCCCGTAATAGAGGAAAGGAATTTATGAACAAAGAAATCGATGACCTCGATGACTTCACGATACTTGCTTAATTGCGACTTTAGTTGCTCGGCAGACAAGCGATTCGCAAAAACGGGTGGCTGTTCAGGGTCTACGCCTCTAAGCTTGCACTGTTGTTTAGAATCCTGAATAATTTGGTTGTCCGTCATTGTTTTCATGGCTACCACCGCTCTTTCCAAGAACATATCCCTCGTTTTATAAATAAGTTTCAATTTTTTAACACTAATTATTTATTCTACTTCATATAACTTAATCCTTCCATTGTTAAAAATTCAGATAGTTCCTTATTGCGAACGAAAACAACCGGTAATCCTCTTGTTTTACAACAAAAAAACTCCGCCCGATTGGGCGGAGCCTGACATTTTGTCTTAATGCTGCTCTTCCTCGAGAAACGGTTTGTTCACGTAATAATACATATAACCCATCAGCACACCACCACCGATTAAATTCCCGAGGGTTACTGGGACCAGGTTATGCAGCACACCGCCCCATGAGATCGTCCCGGGGTGATCAAGCACCAACGCTATCGCAAAGGTACACATATTGGCGATGCTGTGCTCATAGCCGGAGATGAAGAAGCAGAAGACGAACAGCATCATGGCGAACATTTTGGCACCATCATTTTTCATGGACATCGGGACAAAGAACGCCAGACATACCAGCCAGTTACATAGAATTGCCCGGAAAAATAGTTGCAGCGCCGGCGCCTCCATCTTGTGAGCTACCACACTTAGCAGAAATCCGTTAACGTTCGAGTCGTAGAACAATCCCGTCAAATAGATCAGCAGCGCAAAGGCCGTCGCCCCCAGGATGTTGCCAATATAAGTGACAACCCACATCCGGATCACGTCTAACCAGCGCATTTTCCGCCGCAGCGCGGCGTAAGAGTAATAGAAGGTATCGCCCGTGAACAGATCACCGCCTCCGTAGGAGATCAGAATGATCGCGGCCCCGAATGTAATAGCGGCCATAGGATACGTCATCGGTGAATGCTCCATGTAGAAAAAG
The DNA here is from genome assembly GCF_058133325.1 of Paenibacillus sp. MAHUQ-45. Taxonomy (NCBI): domain Bacteria; kingdom Bacillati; phylum Bacillota; class Bacilli; order Caryophanales; family Paenibacillaceae; genus Paenibacillus; species Paenibacillus sp. MAHUQ-45. The sequence continues at coordinate 91,042 of NZ_JBYUPV010000011.1, forward strand.
TTGCCTGTCTTAAACGCCACGATGACACCGAATCCGATAAACATACTGGCTAGCATAGCCCTGGCAATATAGCGCAGTACGCTTTGCCGAAAAATCTTTTGCTTCTTGAGAGCCAGCCGTTCAACCTGTAGCAGCGCTTCGTTCTCCATATGTCCTCCGTTTGGGGGTATTTTTGCAGCCGATATTGGACTGATTATACAACATCTTGGTTAATATACCCAACAAATTTGAAACATTTTCTTAAGACGAAGCCATAGTAGGGCTATTCTTTCTTGTTAGCCTTCTTCTTGCGTCCCCAGCTGTAGAGAATGGTTCCAACGAAGACGATAATAAGAATCGTGAAGAAAACAGCATAAGGCATTTCATACCCGAATACGGCAATCATCATTCTACTGGCGATTATCGCAATCAATAGGAAGGCTGTCTGCTCCAGTTCAGGAAATTTCTCAATCAGCCTCAAGAATACCTGCGCGACCCCACGCATCATCAACACGCCGAGTATCCCCCCCAGGAACAATACCCATACTTGATCACTAAGACCAAATGCGGCAATCACACTGTCAACACTGAAGGCAATATCCATCAATTCTACTAGCAGTACAGTCCTCCAGAAGGAAGCTCCTTTATTCTGCATCTCCTGCTCTTGGCCGACCTTGAACAGACCCTTATACGCGATATAGAAGAGATAGAGTGCGCCCAAAACCTTGACCAGCGTAAACTTGATAAGGACAGTGCCCAGCCCGATTGCCAGAAATCTGAACAGATAGGCACCCACAATCCCGTAGTACAGGGCCTTCTTCTGCTGCTCCTTGGGTAAATGTCGAACCATTACGGCCAGTACCAACGCGTTATCTGCTGAGAGTAGGCCCTCCAGAAGAATCAAGCTACCGATAATTCCCCAGCTTACAGGATCGGAAAGCGCCCCTACAATATCGCCCCAGGAGAAAAAATGTCCATAATTCTCACTAATATTTCTGAAAAAATCATTCAACCCATTCATGCCACATTTGCGCCTCCGGTAAAATCAATTCATGTAATCTCGCAAACATTATTTACGCAAAACCCCGCCGGTAGTTCCAGATAAACGGACATACGACTTGCCGGATTATAAAGATAGAATTAGCCCTTTAGCTTACTTTATCCATAAAAAATACCGCCATGAGCATGATTCATCTCCGGCGGTACTCGTCAAATACGATTAAAATGTCAAATCTCCATCATACGAAGCAATCAATCTGTACAGCTCAGGACGGCGGTCACGGAAAATGCCCCACTCAATCCGCTGAACTTCCAGGGCATCCAAATCAAACTCGCTAACCAAGACTGTCTGCTCGTCACGACCAGCCTCAACAATTTTGTTGCCTTGCGGTCCGGCGATGAAAGAAGAGCCATAGAAGTTAATGCTGGAATCCTCGTCAATCTCTTCGCCAATCCGGTTAGACGCCACGACAGGAATCAGGTTAGACGCAGCATGGCCGCGCATACACATCTGCCAGTGATCTTTGGAATCAATGCTTCCATCCTGAGGTTCCGAACCAATGGCCGTTGGATAGAAGAGAATCTCAGCCCCCATAAGACTCATCACGCGGGCAGCTTCCGGGTACCACTGATCCCAGCAAATGCCGACGCCGATTTTGGCATAACGAGTATTCCAGACCTTGAAGCCGGTATCGCCCGGGTTGAAATAGAATTTCTCTTCATAGCCCGGTCCGTCCGGGATATGACTCTTGCGGTATTTGCCAAGCACTGTACCGTCAGCATCAATCACAGCGAGCGAGTTGTAGCGAGCATAGTTTTTCTTCTCATAGAAGCTGATCGGCAGCACGACCTGCAGTTCTTTTGCTATCTTTTTAAAGTGATTAACAGCCTTGTTCTGCTCAAGCTCAGTCGCGTATGCATAATAGTCCGATTTCTCTTTCTGGCAGAAGTACGGGGTCTCAAACAGTTCCTGCAGCAAAATAATTTGCGCGCCTTGTGCCGCCGCTTCTCTCACCAACGTCTCGGCTTTGCTAATATTCTCATCAATGTTGCCGGAACAGCTCATCTGTGTTGCAGCTACTTTTACATTTCTCACGTATCGGTCCTCCTTGTATATAAAACCAGTCTTATTGGTTCGTCGTTAAAACTTGCTTACTTCACCGCAGGCATCTGCTGTGTAGTACAGTGAACATTTCCGCCTTCGCCGATCACGGCCATGCCGTTCACTGTGCGGATGCGGCGGTCCGGGAATAGCCCAGCCAGCGTCTCAGCAGCCAGTTTATCTGTCTCCGCAGCAGTTCCACCGAATACAGGCAGAATAATACCACCATTCACAAAATAGAAATTCAGGTAGCTCAGGGTCAGACGTCCTTCTTCCCCATCCACGCGAGGCGGCTGCTGAATCTTGACGATCTCCAGCTTCCGGCCTTTCGCATCAGTGGCGTTCTCCAGAATCCGCAAATTCTCTTGCGTAATCTCATAGTTCTCATCCTGCGGATCATCGCAAACCTGAATAATGACCTTGCCCGGTGCCGCAAAGCACGCAATGTTATCGACATGACCGTCGGTCTCATCGCCGCTCAGACCACGCTTCAGCCAGATCACCGACTCTGCGCCGATATAATTACGCAGTTGTTCTTCGATCTCACCGCGTCCCAGCTCTGGGTTCCGGTTCGTATTCAGCAGGCACTCTTCCGTGGTAAGAATCGTCCCTTCTCCATCCGTATGAATGGAGCCGCCTTCCATTACTAGAGGTGCATCATAGCGGGTGACCTTAAGATGCTCCAGAATTTGTGGAGCGACCTCGTCGTCGAGATCCCAAGGAGAATATTTGCCGCCCCAGGCATTGAACTTCCAGTTCACACCTGCGAGTGCGCCTTCTCCGTTCACTACGAACGTAGGGCCATTGTCGCGCAGCCACGCATCATTATGTGCAATCGGCAGCAGGGAAACTCGCGGTCCACCGACCAGGCCCTCCACTGTCTTCAGTTCATCCGGGTTCACGATCACCGTCACCGGCTCGAACTCTGCCATTGCTTTTATAATTTCCGCATACCCTTGGCACACAGACTCATGATTATCGGGAAAACACATGGATGCCTGCACAGGCCAGGAGATAAAGGTGCGCTCATGCTGGCTCCACTCCGGCGGCATCGTATAGTTCAGTTCTTTAGGATACATTTCGTTAGCTACCTCTACAAGTTAAATTTAGAACCGGGATTGCCCCCAAAGTTCCTTACATATCATACAATAATATGCCCCCCGGCTCAATTACCAGAGTGTAAAAGGTGTACTGGTTATTTTTGAGTCTCCAAATGTTTGAAATTATCCTGTAAATCAGAAATACTTCTACAAACAGTGAAAAAAACATGTTTTAGACTCATTTACACTATTGACCGCTGTTCTATTCAGTATGATAATCAAAAGTATATTTATGTAAATTATGGTTTTCAGTGAGAAAGGCGGGGTTGCCTTGAAAGCTGCATCTACAATTTTGACCGAACTTGATTATTATCTGAAAAGTGAAGCCTTGACGCTAGCCCAATTCGCGGAACGTAGCGGCTTGCATTCTGGGACCCTCAGTAATATCATTCACGGTCGTCGCCCGATTGCTATGCAGCAACTTGACCGGATTACTTCGGCAATAGGGCGGACAGAAGGTTTCTTCTATGATCTGTATATCCAGGAATACGTCATTGAGGGGGCAGCCGATTGGAGACGCATCGGACCACTGCTACAGCGATGTGCGGAGTTGGACAAGCTAGACGAAATCAAACGCGTCGTACAGCATGTTATGGACAACCTAATGTATTCACCTTTGCTATTCGAATCCGCGGAATCATTATTTACGCAAGGCTACCGTGATGCAGCTGGGATTCTCTATGATAGTGTAGCAGAAGGGGAAAAGCTGCAGCATTCCGAAAGACTCGCCCTATGTCAGTACAGACTATTTGCCATTCGTTTGGGCGAAGACCAGGATGAGAACCTGCGTGCAGCCAATCAATTCGAGCCCTTTGTCGAGAGGCTGGATGAGGCCGATCAGCTGGATGCCTTAAAGCATTTGGCGGATATATACGGGTCTTTAGATCGTTTGGACAAGGTAGAACAATTAGCTGAATTATTAGAAAACAAAGCAAAAATCCAATTCAAATATTGGAGAAGAGATCAAGCGAAGAAAAAATCAACCCGCCCATATGTTTTTTACATATTATATGCGTATTTATCAAGATCAGCAGTTGCTGACGAACGTGGAGAGTATGAAAAGGCCCTTTACTACACATCTTTATACTCAAATCTAGACTGGATTAAGCCCCCTCTAAGTGAAGAAGAAAAACTGGTCTTGGATCAATTTAAAGAATGGGCAACGGCTAACACCTACGTATACCGACTGATGAGTGGTCAAGTTGAAATTTTAGATGAATACGTAAGCTATATATCAACACGAGATGAAGAAATTTTCACAGCTTTATACAAGATTACACAAGCAGCCAACCACTTCAATTTAAATATCGATGGTATTCTAGAGCAGTTTAAAAGTCATCTGGTATATAACATACCGCAAAGCCAATTAGGGAAATTCAATCACCAACTAACGGATGATAGATACACCCGCTTCCTTATAGAGCTAGCCACATATTATCTGGGAAAAAAAGAAACAGAGGTTGGCTTTAATCACTTAATTAATGGTCTAGAATTTTCCGTGAGGAACAGAAGCAGTGTTAACATTGTAAGATGCGTTGGTTTGTTTGAAAAATATCGAAAATCAGCACCAATTTATCAACTAGAAACATATTCAAGCTTAATTAGTCAAATACATGAAACAGAAGAAAAAGTTCTTTCATTGCTGTAGTCACCTAGTAAAATGTTGATCTATTGATAATCGAAATTAATGATTATTTCCTAAAGTCATTTAACCCACAGTTTGGAATAAGCTTCAAACTAACATATAGAATCATTTTTTTGATCCTCTAGAGGTGTGACGAAAGGGGGCGAGAAATGGGAAATGAACAAGATTTACAGGATGGACAAAGGAAAGATGCAATGCGAAATAAAACAGAACCACTTTTTCACAGTAATAGAGGACTCAAAATAATTTAATTAGCGAGGTGTAGCATAAATGAAGAAGAAGATATCTTTATTCATAGCTTCTGTAATTATACTGATTGTTCTTACTCCTCAAGTACAAGCATACAGCACTGATTTAGGTCTTGAGCAATTAATCTTTAAGCCTATGACCCATGGTTGGGGCGGTTAGAATCGAGAATACGATCTTCGTATCAAGTTGAAGAAAATGGGAAGTACTGAATGCGATATTAGATATAATATAAAGAGGCATTCTTAGGTGCAAACCTTGAATGCCTCTTTTTTATTTATCCTTGTCGTATCTCCAATTTCCTATTTTTTGACAGACAATCCTATAATGTTACATATAGGAGGGATGTACCATGCATTTTAACCATCCTGCGATCTTGCATGAAGTCGAAAAAGCCCGTGAGAATCTATACCAAACACAGCAGCGATACGGATTCTTAACACATCCTAAGGTCATAGAGCAGTCCATGATCCTGGACGAACTGTTGAATCAATATCAACGCAAGCTGATGGTTAACTAGTCATGTCAACATTTAATTCACGGACAAGCTCTAGGTCTGGAGGATATCATGCTTTTTCCTATTCTTGAGGCTATGACCACTGAACAGATACTCGATCTGATCCTAATACTGGGCGTGAATCTGGGAGCCATGTTATGGGTAATAAGAAAAGCCAAGCACGGCAACCACGCCGATTCTTGCAGCCCAGAACAGAAGGAACCATCTGAGTGCAGAGCACATCAGCAAGATGGACTTTAGCGAGGTAACGTTACGCGTGTTACATAGATCCTTAAATCTATTCCACACACTTCGGAATACCCACTGACAACATATCCTTACAGCTTGATTCCCTTAATCGTATCTCCTTCGAAATCCTTTACCCGGAATTCTCCCTTATCAAGAATTCCGTAGGAATTCGGATAATTTTCTTTGGGCAGCGAGATAGAGCCTGGATTCAGTACATAGATCCCCTCTTTAATATCCGCCACCGGAACATGCGTGTGTCCCTGAATAAAGATATCCCCCGGAGAAAGTGCGGGCAGTTGGTCTATGCTGAAGCCATGACCATGTGTCGCGTAGATTCGTCTGCCCTCATGCAGAATCAGAACATAATCCCCCATCATCGGAAATTCCAGCAGCATCTGATCCACTTCGGCGTCACAATTGCCGCGAACGGCTGTGATTTTCTCCTTGTAGGCATTCAGCCTGCTAGCAACACCCTGCGGATCATAACCCTCCGGCAGCGGATTCCGTGGTCCATGGTACATAAAGTCACCTAGCAAGACAAGCTGATCCGGCTGTTCTTCGGCTACTTTTTCCAACGTCCGTTCCAGCCAGTATAAAGATCCATGAATATCGGAAATAAACATCACTTTCATCACAATCCAACCCTTCTATCTCGTTATTTCAGAGGTACTTCCATTGTAGGTCAGCCCTTGATTTTGTTCAAATCAGATCCATAAAAAATGAAAATGTCCGCTAAACACACCACATAATGCAGTAACATAATGCAACAACACAAGGCAGTAACGCAAAGCAACAACGCAAAGCGGACGCCTATGTAGGCGTCCTGCTCTATCTATACTATTCCCTATCGTACCTTAGGGCAAATTAGAGGCTCCCATTAAAAAACGATCTACCTCACGGGCAGCCTGTCGCCCTTCATTAATGGCCCATACTACAAGACTCTGTCCGCGGCGCATATCGCCTGCGGTGAATACACCTTCCACGTTTGTTGCCTGGGGGCCGAACTCCGCGGCGACATTGGAGCGCTCGTCACGCGCTATCCCAAGCTGATCCAGCACCGTGTTCTCCGGTCCAGTGAAGCCCAGAGCCAACAGCACAAGCTGTGCCTGTAGCACTTCATCGCTGCCTAGCACTTCCACCGGCACGAGCCGGCCCTGCTCGTTGGATTGCCATTCAATCCGCACGGTGTGCAGTTCCTGCACATGTCCACCATCATCGCCGATGAATCGTTTGGTTGAGACGAGATAGCGGCGCGGGTCCTCGTCGTACAGTGCAGCTGCTTCTTCCTGGCCATAATCGACCTTGAGCACTTTCGGCCATTCCGGCCAAGGGTTGCCAGGCTGCCGCGATAACGGTGCCTGCGGCATAATCTCCAGCTGGACCACACTGCGACAGCCGTGCCGGATCGAGGTTGCCACACAGTCGGTGCCGGTATCGCCACCTCCGATGACGACAACATCTTTGCCTGCCGCGGATAGATACTCGCCGTCTGTAAGCCCGGAATCCAGCAGGCTCTTCTTGTTCAGCGTCAGGAACTCCATCGCTTGATGGATGCCGGACAGATCACGTCCTTCCACCGGCAGATCACGGGCGACTGTGGAACCACCGCAGAGAACCACGGCGTCATGTTCCTCCCGAACTTGCTCTGCAGGGATGTCCTTGCCGATCTCCGTCCCGGTCACGAAGCTAACGCCTTCCGCCGTCAGCAAATCCACACGCCGCTGTACCGTCTGTTTATCCAGCTTCATGTTGGGGATACCATAGGTCAGCAATCCGCCAATGCGGTCAGCCCGCTCGTATACTGTTACCGTGTGTCCCGCTTTATTAAGCTGGGCTGCACAGGCCAGACCCGCCGGTCCCGAACCGACCACAGCCACCTTCTTGCCTGTCCGCACCAGTGGCGGCTCCGGCACGATCCACCCTTCAGCAAAGCCCCTGTCTACAATTGCCTTCTCAATCGACTTGATCGTTACTGGCTTACCGTTCATACCAACGGTACAGGAGCCTTCGCACGGAGATGGACAGACCCGGCCGGTGAACTCAGGAAAGTTATTGGTCTTGTGCAGCCGCTTCAGCGCTACCTCCCAGTTCCCACGATAGACAAGGTCATTCCACTCCGGGATCAGATTATGGAGCGGACAGCCGGAAGCCATACCCGACAGCAGGCGGCCCACATGACAGAATGGGGTACCACAATCCATGCATCGAGCTCCCTGCTCTTGCAGCTTCTCTTCATCCATTTTGATAGAGAATTCATTCCAGTTCTTAATTCGTTCCAGCGGCGCACATTCTGCCGGCGTCTGCCGCGCATACTCCATAAATCCGGTTGCTTTGCCCATAACAGTCATCCTCCGAGTCTTATTAAATGCCGCCGTGAAAAGACATGGCGGTGTCCCTTGCGCTGATTCGGCTTCCAGGAGAGTTCACATGCTGCAGCCGACTAGAAATATACCACTGTAAAGCAGCAAAGCGAGAAGTGATCTAGAGGCCTCAAATCCCGGCTGCTACTGCTTGTAAAGTAAAACAGGGGAATAAGTGAGACCATATTAACACTGCGATGCCTTGTCGAAAATGAGCAATATCACCTTTTACGCAGAACGACATAATCAAATTAACGTTATCGTAACCGTCGGATGAATCAGTCACATTTTAGATTCATGGAACTTAGAATCGCATACAAAAGCAGGCAGTGCCCACAACTGAGCCTGCCTGCTTTTATAAAAAAAATGAATTTACAAACCGATGGCTGGATTAAGATCGACCTTTACTCTTGAAGATATTATAAGCCCCACTGAACATACCGAATAAGATACCGGTAATCGGGAATACAATCCAATTGATCTGCCATTGCTGGAAAACCAGACCGCTGACCAGAAAAATACAGGTCGCAAGCGGCCAAATAATCGCAGCCACGCCTCCGATAACCCGGTTCTCTTCTTTCTTGGCCTTCGAATAGTCGCCGATTTGCAGCAAGACGCTAAAGCTATCCTTGATATTCCCATAATAGACGAAGAGGAACACAGCTACAGCAATGATCTCCAGCATCGCTACAACGCCTAATAAAGTCGCCGCTTCGCTGAATGCCGAGCCCACAAAGATCGCAGTCGGTGAGACGACACATAGACATACACCCATGATCAGGGACAAGGTGTAGGTAGAGGAAAAGGATTCCTGTTTCTGTTGAATATAAGCCTTCAGGTGGTAGGGTAGGGCGAAATCAGATCCCAAATATTTGTATTTCTCCAGCTTCATACCGCTATAAATGAACATAGCAATGGCTGGAACGATGAACAGAAACATTGCAATCAGCCCAACCATACTGGCGGTATCCTCTGAAAAGAGTCCACCCAGAATCCCCGTCTCAACGGAAGTGCTGATAAAAATCAACAGTGCCACGCCAGTCAGAACCAGGGCTACACCGATGCCGATCAGTAGACCTGCTCTTCTTTTGGCTGCCATAAAGCCTTCAACTTCATCATCTGCCAGCATAGGGAGTGCTTCTTCCTCCACCTCTGGCATAATACCCAGTTCACTGGTCAGCTCATCAATATTGCCGAACTCCGAAATTACGATCCCTACGGCTTCATTCTCCGACTTCCCGTCCATCTTCAACTCGTGATACTTTTCTTCCATGCTGGCCAGCAAATCCTGCTTCAGCTTCAGCATTTGACCACTTTTGGGCAGGGTAGCGAACATGTTGTTCAAATAGCTGATGATCGTATCCATGGACCTCACAGCTCCTTAATAAATTTATTAACGACCTCTTGAGTAACTTGCCATTCCACACATTTCTCGCGGTAATAGGCCAGGCCGGCCGGGGTAATCCGGTAATAGGTGCGCCGCTTGCCGAACGTCTCATCCTTGTAAAAGGACACGATATATCCGTTCTTCTCCAGCCGGGTGAAGGCAGAATACAGCGTGGTCTCTTTCATAATGTATTTCTCCTCCGATAGCGTTCTGATCTTCTTGGATATCTCGTAGCCATAAGATTCGCCGTCCATCAGCATATAGAGGATGAGGGTATCGTTGTATCCCCGGATCACGTCACTACTGATCAATAGTCTGCCTCCTTTACTGCATCTGTCGTACTTCACCTGTCGTAGTAATAATTGTAGCATAATTACTACGACAGGTGAAGTATAATTACTTAAATTTGTGCCCAAAAAAAAGAAAGGGGCGCTCTACTGCCATCCGGCCTGGCAGAACGCCCCTTCCAAGGGTGGATATTAACTTTTGCAACGATGTCTATTCTCTATTTGATTTTGTCCTCAGGCCTGCTGCACGACAAGCACAACCATGCCGATTCCAGCGGTGACCAGTCGGTTCCCCGCAAGCTTGCTTACAAGATCGCCGCCAAACAGCACTTCCCACTTGCCCAAATCAGGCAAGGTGCAGGCAACTCCTTCAGGGAGGCTATTATAAATGACGTATAAGTGCTCTTCCGCATCCCCTCCCGCATGGTCTCGCAGAGTGTATGCCACCGCCCCGGAGGGTGTTTTCTCGAACACGAGGTGACTACGGATATCCTCTGCGCTCCGCAGCCGGAAGGCCGGATGGTCCCTGCGCAGAGCTATGAGCTGCTTCATATAAGCGACATCCTCCTGGCGGTCTGCACAGCGTTCCCAGTCCATCCGGTTAACTTCTACCGGGGATTTGTAGCTGTTCTCTATACCGTCCTTGGTGCGCATAAATTCCTGCCCAGCATGGATGAAGGCTATCCCTTGGCTCGTCAGCACCATAGCTGAAGCCAGCCTGTGCATGGCCCCTCGCTGTTCGTCACTGACGCCCTCTGTGGACAGCACGATTTTATCCCACAGTGTATGATTGTCATGACACTCCATAAAATTCACACACTGCAGCGGTTCGTCAGCAAATTGCCCAATATCCTGGCTGTAGACAATCCCTCCGGTGATGCCCGTCTTCACCGCCTGTTCCAGCCCGGACTTCCCGCTAATAAAACCCGGTTGATCGTACAGAAAGATATTCCCTTTGACCGCATCCCGAAAGCCGTCGTTGAAGTGCCCGATACCCGGGAGCACATCAGCATTGTTCTGATTGGCCAACTGGTCCATAGGCAGTTCTGTATCCATGACCCAGCCTTCGCCGATGGTCAGGATCGACGGATCCAGTTCATCCAGACGACGGCGAATGTCTGCCATCGTTCCCACATCGATCAGGCCCATCAAGTCGAACCGGAAGCCGTCGATGTGATACTCCTTGGCCCAATAGAGGACAGAATCAACGATAAAACGAGACATCATCGCCCGCTCGGTTGCCGTATCATTGCCGCATCCGCTGCCGTTGGACAGACTGCCATCCGGCTTGTAGCGCAGATAGTATCCCGGAACCAATTTCGTGAAATTTATACGATATCCGTCGTAGACATGGTTATACACAACATCCATGATCACCCGTAGGCCGCGGTCATGCAGGGTCTGAATCATCTGTTTCAGCTCGGTAATCCGGAGGCCCGGAACATAGGGATCTGTTGCATAGGAGCCTTCGGGAGTGTTGTAGTTCTTGGGATCATATCCCCAATTATAATGAGGCTGGTCCAGCTTGGTCTCGTCTACACTTTCGGTGGCAAAATCATAGAAAGGCAGCAACTGGACATGGGTCACACCGAGATCAACAATATGATCAAGTCCGGTAAGAATCCCGCCCGGACCGCGCGTGCCCGCCTCGGCAAGGCCTAGATATTGCCCCTTATGGTCAATGCCGCTGGCCGGGTGAATGGACAAATCCCGCAGGTGCAGCTCATAAATGACCGCATCGATGCCATGATTTAGCGGCGGTTTGTCCTCAGTCCACCGCTCCGGATCTGTGTCCCTTAAATCTATAATGGCGCCCTTGTCGCCATTCACGCCCACAGCCCGTGCATAGGGATCAACTGCCTCATTCCAGCGTCCACCGATTAGAACGCGGTAGGTATAGAATTTGCCTGCGAGATCATCTTCAACAGCGACCGTCCAGGTTCCCCTACGATCACGGGCCATGGGTAAGCGACGGCCTGGGGCCTCGTCTTTCCATGATTCGTACAGGACCAGCTCCGCCTCCTGCGAAGTTGGAGCCCATAGCCGAAACAGCGAGCGATCCGGCGCATACGTGAATCCCAAGTCATCTCCATCGTAACTGAATAGATCGTCAAAGCCTTGCTCAAAGACAGAGATCCCGCCAGTGACTCCCGGATCGCCGTAATGAATAGGTTCTTCCCTTTCTCTTTGTACCGCCAAAGCAACGCTCCCCTTTACCCTGTAATAACTGGATATTATAATCTGATTATGAACGGAGTGCAAACGTTTGAACTGATTTTATTCATAATCGCAGCTATTGTCGCTGGTCCGCAGCGGAAGCCAGACAAGAACACGCCTGGCTTCCGCTATTAGTGGCTCTATTTTTCAACTTGCACGAAGTGAATTCATGACTTATAAGGATATCTTTTCCCGGTGCTCACGCAATATCCGCTCTACCTCTGAAGAAAGGAACGGCTTGCTGATAAAATCCTGCATTCCCACTGCCTTGCACCGCTCGCGGTCTTCCGGTCCGGCAAAAGCAGTCACAGCCACAATGTAAGGACGGCGCTCTGCTGGAGCCCTGTCCATAATGAGGGCTGCTGCCGTAAAACCGCTCATAACCGGCATTTGCACATCCATAAAGACAAGGTCATACGACTGCTGCATAACTGCGGCCACCGCCTGTTCCCCGTTCTCGACGAGATCGGCGCTGTATCCTCTTTTTTCAAGCATCGCCAGGAGCAGTTTCTGGTTCACCGGATGATCCTCAGCAACTAGAATTGACAACGGCCCATACTTGGGCCCGGTTAATGTAGATTCCCCCGGGAGCCATCCAAACCCCTTAGCTTCCTCCGACTGTCCAACACCTGCCTCTGATGCTGCCTTCGTAGCCACTTCTTCCCCGAAAGATTCCACCCAATGCCCTGTATCCATTAACATTATTCCGTTGTCATGACTATGCGTTCCATCATCAATGGTATTAAGCGGCAGGGTAAAATAGAAATTCGATCCTTCCCCCTCAGTACTCTCCACACCGATCGCTCCGCCCATCAGTTCCACCAGCTTCTTGCAGATTGCCAGCCCAAGCCCGGTTCCGCCGTACTTGCGGTTAACCGACGGATGAAGCTGGGAGAAGGACTGAAACAATTGGTTCTGTTTGAACGTTGGAATACCGATGCCCGTATCTCTGACATTAAACTTCAAGAGCAGCGTGGGGCTACTGCTGGGGCTCGCCTCTCTCTCCACATGCATTACAACCCGACCCGCTTCAGTGAACTTAACCGCATTGCTGACCAGATTCACCAGCACCTGCCGCAGCCGGGCTGCGTCTCCACGAATCACCGCCGGGATATCAGCGTCGATTTGACAGGACAGAACGATGCTTTTCTCCAGAGCCTTGGCTGTGAACAGTTCCGTTACGCTGTCCATAACGCTATGGAGGTATACCGGCTCATCGACGAGGCTCATCTTGCCCGCCTCTATTTTGCTAAAATCAAGGATTTCATTCAGAATGGACAGCAGGGATTCACTGCTCTGGCTGATGATGTCGGTATATCCACGCTGTTCCTCACTAAGCTCAGTTTCTGACAACAAATCGGTCATACCCATAATTCCATTCATCGGGGTACGTAGCTCATGACTAATGATAGCCAGAAACTCCGATTTGGCCTGATCGGCCTTTTCAGCGGATTCCTTGGCCCGGATAATCTCCTTCTCATCCGTAATATCCCGAAACACCAGCACGGCTCCAATACGCTCTCCCTGGTCGAACAACGGTGTCACCTGATACTCTGCCAAAAAGCTGGAGCCATCTCTGCGCCATAAGACTGCATCCTTGCTGTCATGGGATATGCCGGACCGAATGGCCTGCATTAACGGTGACTCCTGCGGACCAAAGTTCATCCCGTCGTACTCACTCTGCTGGATATGCTTCAGGTAGGCACGGCCAATGATTTCATTCTGCTGAAAATCGAGCATAGCCGCTCCTACTGGGTTGATGAACGTAACTCTTCCCTCGGGATCAAGACGAAGAATGCCCTCGGACAAGGCATTCAGGATCAACGTATGTTCATTACTCAGCTTCTCAATCTGCTCGGTATGGTGTATGCGTTCCGTAATATCCCGTCCCACCGAAATGATCTCCACAATATTTCCGCTCTTATCATAGATGAACCGACTGTTCGACTCCACCCAGACATAGCTCCCATTCTTGCGGCGGAAACGGTAGGTGATGACCGAAAGAATGCCGGTGCTCAGGCTTCTCTCCATATAGCCTTTAATCATGTCCAGCTCATCAGGATGAACATAATCATACGCACTCGTACCCGTCATTTCTTCTGGCTCATATCCCAACAGTGTGCGGCTGGCCGGAGAGCAGTACAGGAAGGTGATATCCTTGACTGCATGCCTTGAGATTAAATCCTTGGAATTCTCGGACAACAACCGAAAATGGTATTCGCTCTCCCGCAGCTGTTCTTCTATCTTCAGCCGATCGCTGATATCCTGCATCATCCCTATTAATTGAACCGGCTTGCCACCCGGTCCCATGATGACATCCCACTGGACATGCACCCCAACGACACGGTCATTCGGCAGCAGCAAACGATAAGAGGCCTCTCCTGACCCTCCCTGTGCGATAGCTCTCTGACCCGTCTCAATCACAAAAGTCTGGTCCTCAGGATGCACAAATTGTTTGAAATCGTCATAATACATAGTTTCATTATCCATTGGGTAGGGCAGCATCCGTTGCAATTCGTCCGATAACTTCACCCGGCCGCTGGGCAGCTCCCAAATCCATGAACCGATACGAGCCACTCTCTGGGCTGTCGCCAGCGCTTCCTCATTCTTCTTGCGCTGAGTCACGTTACGCCCGATGCCTAGAATATAAGTGCTCTCATTATTCTCGTCCCGTCTCACCTTAAAGGCTGTCTCAATCCACTCATAATGACCATCCTTGTGTCGCACACGGCGGGCAACCGCATCGCTCTCCAGAAATTTGCCGTACCGACTAATCTCTTCAGCATCATCAGGATGGTAATAATCCAGCCGGTTCGTACCAATCATCTCCTCCGGACGGTAACCGAGGAGCGGATAGCAAGAAGGGGACACGAAGGAAAGCGTTCCATCGGGCAAGGTCAGCGAGATTAGATTCTGGTCATCTTTGATAAATAAATTGTACAGATCGCTGCTGTCCACCGTCAGCTGATCGGCGATTTTACGGTCTGTGATATCCTGGGCATACACAATCAGACTTGAAGGTGCTTGTCCATTCTCCGTGCGAGCGAACGTCAGAGAGAGCCAAATATATCTCCCTTTGCCGGTAAGAAAACGCAGTTCCTTCTCCAACACACCATCAGCAGAGGCCTTAAGACCGTCCATGATTCCCTGGAATGACAAAAGGGAGCTGTCTCCATCCTTCTTATTCTCTTTAAAGAAATCCAAAGTGTGGAGCTTCGTCTCATGATAACCCAGCAGCCTGCATAGAGCTGGATTGACCTTCAGGCAGCCATTTCCTTCAGGTGCAAGGATAGCCATTCCTACAGGGGACCTCATGAATGCCTGATTCAGAATATTGCGGTCTTCTGCCAAAAAGTGATCCATCAATGGCCCTCCTCCCTCACGAGTCTGATCCAGCGACTCTCTCTCATTCTATAACCCAGTATACGTTAATGAAGGCAGAGAAAGGAATCGGGAGTCTGCACCTGAAACAAGAAAAAGAGAGAATAATTTCAATTGAAATTATTGACTTTTATAGGTTGTGAAAACTACAATGAGATCAATATATTATTCGTGACCTGTTACGACGGAAGCACCCGTAACGAAGGCTTATTGCCTTTGCTACGGGTGCTTTTTTGCGTCCAACAGGGAACCATTAAAGGAGGATAACAACCCAATGAACATCAAAGCAATATTCACGCTGGTTCTCACACTTTTGCTGTTACCACTGACCCCCATTACAGCCTTTGGGGCGCCTGCTATTGAATTCACCCCTTCGGTGAAGGCTGCCTTTGATTTGACAACCGCCACAACCGAGGGCGCAGTCAAAAACAAGCTGAACGGCCTATATGGCGAGCTGTCTGTTCTGAAGCTGCAGGATGACAATCGCGAGAGCAATATCCGGTCCCTGCATTACAATAATGAGCAGTCTCTGACAGCCATACGCCAGCAAATCAAGGAGATTGATCTCACAGCAGTGACCCGATTGGAGGGGGAGACTGCTAAGCTCAAGCAGCGCTACCAACCTTTGTTCGACCAGTACACTGCGCTTAACAACAGGATCGACCTGGCGAAGAAGTTGAAGGATAAAGATCTTAATGCGATTCTGCGAACCCAAGCTGATGCCATGAAGATTACAGTTCAGATCGCCCGTCAGGACATCCGCAACAAAGAAACTCAACTGCGTGCTGCCAAGGACGCTCGTAGCAAGAAGACCACGGCGGTCCGCAAGACCCTAAGCGGGATCGATAGCCCGCAGTCGACGATTAAGGCGCAAAAAAGCGTCGTCTCCGCATTAAACAAGCGGCTAACAGCAGACTGGAGCGATTTCAAGGCCGCCATCCGCAAGCAGAACGCCAGCCTGACTTCACAGTCCCTGTCCTCCATGGCCTCCCAATACCGGCAGCTTGCCGAAGCCAAACAGAAAATCATCGAGTCGGAACAGAAAGTAGCTGCCGTCATTGCTACCGCCAAGACCCAGCTTGCATCCTAAACGGGCAGCTAGAATCAAGTTTATTTCTTAGTCGTCTTTGCCTTGTTGTGAGCACGGCGATACGACATCACCTTACGGTACATTTTTTTATCTTTAAGCTGGTTGAAAATATAGGGATCGGGATTGGTATTCACCTCAATAATCCATGGTGTCATTTTGCGATCAAGACCGACATCCACACCAACCTGCTTAAATCCGGGATATTTCTTATGATAGAATCGCCCGGTATCCCGTCCTAGCTTCTCCAGCCTTCTTATGACATCTACCTGCTGAGCCGCGCCTAGATGCGGGGCCAGCAGTGTCTCAATCGCGGTTGGCTTGCCACCACTGTGATAGTTCGTAACAATCTTGCCTTTTTGGGCCACCCGGCCAATCAGCCCCGTTGTCTCCCATTTCCCCTTCGGGCTGAGCTGGACCATGACCCGCAGATCAAAACGCTTTCCCTTATGCTTTAGCAGTTCGATCCCTTTCTGGATCAAATAACTGCGTCCGCCGGTTGCTTTCTTGAGCGAAAGGTGGAAGGCATCGAAGGATCCGAAGGTACGGATGGTCGTCCCACTCTGGTACTTATAGGTTGTTCCACCCGAACCCCGCTTCTGTTCCACCCTCATGACACCCTTGCCATAAGTACCGTTGACCGGCTTCACATAGACCATGTCGTACTTATGCAGCATGCTCTGCAGGTTTGCTTTGGTAAATCTTTGTGTATCCGGAACCAGCGGCGAAATCTCTGGACTTCGCAGCAACACTTTGGTTTTGATCCATTTGCTCATCAATCCTGTTCTATGCTTCGTTCCCAAGTCAGCCCACTCCCCTGTTCTAAGTCAGAATCATTCGCTCAGACATGATCGCCCTTGTATTGTATGCGGGCATTTTACTGTTCGAATGGGGTAAACGCCTTCTCTCTACTCAATCTGTATCTTTAGCCCAACGGGTTGCATATGGTAAAAGAGCGAGAGGAAGTGAGGACAGGAGGGATGGGACTATGCACATTTGTATCATCGCGCCGGAACAGTTTCCGGTGCCTGGGGGCGGATCGGTGGAAATCTGTATCTGGGCCATAGCCAAGAGACTGGCGGTGAAGCACAAAGTTACCATTGTCAGCCGCAGCATGCCACAGCTACCGGTTACCGAAGAACTGGCCAGTGTCGAGATCGTGCGGTTGCCAGCCGGGAGTCCAGCTAGATACCGCACCTCGGTTCTGAACTATCTTGAAGGCAAACACTTCGATATAGTTCAGGTAGATAACCGCCCGTATCTGCTGGCTGCCGTGAAGCAGAAGCACCCCCGAACGCCTGCTGTGCTCTTCCTCCATTCCCTGACCTTTGTGCCGGCCTCGAACAAGACAGCCTCCCGACTGGCGCGGGCCGATCTCATCGTGGCCAACAGCGCCTCCCTGCAGCGGCGGCTAGCCCGGCGGTTCCCGCGCATAAGACAGAGCATTCGTGTCGTCCCGCTAGGCGCGGACTTGTCTCGATTCGCCCCCGTGTCACAGCCGGAGCGGCTGCGACTGCGGAGGCTCCACAGATTACCTCCGGCCTTCACCGTATTGTTCGTCGGCCGGATCATTCCGCGCAAGGGTGTGCCGGTACTGATCCGGGCAGTCGCCCTCCTGAACCGGCACACCCGCACGCATCTGGTCGTCGCCGGCGGAGGCAAGCCGGCGTACATCCGGCGGCTGAGAGGGCTCGCCCGCCGACTGGGTGTGCCGGTCACCTTTCCCGGCAGTGTCCCCCACGAAGACATCCACGGCTTATACCAGGCCGCGGATGCCTTCGTCTGTCCTTCCCAGCGCCATGAATCCTTCGGCCTGGTGAACGTAGAGGCCATGGCCTCCGGACTACCGGTCGTCGCCTCCAAGAATGGCGGTATCCGGGAAATCATCGTTCCCGGACATAACGGTTATCTTGTAGAGCGCTATACGCAGGCGCTGCCCTTCGCCAGATATTTGCTGCGGCTGGCGCGCAATCCCGCATTAGCCGCCCGAATCGGGGCACAGGGGCGCAGCGATGCGCTGCAGACCTTTGAGTGGCAGCACACCGCGGAGCGGCTAGAGGTGCTGTATCAAAGCCTTTGCAGCGAGGAGTAAGCTATCTGCACATAGAAGCATGCCGACAGTCAGAGGGAGGCTTCATGTTAGCCGCGAACGGCTGAGGCCGAGGGTACCCCGATCGGTATTCCTTGTCGCCAGATGACCGCTCCAATTGCTGGCGAGTGGGTATTGGCTTGCTCCGATAAAGCAAAAAAGCAGCGAAGCCCTCCGGGGGGCATTAAGCCACCTCCGGATTGCATTCACTGCTCCGCTTCTTTCAATTATTCAAGACTTGGGTCAGATCAATTGGATTACGGTAAGAACCAATCCGACAACAAAGCCGCATAATGCCCCGTTGACCCGAATCCACTGAAGATCCTTGCCCACCTTCTCTTCCAGCATATTCACTAGGCTGGCATCGTCCATGCTGTCCAGATTCTCCTTCACCAGCAGACCAATCCGGTAATGGTTGGCCTCTACAAAGGCAATCAGGGAATCGCGGACACGCGTTTCCCAGCTCAGAATCCACTGCTGCTCTCCGCGGATACGGCGGGCGAGCATGGCATACAGTGCGAACAGCTTGCGCCCACCTGTCGCCTGCTCTTCTTCCAGCAGCGCCACAGCCTTGCTGCGCAGCAGCTCAAGTTGAGCCACCAGGAAGCCGTTGGCCGCTGGGCCTTCCACCTGTTCAACCGCCCAAGACTTCAAGGAGGTCAGACGCTTCTCGTCACCTATAAGCTGGAACAATCCCGTACGAATCTCACGGATAACTTCTTCGCGGTAAGGGCTGTCCTCTTCCTGGAAATCCCGTATCCCGGAGATTAACATGCCCTGCAGCATATCGCCGAGCATCTCTTCATCAACGAATCCGACAAAAGCTTGAAAGGCCATGCCCTTGAAGCCGCCCAGCTTGACTTCAGCCAGCTTCTGGCTGGCGAGCTTGCCCAGCATCAGCTTGGTCTCCGGACGCGCGGTCCACGAGGACACGCCCTGCAGCGCAAAGTCGAGTGCGGCCACATCCTTGTTGTCCTTCATCAACTTACTCAAGACAACATCGGCTGCAGTGCCAAGATCAGCCTGACTGAGGTAGCTGGAGACCGCCTTTTGCAGATACGGAACGGCCTTCTCGGCAGGCACCTTCAGCAGGATACTCTTCAATTGCTCCAGCATTTCCTGGCGGGCCTTCTTCCGGCTGAACACCCTGGTCAACAAGCGAGAAGCGATTGTGATAAAGCCGAACTTCCGCAGCTTGTCCTCGATACTCTTCTTATTGAGCAGTTCATTCTCCATCGCGTGGATCAGTGACTGGATGATTTTATCCCGGTTCTTAAGCAGCAGGGAGGTATGGGGAATCTTCAGCCCCATGGGATGGCGGAACAATGCTGTCACTGCGAACCAGTCCGCAATTCCCCCTACCAATCCGGCTTCAAAGCCGCCTCTCAGCAGAATAACAGCCAGGTTCTCCGGCAGAAATAACGTAATCAGAAAGCCGATCGCCATAACGACGAGTGATATTGTAGCTAAATGTCTAGATCTCATAAGGGTCCTCCTTGGGTACAACAGCATAGGCAACCTGCCAGATACCTTGCAGGCTAAAGACCGCCAGCTCAAGCCGCAGGACGGCAAGGGACTGGCGACCTTGTCCGGCCTATCAGTTCACTATCCATTATTGTACCACGATTGGCCCCCATTCTGTACATGTTAGTGTCTATTTGATGAAAATGGAATTTACGTTTTCAGGAAACTAGTGATAAAATATCATTGACACTTTCATCGCCCTTTACAGGGACTACTAACGTTAAAGGAGAGCCAGAATATGCTGATTGCTTTGGATATGGACGGCACCCTGTTGAACGATAACGGCAATATCAGTCCGGGGAACCGCGAAGCTATTGTACAGGCTCAAAATCATGGGGCTATTGTCATTATTGCTACAGGACGTTCGTATATGGATGCAGAAAAGCAGCTCCGGCTGGCCGAGCTGGAATTACCGGTGGTGAGTCTCAACGGCGCTGTAGTCACGCTACAGGACCGAACGCTTGCTGCCAGCAAGCCGCTGCATAAAGAAGATGTGATCCCGGCGCTGCGCTGGATGAGCGAGATCCCTGACTTATATTATGAGGTCTACACAGAAGACAACGTCTACGTAGAGCTGAACAAACGCGTACACTTGGAGAAGCTGTCCACACAAGGCGGTGACGAACTCCCAGAAGAAATGCAATTACTGCTGAAAAGCGTTATCGATCAACAGTTCCGTCAGGCAGCCGTAACCTATGTAGAGAGCATGGAGGAGGTCTGGAGCAAAGAAGAGAGTGTTATTTATAAAACGCTAGCCTTCTCGCTTAACCGCGAGCTGCTGAAAGAGGCTTCTACGAGATTTGCTTCCATTCCTGGCCTGATCATCACTTCTTCCCATGTCAATAATATCGAAATCAACCATAAAGAGGCCAACAAGGGTTCAGGCCTGGCCATTTTGGCCGCCCATTACGGTATTCCGATGGAGCAAACCGTAGTCATGGGCGACAGCTATAACGATCTGCCAATGTTCGAGGCTGCCGGCTACCGTATTGCCATGGCAAATGCCGCACCGCTTCTCAAGGAGAACTGTGACTACATCACAACGACCAACCATGAAGATGGCGTGGCTGCAGGAATTCGGCATGTGATAAATAAAAAATAACGACGCAGCACCAGCATTCGTTACAGAACCTCTTCTACACGATAGGACCGGGCATTCACGCCCGGTCCTTTTTTCCCTCTCGCTTCTTCATTACCCCATACCCTTTCACCTGACGGGCTAAGATTGCTCCGCCCCACTGTTCCAACTGCGAGCTAAACTTACATAATCAGCTTCTTCCGGTCGTCCACCCGTCTCAATCTGAATCAGAATGAGCGAAGTCACCGCCTTGATCGCATGCCCCGCCCCTGCGGGAACCTGCACAATGTCACCAGTGGATAAAGCATGCTCCGCTCCATCCAGTCTATATTTTCCTGTGCCTTCTATTACTGTCCACACTTCAGATATCCTGTGGTGGAGATGATACTCGGTATGCTTGCCAGGATGGATCTGCAGCTTTCGGGTTATGGTCACAGGTCCATCTTCACTGGAGCCATCGTCCAGAATGACAGAGGTTCCCCAGCGCGTCTCCTCGTATCTGGGCACAGAATAACTGCTCCCGAGCGCCGTCTTGATCTCATTAGCCCGGTTCTTGTCCGCAACGAGAATGCCGTCCGGGCTAGCCGCTACAATGGCGCCAGTCAGGCCAATAACATGTACCGGCAGGGACAGCTCATTGACCAGATACGTCTGGTGCGCATCAGGAGAAACGCTACCTTTACCAGTAACCTGGTGTTCCAGATGGGCTGATAAGCTATCCCAGCTCCCCAGATCACTCCAGTTACCGCTGTACGGGATCACTACCGTGTGGCGCGAATGCTCCAGCACTTCGCGGTCGAAGCTCTCCTGAGGGAGCCCGTCGTAGCTCTTCAGCAGCTGGTCATATGCTAGTGGGATTCCCCGTTCAGACAGACTATTCAAGAGAAAAGACAATGAACAGGCGAAGACGCCACAGTTCCACAGCGCTTGCTGCGCAATCAGTGTTCGCGCCGTGGCCGAATCAGGCTTTTCGACGAAGCGGTCTACATGATAATAGCCCTCGCCCGGGCTTCCTGTCTGCGGAACTATATATCCGAACTCCTCGGAGGGAAACCTCGGCACACTCCCGATCAGCGCAATCTCTGCCGCCCCATCTCTAAGCACATCCGGAAAGCTCTGCAGGAGCTGAAAAAAAGACGGCGCAGCATAAGCATCCGCCGGCAGAACTACCACCGTCTCCTGCGGGCTGGCGCCTAGCACGGAATAGAAATAGCTGGCCGCCAGAGCAACGGCGGTAAAGGTGCCCCGCTTCTGCGGCTCGCCAAGCACGGGAATGCCCTCCCCCACATGACTAACGGTAATATCAACCTGCGACGCGTGCGTTACAATACAGCTGGATGCCAGCAGCCCGGCCCGGTCCAGCTCTCTGCACATCCGCTGCAGCATGGATTCCATAACGCCTGTGTCAGAACGCAACAGCTTCAGAAACACCTTAGACCTGATCTCATTGGAGAGCGGCCACAGCCGCTTGCCAGAGCCTCCGGACAGGAGAACGATCCGCACATTGACGCCCCCTTATCTCTGATGTCAGGCAGCCGTCACCTTCAATCAGTGGCGACTGGCCTGCGATGATCGGGAATACCCTTTGCGTTTATGAAAGGACAAGGATCTATAACTCTTGCCCAGCATCGCCTTCTCCGTCTGGGAGACCTCGCCAGCGTTACGGTGCAGACTCTTGTTGCGTGCCTTACGAATCAGCATCCCGCCAGGGCTATTCTGGTACACGTAATTGCCGTAGGTCTCGAATTCCGAAAAAGCAAACTGCTTACTCCGATTCATACTGCGGAGGATAGCCGAATACCAGGGCACGCCGTGCCGGGCTTCGATCTCCTTCTTCATCCGGGAAAGCTTGCTCCGCTCAAAGAGCATATAATGAGTGACGAGCGAAGACGGTGCGCTGGCCTTGCGTCCCATAAGTTTTTTGTACGTGACAAAATACTGCGGCTGGCTCCAGCTTCGGCTGAAAAACACGGTTCGACCGTTCTGACGAAACCGATGCGGGGCAATCAGCACCGTATCAGCATCGATGACCAGAAAGTAATCGGCCTTACAGAGCTTGTCGCCGCCCAGCTTCAGCAGCTGCTGAAACAGCCAGCCAGAACGTTCCCAAGTACGTGAGCGGTAATGTATGTCTTTTTTCGTAATAGGGAGCACTGTATTCTCATCTATAAAAGTACAGCTGTGCTCCCGGCAAAAATGCAGCAGGCGCTCCTTTCGCGGGGCAACAATGAGGATTCGGCCAATGGGGTGCTTAACATGGGTTCTAACAGCTTTCACCACATGTGGTAAGGTCGCCAGATCCTTTTCAATGGCAGGAATCAGCACATCAATCTTGGCCGCTTGTGAGATCCCTGCTTTATTTGGCAGTGACATACGTTCATCTCCAGATTTATCATTTTACTTTTAGGATATGAACGACAGTGGAGGAACGAATGGGCCCCGGCAAAAAGAAGGCTTCTTTCCCAATACAGACTTCAAAGAGGGCAGTCCTCTCTAATTACCAATAAACTCCATATTAAGTGAGGCCAAATTATCGTATAATTCTAGCCACTGGTAAGTGTCTATGAGTAATGTCTCAAATCTGGCTTCACGATAAAATACAATTTCATTCATGAAGATAATGTGAAAGGAGCCTCTTTTCCAACGCGATGAAAGCCCTATTGATTGATGATGAGAAGGCTGCACTAATCCAAATGGAAAGACTAATTAAAGCAGACGGACGGATCGAAGTTATCGGCGCCTTCACGACCGTACGAGAAAGCCTGGAGTATCTCCGTACATGCAAAGTTGATTTTGTCTTTCTAGACATCGGCATGCCGGAGATGAGCGGCCTGGCTGCTGCCGAATATATTTTGCAGCTTGACCCCGACATTCGCATCGTCTACGTCACCGCATACTCCGAATATGCCGTCGAAGCATTCGAGCTAAATGCCCTTGATTACTTGCTCAAGCCTGTCAGCACTGGCCGCTTTGCCAAAACTGTTACACGCATGTTAGATATTTATCGCCGTAAGAACAACACACTGTCTCAGGCTACGCAGACAGAATACGAGCCGTCCATCCTATGCTTTCACCGTCTGGAGCTTCGGGGCGGTACGCCCGGTGTTAAATTGAAATGGCGAACCTCCAAAGCGCAGGAGCTCTTCGCGTTCCTGCTCCATAGCAAAGGACAGTGGGTCAGCAAAAACCTATTGCTAGACACTTTATGGCCAGACTATGCCCCAGACAAAGGATTGACCCATTTGCATACCTCTGTCTATCAGATTCGTAAGCTGCTACGGGAATGGGACGAGGGCGCTGGTATTGAATTTGCACAGGACTGTTATCGGCTGACGCTGGAGGGAATAGTTACCGATGTCGAACTGTTCGTGCAGGAACTGGAGAGGATTCTGAAGGACCCGTCTCCTTCCCCCAATGCTTCATCACACCATTACGACAATGCGCTTCGCCTCTACTCCGGACATTACCTGGAGGAGCACGACTTTTGGTGGGCCAAGCCGCGACAAGAGCAGCTGAGGCAGCAATATATAGAGCTGGTGCTCGCCATCGCTAGGGAAGAAACGACGGCGGGCCATGAGACGCAAGCCATCAAAAGGCTGGTGTCCGCCCGGGATAAGGACCCCTACTCTGAGGAGATTTGCCAGCAACTCCTTCAGGCTTGTGCCAGCCTGAGAGATTACGAGTTGCTGCAAACCTATTATCATTCATTCGCAGAGATGCTGCACAAGGAGCTTGGTAGCGAGCCCGATTCGAAGACAACTGCGCTTTACCAATCTCTTATGCAACACTAGTCCCTACTAAAAGTACGGAGCACGATCCACTTTCTCGTTCTCCGTACTTTGGCTTTGAAAAAATGGAGATCGCTAAAGAATCTCAATCCCCTCAGCGGTTTCCGGATAAAAATGCAAAAACAAGACACCTATCTCTTTCTGAGAAGGTGTCTTGTTTTTGTACATTTTGGCATTATCCAGGCAGCAGTTTGCCTGCATTGAATCCCACAAGCTCAAGTCCTACTATCTTCTCTTCATCGGAATGCGGAAGCTAACCGTTGTTCCCTGCATCGGCACGCTTTCTACTTGCAAACCTTCACCATATAGCATCAACAGCCGGCGATTGATATTTTTCATACCTACTCTACCGCCCTCGCTATCCGATAATGCAAGCGACAACCGTTCCTCTGTTACACCTACACCGTTATCCGTTACTTCAATACGGATATGGTCATCGCTCTGGCTTACCGATACCTTAACCACGCCACCACATTCTTTTTTCATAATGCCATGGTTAATCGCATTCTCCACCAATGGCTGAATACTAAGCGGCGGAATCATTGTGCGAAGGTCTCCCTCCAGATTCAGCTCAACCTGGAGCCGCTCGTTGAATCTCGCCTTCTCCAGCGTCAGATAAGATTGAACCAGCTCCAATTCCTTATCCAGCAAAATCAAGCGATCACGGTTGCGGAAATCAAAGCTGCTGCGCAAATACTGACTAAGCTCAATGAGCAAATCCATAGCCTGATACGGCTCAGTTGGACAAATGGCGATAATAGTATTCAAAGCGTTATATAGAAAATGCGGCTTAATCTGGGCTTGCAGGAAAGCCAGCTCCGATTGAATCGCCGTTCGCACGGATTGACGCAGTTCCAGAAGTGTACGCACCCTTGCTTTTAACTCCCCAGCGTCCACCGGCTTGCTCAAATAATCGTTAATTCCCGCCTCAAAGCCAATCCGGATATCCTCTGGCCGGCTGCGGGCCGTGAGCAACAGCACCGGCAGCTCTGATAGCATAAAACGTTCACGGATGGTCCGGCTAAGCTCCAGTCCTGACATGCCTGGCATCATCCAGTCTGTGATGATGAGATCAAACGACTGAGTCCCAGTCAGAGCTGCCAGTGCATCCTCTCCCCCGCTGAACGCCGTTACCTCATAATGTTCAAGCTCTAGCAAGTTGATCAGCACCTGCAAATTGACTGGATCATCGTCAACGACCATTATCCGGTATTCAGCATCCGCAGCCTCCCGTGCCCGGCTTGACCGCAGCTCCTGCACTTCTACTGACCGAACAGATCCAGAAGCGGAGTCTATCGATTCAACAAGCTTCGTTGGCTTGTCCGAAACGGCCGACACTGGAGACGAGACTGTCTTCGCAGAAGGCAGGTACACAATGAATCGCGAACCTTGACCCGGCACAGATTCCACTCTGATCCGTCCATCGCTTAGCTCGACCAGCTTTTTGGTAATGGAGAGTCCAAGTCCTGTCCCCGCATAGTCGCGATGAACCGCGTCTCCACCCTGATCAAAAGCATCAAAGATCGTCTCCAGCCGCTCCGCTTCAATCCCTATGCCGGTGTCCTCTATAATAATTACGACATCGTCTCCTTCAGCATGTGAGGATAGCGTAATTTGTCCTTTGCTTGTAAACTTCGCAGCATTGCCCAGCAGATTGTACAGGATCTGTCTCAGCCGATCCTCATCGGCATCCAGCAAAGGCAGCTGATCCGGCCACTGCTGCACGAGTTTCACCGGTTTTCTTTTGAGCAGATAAGGAATCACTTCCAGTACGGATTGGGCTACAGAAGGTAGGTCTACAGACCGCCTGTGCAACGTAATCTCCCCGTTCTTTAGCTTGGAAAAATCCAAAATATCATTAATCAGCGAGGAAAGCTGCTTGCCCGTCGCCACAATCATCGCCAGATTCTCGGCCTGTTTCTCGTTATTAGCGTTACCGGCAGCACTCTCCAGCATCGATTCTGCAATATTGATCATGCCGTGCAGCGGCGTACGCAGTTCATGGGATGTATTGGCCATAAACTCGTCTTTGAGCCCATCCAGCGTGAGTAGCTTGCTCGATAGTGCCTCGACTTCTCGGACCGATTCAGCGAATCTTCTGGCAAACATCAATGCTTGCGCAGCAACGAAGATCAACATTTCATAAGGAATGAGGACTTGATCGTCATACATACCTAGAACTTGCATGGTGCTGATGGCTACAATCGCAAAAATACTTTGCATACTCATGATCATATAGAAAGCATCCGCTTTGTGCGTCCGAATCGAATTGGCCATAATGTACATTACAAACAGCAGCATAGAAAAGCCGAGCCCAATCATCTGAAGATCCCATTTAAAAAACGTCTTCATCGGCAGCACCAGCGCTGAAGATACCACAACCGCCATAAGCCAGTGAGCCCCCTGCACAATTCTTTTATGAATCGCCTGGGGATTTAACTCAACCGCAGATAGCAGCAGAAAATAGTAGCCGAGTGTGGAGCAGATAGGCTGTATTTTCATCAAAACCGTGTAAGGCAACGACGGAATAAGCATCGCCAGCAATTTCTCACCATGTGTCATCATATAGAGAATCACAAAGAGGCAAAAAAGCCCCAAATACAGCGTTGATCGCTCTTGTTTGCGTAACCGGTATAAGATCAGAAAGTAGGCAGCAGGTACAAAAAAACCAGCGATCAGTACCCCATCCTTAAAGACGCTGCGCTCTCTTACACCTAAAACATCATCCTGCGC
The DNA here is from genome assembly GCF_058133325.1 of Paenibacillus sp. MAHUQ-45. Classification (NCBI taxonomy): domain Bacteria; kingdom Bacillati; phylum Bacillota; class Bacilli; order Caryophanales; family Paenibacillaceae; genus Paenibacillus; species Paenibacillus sp. MAHUQ-45. The sequence goes on from NZ_JBYUPV010000011.1 coordinate 118,789, forward strand.
TCCGAACAGAAGCGGATAGATCATTCCACCCGAAGCATATAACGTATTAGATACTTGCACTACAATCTCCGACGTTCCCCCTGATAACGGGAAAAAACTAGCATAAGGAACGTTACCTTGTCGGCCCTCTCTTCCGTCCGAAGAGGGAGAACCGCTTGCCCCAATCTCTACTCCGTTGACAAAAATACGGTTCGCCATTCGGATATTGGCGGTCCGGATGCCGTACATCCCCTCCTGGTGATCATCTAATTGCAGTCTCAGACGATAAGTAGCATACCCAGTAGGCTGCATTATTCCTTGCTCCTCAAGATGACGATTCCAACTTCCCGGAACCTTGATGATGTCCTCATCTGCGGCAGCGGCACGTAGCTCATCAGGCGTCAGCAGCTTATTCCAATAGAATGACCACTCGCCCATCAATTCCACGTTGCCGTCTTTTTTAAAATCCCAGCCTCTTAAATCCAGATAACCTGCCCTTGCATTGAGCTTGGTACCGGCCCCAGCAAGCGAGAATTGAACCAGAAAATATCCCAACAAACTTATGCCCAGCAGCAACAATGCAACTTTATAGACCAAGCCTTTATTCATGCTAGCAAGCTCCCGCACAGTAAAATGAACTATCGATAAATCTTATAATATTGTATCCCAGCACTGCTGAATAAGGTAGAAATATTCTTCTACGGCTTCTAAAATAAAAGATATGTAATTACGGATTTAATTCGAATGTGAAGAGAAGGAGAGTCATATCCTTGAAAGAAAACTTGCACCCCGGCATTGCCACGCTATACGAGAATCGGTTTCTTCGCACGGAGCTGGAATGCGAACGGTTTGACCGTACACTGGAGGGCCTTGCAGGGGATACAGAAGACAGAATCATTCATGAGATTTTCAGGGTGTTCGATGATGAAACAGAGCAAGAGGAGGTCATGTTCAGCCTTGTTCATTTCGTGGAGAGCTACCAGACGGAGATGTATCTGACCCAGCTGCTAGAGTCGCTGCCTGCCATGCTGGAACCGGCCCGGGATTGGGCGATTGTGCTGAATAAAAGAATTTTAAAAGATGACTTCTGCCGGGTCGAATACGCCGATATTGCCGCAGGGATGCCACCACAGGTCAAGCGGGTGCTCTCCTTTTTACTGGAGGAAATCAAAGAAGACCGCCCCAAGTTATTCGAGCGGCATGTGAACGAGATTCTGGGGAGAATCGCCGCTCTGGATAGAGCGGGACACTGACTCAGTGTAAAAGCAGCCCCGCTGCAGAATTCCCCGCTGCTTTTTCGACTTTTGGGAGCGAGCTGCCTTTTCTCAAAAACTCAGTTACAATTCAAAATTCAGGTTCACTGGCTCCAGCGGCAGACCATCTTCCGCAGATTCGTCAGTCGTTGGTGTCTTGGCATCCACAACTTCAAAGCGATATTCGTCACTCCAAGCCTTTCCAGTGCCACTCAACAATATGCCAAATGCAATTCCATGGGCCTCCTGCGGAATATCCAGGACCACCTGATATTGGTTCCAGTCACTGGAACCCTTGATAGGGCGATTCTGCATATTATCGAATTTAAGCATTTCTCCACCTTTGCCATCCACTCTCATCCATAGTCCGGCCCAATCCTCGATGTTCTCCGCTTTGACAAAAGCCGTCAGCTTGAGACGTTGGCCCAAGTAAGCCTGTGCGCTAAACATTTGCATTAGAGTAACAAATCCAGTAGCAACGGAGTGAACTGATTGGAGCAGTGCCGAAGCTTTCCCAGTATGCACCTCCGATTGGTCCACGGACACCTTGTAGCTACCGCTATTTTGACCTGTTACAGTCCAGCCCTGCAACGCCTTATCTGTTGTAAGCATTGTATTTCCTCCTTTAACGAGTTCTCTGGAATAGGTTCGATATTGACCAGGGGTTAGTCGATAATCCTTTTTGAATGCTCGGGTGAAGGCCTCCTGGGATTGAAAACGGTATTCCAAAGCGATATCTAATATCCGTTTATCGCTATAGATCAGCTCGCTCGCCGCTTTCGCCAACCTTCTTCTACGGATATAGCCCGCAACAGTGCTGCCTACCGCCGCAGTGAAGATTCTATAGAAATGCTGTGGCGAGAAGGTAATGTGCCGCGATACCTCGCGCAGCGTCACTGCTTCCGTCAGATTCTCCTCGATATACTCTAGCGATTTCTTCACCGCTCTGGAATGCCCTTTGTCTCTCATGGGTGCGCTCCCTCCTTTGTCTATAAATTATCATATCGAGATTTGGGAGATTTGACTTTTTATCTCAAAATACATGATTTACAGTTTTTCTTTGTGCATCATTCGGAATCAGATGATATATTGTAGATTGTCTGTTTTACGGCATAAGAAGGATTAAACGAAGGTGATTTCATTGAACAAGCTCTTATTTCATAATATCCCCTTGGGCGCTTCCGGGGAACGTATTCCGCAGGCGGCTGTGGCCTCTGCTATGACCAGCAAGGAGCTGGTCAAGTCCGGCGAATCGGATGCAGGTTATTTTCGCAGGCTGGAACAAGGTGGCATTCACCTGAACAAGCCGCAGATCGCGGCTGTTCGGCATCATCTTGGACCGCTGCTGACCTTGGCCGGAGCCGGTTCTGGCAAAACCTCAGTGCTGATCGCCAGAACCGGTTATCTGCTGTCTGTGCGTGGTATTGCCGCAAGCCAGTTGCTGCTGCTGACCTTTTCCAATAAAGCGGCGGCAGAAATGCGTGAGCGCATTGCCCTATTACCAGGTGTGAATGAGAGTGATGTCTCGCGGCTGCAAGCCCGAACCTTTCACTCCTTCTTCCTGTATTTCCTGCGCAGACAGGGACTGCAACAGGAGATCTTTAGCGAAACACGCCGTCAGCATATTCTACTGAAACAAATCATGCGCGAGCTGGGACTACCCAAGGATGCCTATCCGCCAGAAACACTGTTGACCGTGCTGTCAACTTGCAAAATGAACATGGGCACCGTGGAAGATCTGCCGGAGTCCACCATCGCCGAGCAAGAGATGAAGGCCGTCCTGCGTCTCTATGAGCAATGGAAGACTGAGCATTTCAAAATCGATTTCGACGATGTATTGCTAATTGCCTACCAGATGCTGAAGGATCGCCCCCGGCTGCTGAGTGATCTCCAGGAGCGTTTTCATTATGTGATGGTGGACGAGTTCCAGGACACCAACGCTCTGCAATACGAATTGGTTAAAATGATCGCCCAGCCCCGGAACAACCTGATGGTAGTCGGGGACGATGACCAGACAATCTACTCTTTTAACGGTGCCCGCAGCGAGTTCATTCTGGAATTTGAGAAGCTGTATCCTGGGGCCAAGGTCATTACGCTGGATATTAATTACCGCTCCGGCCCGGCCATTGTCGGGCTCGGCAACGGGATTATCCGCCATAACCAGCGGCGACGTTCCAAGACCCTGCAAGCCGCCAAAGGCACCGGCAGCCAGCCGCGTTATCTGCGTCCGCAGACAGCGGATGAGGAAGCGGAGCAGATGGTGGATTTCATCGTCAACGAGGTAGCAGCCGGGCGACGGGAGTACCGTGATTTTGCCATGCTCTACCGGGCTTCCAGCAACAACCGGGCTTTGCTGGAACTATTGCTACTACGCGACATTCCGTATGTCGATTACGGCGAAGGCCAGCTGCTCTATGAGCATTGGCTGATCTCACCGGTGGTTGACCATTTGCGGCTATCGCTGAACCGGCGTAATTTTGCCGCCATCGAGAACATCCTTCCTACCCTGTACATGAACCGGGAGAAGGGAATGGAACATATTCGCCGCATGGAGGCCGTGCAGCCGAAGCAAGGCCCGTTGATCCATCTGCTATCCCTGCCGGGCATGGAGGATTTCAAGGCCGTCAAGCTGCGGGAGCGGCTGGATCTGATCCGCGGGCTGCGGGAACAGATTCCGGTACTAGCAATTCGGCAGATCCGCAAACAATTCTATGATTATTTCATCGAAGCTAATGAACGACATCAAGCTACTCTACACCGGGAGACGCTAAAAGAAATGCTGGATGAACTGGAAGCCTCGGCAGAACGGTTTGACAGCATCCAGACATTCATTGATTTCATAGACAATGTGACTGAACGGAACGAACACAGCCGCCAATCCGGACTCAAGGAACAAGGCGACCGAATTGCGCTGATGACGATTCATAAGTCCAAAGGGCTGGAGTTCCCGGTCGTATTCCTGATCGGAGCCTCTGAAGGCATCCTGCCGCATAGCTCGGCACTGGAGGCCGACCGGCTCAAGGATCGCAAATCCGGGGCCGGGAGCAGTAGCGCCGCTGCCGCAGGATTGGCGCTAGCGGCGCTGGAGGAGGAGCGGCGACTAGCTTATGTCGCCGTGACCCGGGCTCGGGAGGAGCTGTTCATCAGCTCCCCGGCCCGGCACAGGGGCAAAAAAGCGGACGTCTCACGCTTCATGCTGTCCGCTTTTCGCTCGGCGGCTGCCACAGGGTCAGCTGCCGGGTCCACGCGGACGGGCTCCGGGCACCGCAGCGCCGCCGTCGTCACGGCCAAGGCGCTGCCTGCCGCCAGAACTCCGGCCGGCCGGACCCACACCGTGCCGGTGTGGAACTGCACCGGCGCGTCCTGCCCCGGCTGGACACGCATGAAGGCAGGCGGGGCCGAGGACCATCTGGCCTCCAAGCCCTGCCCGCTGTGCAGCACACCAATGGAGAAGAGCACCCGGGTTGTCCCGGTATAGAGGGATACATGTAGATATAGTCTAGTTAGGTAGCTGAGACATTAGGTCAGCTTGAAAGAAAGAGTAAGAAAAAGTAAGAGAAAGTAAGAAAGAATACGAATGAGAACGCGCTTTGGGGGAAGATTAAGCTGTGGCTAGTTTGATAGAGCGGGGTCAATTAGACAAACTTGAGCCCGGAGCGAGGGAAGGCTTATTCTGTTTCTGTTGCGGAGTAGCTAGCATGTGTGATTTGACTCATCCTGTTGCAAAGTAAATAATTTGTCTGGTTGGTCTTGTCCTGCTAGAGAATGCTAGTTTTGTGTGATCGGGCTCATTCTGTTGCGGAGAGCTAGCCTATGTGATTAGACTCTCTGTTGTTAGGTAACTAATTTTGTGTGGTTAAACTCATTCTGCTGACGAGTCGCTAGTCACGCTACCAACAAGTAGCTCGTATATCCCTTGTTATATGAACCAAAGGAAAGTAGCCAAGCTTAACAGGAAAAACTCCCGTTAATCCGGCGATTTTCTTCAATAAACCAGAATTAACTGGAAAAACTCCAGTTAATTCCCCGGGAAGAAGCTAAATCGGGGCTCCATTCAGTATTTAACAGGAGAATTTCCTGTTAAATTATTGTGTTGCTGATCTAGATCTAGAATAACAGGAGTAATTCCTGTTATTCTCCAGAGACCCCGACGCTAGCTTGGCTATCTACTATGCTACTTATCTGCCTACAATAGCCCATACCTGCTATGATCCTTAACCCGTCCGTCCAGATCTCTTGAATCTAAAAAAACGACCCTCACCGGTCGTTTTTTTAGGTCCAGGCCCACAAGAATCCATCGCGGTCCCAAGCGATCCTGCCGCCGTGGAGCTTGCGGAAGGCTTTTTTCACTTCCTTGTCCAGAGAAGCATTCCCATTCTCATTCACAAACACAAATTGCTCGCCGAAATTCGTCTTCACATATTCAATTGCCGCCGTCTGATAAAGGGTTCCTGTGAAGCGAATCTCTTTGACCATCCACTCGGCAACATCCTGCGCAGTTACTTCCACAGTGTACATCTCCTTCCGTAATCCATACTACATGCTCATATACATACTAACACTCATACTCATACTCACACTCATACTCATACTCATACTCATACTCATACTCATACTCATACTCATACTCATACTCATACTCATACTCATACTCATACTCATACTCATACTCATACTCATA